>CAYVUD010000001.1:0-35639 GCA_964454725.1 uncultured Lachnospiraceae bacterium
GGTTCGTCCGGTAGGCGGCTATGAACTGAAATAAAAAATAAAAAACGCCTGAGTTATAAATTCAGGCGTTTTTTTGGTTACGGTCGTTCCAGCGTGATATTTCCTATTTTCGCGGCTCGCAGCTCATCAAGAAGCATATTCGCCGCGCGTTCCGTATCTGTTTCGCCGCCGGAAATGACAAAACCGCGTTTTTTTCCGATTTTTTCCAATATTTCATAGCCCTCTAAGCCGTCAACGCCGTCAAGCTTGTATCTGGCGCACAGCAAATCGGGGTAGTTATCCCGCAAAAACTCACATAAGCTATAGGAGAGAAGCTCGGTGTTCATAATCTCGTCTTTGATCGCGCCCGTGTAGGCGAGACGTTTCGCGACCTCCTGATCCTCAAATTTCGGCGGAAGAATACCGGGCGTATCGAGAAGCTCAATATCGCCTTTAAGACGCAGCCACTGCTTGCCGCGGGTAACGCCGGGACGGTCGCCGGTTTTGGTGCTTGCCTTGCCGATAAGACGGTTTATAAGGCTCGACTTGCCGACGTTTGGGATACCAACCATCATAATTTTAAGCGTGCGGTTGCGTCCCTTTTCCTTTTCACGGTCAAGCTTATCCCGAATAAGCGCCCGCGCCTGAGACGCGACCTTATTTATGCCTTCTCCGGTGGTACAGCTTATGGGAATAACCGTAAGCCCCCTTTTTTTGTAAGCCTCAATCCACGCCTTTGTAAGCTCTTTATCCGCCAAATCCGCTTTGTTCATAACCAAAAGCCGAGGCTTGTTTCTTATAATATCATCAAAATTCGGATTTCTGCCGGAAAATGGGATACGCGCGTCAAGGATTTCAACAACAACGTCGATAAATTTCAGATTTTCCTCAATCAAACGGCGTGTTTTTGCCATATGCCCCGGATACCACTGTAACTCCTGCATTATTACCTCCTGCTAAAAAGGGAATATTAAAACTAAGGCAGTTTAAAAATGACTTTTTAAACTGCCCCGCTTTTTATTTTATCTTGTCATTCCAAAACCGCCGACAGGCCATATCCTGAGCTGCGATTTACCCAAAATCGCTTTATACGGGACCTGACCAAGCTCCGAGGAACGGCTGTCCTTGCTTCTGGGACGGTTATCGCCCATAACGAATACCATTCCATCTTCAACCGTTATCGGAAATTCGACAGTCGGATCGATGGGGGATGTTAAGCCTTCGTAATATTCCTCCTCAAGCTCCTCGCCGTCAATATAAACCTTGCCGTCAATTAAATCTATCGTTTGTCCGGGCATCGCGATAATCCTTTTGACATAATATTTTTTCTTGAGGCTTTCCGGCATATCCTTGCGCGCCAAGAGCCTGTCGAAGAAACCGAAATCCGAATCGCCGTTGGCTTCGGCGATATTGTTATAGTATTCCTCGCGGTTTTTGTACTCGCTGTCGAGGATTATTATATCGCCCTGCTTCGGCTTATAGCCGAGCTTTGTAACGATAAGGCGGTCGCCGTCAACGAGAGTTGGGAACATACTTGAGCCGTCCACCTTTACTATATCAAATATGAAGCCTTTTATAATCATAGCTATAGCGACCGCTATGGCTATTGTATAGACCCATTCCCATATTTCTTTGCCTAAGCTTTTCTTTTCTTCGCTCATTATTACCATCCTCCGAAACAATTATTAGCATAATTATACCATATCTATATTAAAAATCAATGAATAAATTATTAATTTTCTGTTATTTTCACAATACAAAGCTAAACGCTTATCTTGACTTGCCGGAAAAATGCCGGCAAAGCCGGTTTAAGAACAAGATAAAACGGGACATTTGTATGTCCCGTTTTTTAATCTCAAGGAATTATATTCTTTCCTTAACCTTGGCGGCCTTACCGACTCTGTCACGCAGATAGAACAGTCTGGCGCGTCTGACCTTACCCTTTCTCGAAACCTCGATTTTCTCGATGTTGGGCGAGTTTACAGGCCACGTCTTTTCAACGCCTACGCCGTAGGAAATACGTCTTACGGTAAACGTCTCGGCAATTCCGCCGCCCTGCTTTTTGATGATCGTACCCTCAAACATCTGAGTTCTTGTTCTCGAACCCTCGACAATCTTCTGGTAAACCTTTACGTTGTTGCCAACCACAAGCTCGGGCAGGTCTGTTCTGATTTGGTCTTTTGTCAAAGCGTTAATGATTTCGTTTGCGTTCATCATTAATTCCTCCTTAATTCTTAGACGTTCGTGCCGACCGAGGCAGAGGACCGCCCGTAATAACTATGTGATTATATCACAGTTAATAGGGAAATGCAAGCTTTTTTTGAAATTTTTTGACTTTTTGTATTTTGCCTAATACAAGATTATTCCCCGTAAATATAAATCCCCGTATTGCTTCCGCTTTCGGAATAGGCGGTTATATAATACTCTCCGTCCTCCGGCACGGTCATTTGGAAGCTGCCGCGCGTCTTGTCCTCGCGCTCGTCGTAGATAATCTCACCCGTCAGAGCGTTGTGTACCGATACGGGAACGTCGTCTGAGCCGCTTATCTTATTGACCGACAGCTTGTCGCCGCTCTTTACCGCGAAGCTGCCGCTTGCGGATTCCCCGTTTTCAAAATCCGTGTTAAATATATACGAGGTCCGCGGTTCGGTTTGCGTTTCAAAAACATCGCGCGGTTTCTCCGCGTCTGACTGTTCATACGGAATTTCTTCGGGCAAATCCGGATTTTCGGCTAAGGTATCGTTGATTTCGGGCTGAATATTGTCGCCCTCTTCGGTTATATTCTCGGAATAATCCTCCGTTTGGGCTGAATCGGCGGGCGTATCGATCGCGGGCGAAACGTCCGGCTCGACAAGCGTCGTCGGGGCGACTTCCTCCAATGGGACCTCGGCGGGCATAGCTATCGGTATAATTTGTTTTACTTCCTCCGGCATAACCTCCGCCGCAGTCTTAAAGCCAAACGCCGTAAGAGCCGAAACCGAGCAGGCGAAAACTATCATAATCCCCGCGATTTTTGAAGCCTTTGTCGGTATTTTAAATTCGACGATTTTGCGAAGCCGCGTCTGTATGCCGTCCTTTGCCGACGCCATTGACGTTGTGTAGGCGAGCCGTGAATTAAGCTCCGTTTCTATAACCGATAAAATAAGGCTGCCGTAGGATTTTTTATCCTCCGCGTTTAAATGCTTTATAACCGTTTCGTCACAGAAAAGCTCGCAGGTTTCGGTAATCGATTTTCCCATAAAGTAAACGGCGGGGTTGAACCAATGGACGCACTGAGCGATTGACGCGCCCAAAGAAATCCATAAATCACAGTGCTTACAGTGCGTCAGCTCGTGAGCTAAAATCATTTCCAGCTCTTTTTTGGAAAAGCTTTTATCGGGAATTATGATTACCGGTCGGAATATCCCGAAAAGCAGCGGCGATTTTAGATATTTACTCTCCAAAAGTTCAATGTTTTTGCGTATTCCGAGCCTTTTGCACACCGAAAAATATATTTCAAGCGTTTCCGCAGAGTAACATTTTTTCGTAAGCTGTCTGAGAGTTTTGGCTGTTTTTATGTACTTTACGGCAATCCTCGCCAAAAGAGAGAGCAGAACCGCAAACCATACCGCGATTATTATATGAGCCGCGGTAATACGCGACGCTATCGTTTCCGCCGCGCCGCTTAAAGTAATCGCGCCGCCTAAGCTCATATTGAGCGTTTTTGGTACGGTAACGCTGAAAACGCGGGGTATTTCTAGTATCTTCTGTATCGGTACCAAGAGCATTATAACCGAGGTTATAAGCATAGCGTACTGCCAAACACAGTAGCGGGTCCGCTTGGCGAACAAACGCGACAGGAGATACATCAGTGTTCCCGACACGCTCATAAGCAACAGTGTATAAATATTCGTCATTTATATTCACCTCTTTACAGGCTGTCAAACCATTCCTTAATTTCCGCAAGCTCCGCGCTGTCGGGCTGTTTGCCCCTTGTGAGCGAAGCTAAAAGACTCGTTACCGACCCCTTGTGCATTTCGTTAAGAAATTCCTCGGTTTGTCCCTGCTTGTATTCGTCCTCGGTTATTTTAGCTCTGTAAAAATTTGTCTTGCCTTCTTTTCTGACGTCCAGCACGCCCTTGTCGCAAAGCCGCTTCAAAAAAGTCATTACGGTTGTCGGTTTCCACGTTTCTTTTAACCGCTCGATTAAATCCGCGCTCGTGACCTCCTTGCCCTTTTGCCAGATTATACGCATAAGCTCCATTTCCGAGCCTGAAATTTTTGCCGCCATTTACATTATCCTCCTCATATCGCGTCCGATATATTTTCTACATAGTGTAGTATAGTTATATACTACACTATGTAGTTCCATTTGTCAAGAGCTTTTTATAAATTTTCCGCGATTTTTTAAACATCAATTTTTTTGACATATTCAATAAATTTTCAGCGTATGGATAATATGGTAAACGGAGGATTAACATATGAAATTCAAAACAATAGTAATTACGCGAAAAAAGCTTATATTTACTTTTATATGCGCCGCCGCGGCCGCTGCGGCGGGCGTGTTCGCGGCGGTTGTCGGGACAAGCAGCGCCGCGATTGAGACGTTTAAAGCGGGGGATAGCGTATATGAGGGTATTTTATCCGAAGGTCTGCCGACCGAGGAAACGGAAAAATTCAATCTTGGGGATTTTGTGAAAAGGGTCGCGGGCATTGATTTCAGCGCGCCCGAAAGCATAATTTCGCAATATTCCGCCTCGTTTGATTCCACGCTCCCGAAAAACGACAGCGAAGAGCCTGAAAACGACGGTGATAAGACTCCGCCCGAACCGACGCCGCCAGTTTCCGAACCGGAGCTTCCGACGAAGGAGCGGATTTGCTCGTCCTCGGGGCTTGACATAAACAACGCCACCGGCTATGACGTTAATTTAGACGCTATGTGCGCCGAGGATTTGAACTTTTCCGTTGATGAGAGCGGGCCGCAGGTTCTTGTTGTGCATACGCACACGACAGAATGTTACGACGGCGACGCTATGTCGGGCGAAACCGAACGCACGACGGACGACGCGAAAAATGTTATCGCGGTAGGGGAGGTAATTTGCCAAACGCTTGAGGAATACGGCATAAAAACGTATCACGATACCACTTATCACGACTATCCGTCTTATCAGGGCGCGTACACCCGCGCGCTTACGACCATAACAAACTTTCTCGCGGAAAATCCGTCGGTCAAAATGGTGCTTGACGTGCATCGCGACGCGTTCATCTACTCCGACGGCTCCAAGCTAAAGGTAAGCTGCGAGCAAAACGGTGTTCCGACAGCCAAGGTTATGCTTGTCTGCGGCAGCGACAGTATGGGGCTTGAGCATAAAAACTGGCGCGAAAACCTCAAGCTTGCCGCAAAAATACAGAACGCCGCCGAAATAATGTATCCGGGACTTATGAGACCGGTGAATTTAAGAACGGAACGGTTCAATATGCATATGACCGACGGAAGTCTTTTAATCGAGGTGGGCAGCAACGGCAACACGCTCGACGAAGCGAAGGAGGGCGGGCGCGACGTCGCCCGCGCGATCGCGGCTGTTTTGAAAAATCAGTGAAATAATATTTACAACGGGGGAAAAATATGTTATAATAAACGTATATTTAATTAATTCGGGAGAAAGTAATAATGTCAAATTCAAGGCAGGACAAAATCAGGAATTTCTGCATAATCGCGCATATTGACCACGGTAAGTCCACTCTTGCCGACAGGCTTCTGGAGCTTACCGGCGAGGTCGAGGAGCGCGATATGGAGGAGCAGCTTCTTGACAATATGGATTTGGAGCGTGAGCGCGGAATTACCATAAAGGCGCACGCGGTAACGCTAAAATACAAACACGGTGACGGCGAGATTTATACGCTCAATCTTATCGACACGCCCGGGCACGTAGACTTTAACTATGAGGTTTCGCGCTCTCTTGCCGCGTGCGAGGGCGCTATCCTTATCGTTGACGCTTCGCAGGGAATAGAGGCGCAGACTCTCGCGAACACGTATCTGGCGATCGACCACGATTTGGAGGTTGTGCCGGTAATAAACAAAATCGATTTGCCCTCGGCTCAGCCCGAACACGTAATAAGAGAAATCGAGGACGTAATCGGCATACCCGCCGAGGACGCGCCGAAAATTTCGGCAAAAACAGGTCTTAACGTCGAATCTGTTCTGGAGGAAATAGTCGAGAAAATTCCGGCTCCGTCGGGAGATGAGAACGCGCCTTTGCAGGCTCTTATATTCGACTCGTACTACGACAGCTACAAGGGAGTTATCGTTTATGTAAGAGTTAAGGACGGCTCCTTAAAGCCCGGGCAGAAAATAAAAATGATGGCTACGGGCGCGCGGTTTGAGGTAGTAGAGGTCGGAGTAATGCACCCGTCGGGTCTGAGGCAGACGGACGGCTTATATGCCGGCGACGTAGGCTATATCGCGGCGAGTATTAAAAATATTCAGGAAACGCGCGTCGGCGATACGGTAACGACCGTTTCAAATCCGGCGGACAAGCCGCTTCCGGGCTATAAGAAGGTAAATCCGATGGTTTACTGCGGCATATATCCCGCGGACGGCGCGCAGTATGAGGATTTAAAAGACGCGCTTTTGAAATTGCAGCTAAACGACGCGGCGCTTATGTTTGAGGCGGAAACGTCGGTTGCGCTGGGCTTCGGTTTCCGCTGCGGATTTTTGGGACTTCTGCATATGGAAATCATACAGGAGCGTCTGGAGAGAGAATACAATCTTGACCTCGTAACGACCGCGCCGAGCGTTATTTATAAGGTATACAAGACGAACGGCGAAATGGTGTGGTGCGACAACCCGACAAATCTTCCCGACCCGGGCGAGATAGAGCATATGGAAGAGCCTATGGTAAAGGCTGCGATTATGGTGCCGAAGGACTTTGTGGGAAACGTAATGGAGCTGTGTCAGGAGCGGCGCGGGATATATAAGGATATGACGTATATGGACGAAACCCGCGCGGAAATATTCTACGAGCTGCCGCTTAACGAGATAATTTACGACTTTTTCGACGCGCTAAAGTCGCGTACAAAGGGCTACGCGTCGTTCGACTACGAGCTTTGCGGCTATGCCAAATCAGACCTTGTAAAGCTCGATATTCTCCTAAACGGCGAAATGGTTGACGCGCTCTCGTTTATAGTGCATAAGGACAACGCGTACAATCGCGGACGAAAAATGACCGAAAAGCTCAAGGAAGCCATACCGCGCCAGCTTTTCGAGGTGCCTATTCAGGCGGCTATCGGTTCAAAGATAATCGCGCGCGAAACGGTAAGGGCGCTGAGAAAAGATGTTTTGGCGAAGTGCTACGGCGGAGACATAACGAGAAAAAAGAAGCTTCTGGAAAAGCAAAAAGAAGGCAAGAAGCGTATGAGACAGGTGGGAAGCGTGGAAGTGCCTCAGGAGGCGTTTATGTCGGTTCTTAAGTTGGACTAAGGAGGAAATTATGACTAAGCTTGAGGAATTTAAGCAAAATATAAAGGGTAAAACGGTTACCGTTATCGGTATCGGCATTTCCAATCTGCCGCTTATAAAATACCTTGTTTCTTTGTGCGCGGGCGAGGTTCACGCCTGCGACAGGCGTTCGCGCGAAAAGCTCGGCGAAACGGCGGACGATTTGGAAAAGCTCGGCGTAAAACTGCATTTGGGAGACGATTATCTCGAGTACCTTACGGGCGATATAATCTTCCGCACCCCGGGGCTTCGTTACGACGTACCGCAGCTTGCGGCGGCGAGAAACAGAGGCGCGAGGGTAACGAGCGAAATGGAGGTATTTCTCGAAATTTGCCCGTCGCACAAAATCGCGGTAACGGGAAGCGACGGCAAGACCACAACGACGACGCTTATCCACAAAATGCTCACCGAAGCGGGGTATACGACGTGGCTCGGCGGCAACATCGGAAATCCGCTTCTTACCGAAACGGAGAAAATGAAGCCGGAGGACTGGGTAATTCTTGAGCTTTCCTCGTTCCAGCTCCACACTATGCAAACGTCGCCCGAGATTGCGGTCGTGACCAATTTAAGTCCCAATCATCTTGATTATCACAAGGATTATCGGGAATATACAGACGCGAAAAAGAACATATTCCTGCACCAGGATAAAAACGGCATAGCGGTTCTTAACGCCGACAATCCCGACAGCGTTCCGTTAGCGAACGAGGCGAAAGGGATAGTAAAGCGGTTTTCGAGAAAGACTAAGGCTGACGTATACCTTGACGGCGATATTATAAAGCGCGGCGAAACACCGGTTTTGAATATAAAGGATATTAAAATTCCCGGTATGCACAATGTCGAGAATTATATGGCTGCGATTGCCGCCGTAGACGGGCTTGTCGGCGACGACGCAATAGTGAAAATCGCTAAGGAGTTCGGCGGGGTGGAACACAGGATAGAGCTTGTCCGCACGCTTGACGGCGTTCGCTACTACAACAGCTCCATTGACTCAAGCCCCAACCGCACCGTAAACACGCTTCGCGTGTTCCCCGAGAAGGTAATTATGATCGCGGGCGGCAAGGATAAGGGCATACCCTACGACGCGGTTGGTCCGGCGATTGCGGAACACGTTAAAACGCTCATTCTCATCGGCGCGACGTCGGATAAAATCGAGGAGGCGCTGAAAAAGGAAATAAAAGCGACCGGCAGGGGCGCGGACGTTGAGGTTATACGCGCCGCCTCATACGAGGACGCGGTCAATACCGCGAAAACGAAGGCTCAAAAGGGCGACGTTGTACTTTTGTCGCCCGCAAGCACGAGCTTCGATATGTTCAACAACTTTATGGAACGAGGAAATTTGTTCAAAGACTTGGTAAATAAACTTTAAGGAATAAATTATGCGTAAATTAATAAAGCAATTAAGCGATATGCGGGGCGTATCGGGTTTTGAATACAGACTTGCGGACAAGGTTGCCGAGCTTTTTATGCCGTACTGCGACGAGGTTCGTTCCGACGCGCTCGGAAACGTCATAGCGGTTAAGGAGTGCGGCAAAAAGGACGCGCCGAAAATTCTTATCGAGGCGCATTGTGACGAGATCGGTCTTATGGTGACCTCCGTAACCGGCGAGGGCTATCTGACCTTCGCGCCGGTCGGCGGAGTCGATGAGCGCACACTGCCCGCCGCCGAGGTTACGGTTCACGGCAAAACCGACGTTTACGGCGTGATAGGGATTAAGCCCGATTACCTTCTTGAAGCCGGCAAAACGGTTAAAATAAAAGATATGGCGATTGATACCGGTCTTGACGCCAAAACGGTTTTAAAGACCGTTTCCGTCGGCGACAGCGTTACGCTGCCGCAGTCTGTCGGCGCGCTGGGAAAATCGCAGTGGAGCGGAAAGTCGCTTGACGACCGCGCGAGCCTTGCCGCCGTCATAACGGCGATGAAGAAGCTTTCGGGAAAAGACTTGGACGTTGACGTTTACGCGGTCGCGGCAGTTCAGGAGGAGGTAGGCTGCAGAGGCGCGAAAACGGCGTCCTACGGCATAAATCCCGACCTTGCGATAGCGATTGACGTAACACACGGCATAACGCCTGACAACTCAAAGGGCGCGTTTAACTCAGGCTGCGGCGCGGTTGTGGCGTTAGGTCCGAATTTGCACCCGAAGCTTACGGAAAGACTTTTGTCTACGGCGAAAAAATACGGAATAAAAACCGAAAAAGAGGTTGAGGGCGGAGATACCGGTACGGACGCGTGGGAAATTCAGACCGCGCGCTCCGGCATACCGACGGCGCTTCTTTCGATTCCGTTAAAATATATGCATACGTCCGTTGAAACGCTTTCCGTTTCGGACGTTAAGGCGGTTGAAAAGCTTCTGGTAGGCTTTATAACCGATTTGAAGGGAGGCGACCTCGAATGGCTTGCCTTTTAGAAATGCTCTCCAACACCTGCGGAGTAAGCGGAAACGAGCATAAAATCCGCGATATTATAATAAAAGAGATAGCTCCGTATGTAAACGAAATAAAAATTGACACAATGGGCAATATTATTGCCCGAAAATACGGTAAAAGCGGTAAAAAAACAGCGTTAATCGCGCATATGGACGAGCCCGGATTTATAGTTTCCGGAATAACCGATACCGGCTATGTAAAATTCAGTCCCGTCGGCAAAATCGACCCGAGAACTATAGTATCAAAGCGCGTTTTGATAGGCGAAAACGAAATCAAGGGCGTTATCGGTATGAAGGCGATACATCTGCAGAAAAAGGCGGAGCGCGAAAATGTTGCCGCCGTGTCGGACTTATTTATAGATATTGGCGCGAAAAATAAAAAGGAAGCGGAAAAGACGGTTGCGCTCGGCGACTATGTAGCGTTTGACACCGAATTTAAAGAAATCGGCGAAACCGTAAAGGGAAAAGGACTTGGCGCGGCGATAAGCTGCGCGTGCCTTGCGGGAGCGTTAAAAAACAGCGGCGACAGCGATATTTACGCCGTATTCGCGGTTCAGAGCGAGATTGAGGGCAGAGGCGCTCATATCGCGGCATACGGCATACAGCCGGACGAGGCTTTGATAATCGGCGCCGCTGACGCCTCGGATATGTTCGGCGCGAAGCCGCGGGAAAAGACGGTTAAGCTCGGAAACGGCGCGGTTATCGCGTATGCCGATAAAAACACGAGGTTTGACAGAAACGAAACGGACAGGCTTATACGGCTCGCCGCCGAAAACGGCGTTAAAACACAGATTGGAAGCTTCGCCGAAAATTCAAGCGACGGCGGCGCGGTTCAGACCGCCTGCGCGGGCGCGGTAACGGTCAATATTTCCGTGCCGTGCAGATATTTGCATACACCGGTAAATATGGCTTCAAAGGCGGATATTGAGTCGGCCGCGGCGCTTATCGGTCTATTTATAAGGAACGGAGAAACAAAATGAAATTACTTGAAAAATTAACGCGGATAAACAGTCCTTCGGGCAGTGAGGGCGCAATAAGAGAGCTTATAGAAAACGAAATAAAGGATTACTGCGACGAAATCGGAACGGACGCTTTGGGAAACCTTATAGCGCATAAAAAGGGAAACGGCGCTAAAATAATGTTTGCGGCTCATATGGACGAGATAGGCGTTGCCGTTTCGTTTATAGACGATAACGGCTTTATACGCTTTACAGCCGTAGGGGGCTTGTGCGTAAAGGAGCTTTGCGGCTGTAAGGTTCGATTCGCGAACGGAACGGTAGGCGTTATCGGAAGCGAAGAGGAAAGCTTTGACAAAAAAGCCGATATTAAAAAGCTTTATATCGACGTCGGCGCGAAAAACAAAAAGGACGCGGAAAAGAAGGTTAAAATAGGGGACAGCGCGGCGTTTATCGGCGGTTATTACAAATCCGGCGACACGGTAATATCAAAGGCTCTCGATAACCGCGCCGGCTGTTACGTCCTTATCGAGGCGATGAAAAAAATCACGGCTGCCGAAAACGATTTGTATTTCGTCTTTACGGTTCAGGAGGAGGTTGGGCTTCGCGGCGCGAAAACAGCCGCGTTTGCGATAGAGCCTGACTTTGCCGTCGCGGTTGACGTTACCGATACGGGCGATACTCCCGAAGCGCCTTTAATGGCGGTAAGCTTGGGCAAGGGCGCGGCGATAAAGGTTATGGACCGCTCGGTTCTGTGCGACAGCGATGTGCGGACGCATATGCTTGAAACGGCAAAGGCGAATAAAATTCCGTATCAGCTTGAGATTATGACCGACGGCGGTACTGACGCGGGCGCAATTCATCTTTCAAAATCGGGCGTTAAAACAGGCGGAATTTCCGTGCCGACACGGTATATCCACTCGCCGTCGGAAATGGCGAGCGTATCGGATATAAAGGCGTGTATAGCGCTTACGTCGGCATTGGCGGAAAGTAAATGGAATTAAATTAATCGGTGGAGGCGGTTTAATATGGCGACTTGGGTAGTGCATTTGAGAATAGCCGACTGTTTTCTTAATAAAATAAACGGAATAAATCCGGAAGAGTTTGTCGCGGGAAGCGTGGCTCCGGACTGCGGTTACGGCAAAAAGGACAGCGCGGGCGAGTTTGTCCCTCCGCCTAAAATTACGCACTGGACTCCCACGGGCAGTAAAAAGGACTGCCGTTACAAGGATTTTTACCGCGAATATCTTATGGATAGGGCAAGAGATGACGCGTATTGGTTTTATTTCGGCTACTACGTGCATCTTTTAACGGATATAATGTGGTCGTCGCGTATATACCTGCCTACGTGCGATAAATATGAGTCGGAGTTTATCCACTCGGAGGATTTCACAAGGCGCGTAAAGCGCGACTGGAATGACCTTGACCATAAGTTTTTGCGTGACAATCCGGATTTTCGCACGTTTAATATACTTGAAGGCATACAGTCCGTAAAGGACTATCTTCCGTATTACGAAAAAGACCAGCTTACAATTCAAACAAGGTTTATCGTGAATTATTATAAGAAAAATTTCGGAAAAAACGGACTTGACAGGGAATATACATATCTTACCGAAAAGAAGGTTGACGAGTTTGTGTCCGCCGCCGTTGAGGTTATTGAAATGGATTTAACAAAAAAGAAGCTTATATAAAAAGGAGCGGACGTAAGTCCGCTCCTTTAATTATCTTACCATTTCGTCCTGCTTTCCGGTTGCCTTGTGCGATTTTATTATCGACTCAACCTCGTCAAGCGAGCTTATAGACATATCGCCCGAAACGGTGTTTTTAATAGCGCTCAACGCGTTTCCGACTGACATAGCGCGTTCTATGCCGCCGTCGGAGAGGATACCGTACAGCACTCCCGCGACATACGCGTCGCCGCTTCCTACGCGGTCGATAACCTCGATATTTTCATAATGAGGCTCCTCGTAGAACTTGCCGTCATAATAAATCCTTGAGCCGAAATTATGCCTTGTGGGGCTTACCGCCTCGCGCTGCGTGGTCGCGACTATTTTACAGCCGTACGTATCCGCGTAGCCCTTCATTATCTCGTCAAGCGTGCCGGTGCGCCGCAACATTCTTCTTGAGGTTTCCTCGGAAACGAACAGAATATCCACGAGCGGGAATATCTTTTCGATAACCTCTCTTGCTTCCTCCTCGCTCCAGAGCGTCGCGCGGTAGTTTACGTCAAACGATATCGCGACGCCGTTTTTCTTCATCAGCTTTATCATCGCCAGAGCCGTTTCGCGCAAATTCGGGTCGAGCGCGAGCGAAATGGAGCTTATATGGAATACGCGCGCCTTGTCATAAATATCATCGGGAATTTCCGAGAGCTTCAAAGAGCATACCGACGCGCCTACTCTGTCGTAGACAACCGCCGACTTACGCGGATAAACGCCGCTTTCGTAATAGTAAACGCCCAGACGCTTTTTATCGGTCGTGTCCCATACAACATAGTCGTCGCTTACGTTTCCGTAGCGGATACGGCGCGCGATAAAATGCCCCATTTTGTTTTTGGGGAGTTTTGTCACAACCGCGGCGCGTATGCCCAGACTCGCCGCGCCGGAGGCGACGTTAAACTCCGAACCG
This sequence comes from uncultured Lachnospiraceae bacterium, assembly GCA_964454725.1. Classification (GTDB taxonomy): domain Bacteria; phylum Bacillota; class Clostridia; order UBA1381; family UBA1381; genus JALEPO01. The sequence goes on from CAYVUD010000001.1 coordinate 13,467, forward strand.
CCGCAGTTTTTCTCAAATGTTTCGCTTTGCGAAATTTTTTCCTTGTTGGGAGGGGAGAGCCTGAGCATAACCTCTCCGAAGCTTATAAGGTCAAATTCCGCCTGTTTCTTAATAAAATCCATACCATAACCTCCTTTGAGTTTATTCCTTTATTTAATTGTACCATATATTTTGAAAATATTCAACGGAAAATTGTAAAATTTTACTTAATTTTAACAGATTTTATCTTATAGTTACCTCTTATCAAATTATACCTGTATGCTAAAGAGCAAGGCTCTTTTTTAATTTCAAATTTAATTTCAAAAAACATATAAATATATAAGCGATTATTGGGTTTTACAAGTTCTTTTGTGCAAAATGAACAAAAATGCGTTGAAAATTTATCTATTCAGTCCATAAAAATATCTTGGAAAAATGTTTAAATAATGTTATAATTTATTTATGGAAATAAAAAATAAAAGGAGCGTGTGTTAATTTTGAAGAAGGCTCTAAGTTTCATTTTGGCAGCGAGTATGCTGTCGGGTCTTACAACCGCTGTTTCGGCTGAAGATAATTCTCCGGCGCTGTACGGCGGTAAGGGGGAGATAAGCGTAAAAGCCGATCCCACGATTTCAAACAAGGGAAATGTCTTTTTTATTAACGGTTCGGTTACAACAAGAGGATCCGATAAGGAAAAAGGCTTAAATCCTTACATTGAAATTCCGGAATCATATCTGTACGACGAGGCAAACGGTACGTATACGATGAAAAAGGAGTGGTCGGTATCATTTGACTGGTACGGCTTATCTCAGGGATTCAGGTACGCGTTTTACACCGGTACCGACGACATAAACGGCAACGGAATAACGGGAATATACTTTTTCCCCGATTCAGGCTCGACAGCCGTCGCGGAAGGTCTTGTAAACGACGAGAAGAAATTCACGCAGGGCGGAGAATATGTTTCAACGAAAAAGGAATGGCATAATTACCGCATCGAGTGGAAAAACGAAAGTCTTACAGTGTATAAGGACGGCGAGGAGTACATAAAGGCTAAAGGCGGCGGATACGCTTATTCGCTCGACCGCAAGCCGATAACAAGACTGGGCTATACGCCTTACGCGTCCGACCCGGGCGCATACGCGTATGTGGATAACATTATCGTTAAAAACGGCGAAACCGAGCTTTTAAACGACACCGCCGACGCGCAGTATACCGAAATCACCGAACTGCCGCCGGAGCCGGATCCTATCGTTGTAAACACGGATATTTCGGACGGCAGCGAAACGCAGAAGCTTATAGACAACCGCCCCGACATACAGCGCAGGGTTGAAAACCTCGACCGCGGGCTTGTCGCGGTAAGCTCCGAAGCCTACGGCTTTATTTCGTGGCGCTGGCTGGGTACGGAAAGCGCGGATACGAGATATAATCTGTATAAAAACGGCGAAAAGTTAAACGACGAGCCGATGAACAAGACAAGCTATATTGACTATGCCGCCAAGCAGGGCGACAAGTACTCCGTGGCGGCGGTTATAGACGGCTCGGAGGGCGAAAAGTGCGATGAGAAGGAGCTTTTGAGCGAAAGCTACCTGTCAATTCCGTTAGATAAGCCCGAGGGCGGCAAGGTCACGTTCTATGACGGCAGGGAAGAGGAATACAGCTATAGAGTCAATGACGCTTCAACAGCCGACCTTGACGGTGACGGCGAGCTTGAAATAATCCTCAAATGGGATCCGACGGATTCGCGCGACAGCGCGCAGTCGGGACCTACGGGCAGTACGGTATTTGACGCGTACAAGCTTGACGGTACACGGCTCTGGAGAATCGATCTCGGAATTAATGTACGAAGCGGCGCGCACGATACGCAGTTCCTCTGCTCGGATTTCAACAACGACGGAAAAGCCGAAGTCGCGATGCGTACCTCCGACGGCACGAAGGACGGCGCGGGAAATATTATCGGCGACGCCGATAAGGATTGGCGCGATTCAAAAAGCGGAAAAAACATTACGGGTCCGCTGTATGTTACGGTTTTTGACGGCGTTACGGGAGCGGAGATAGATACGGTTGATTTCTATCCGCAGACCTCAGATGAAAAGGACGGCGTTAAATGGGACGTAAGCTCGTGGGGCGATGATTGGGGCAACCGTTCCGAGCGCTATAACGCGTGCGTGTTCTACGAGAACGGCGTTACTCCGTCGATGTGCTTCGGCAGAGGCTACTATGACAAGACCGTTCTTACCGCGTACAGTATGAAGGACAATAAGATAGTAACGGACTGGATTTTCGATACCGACTTAATAAAAGACAAAGACGAAGCTAATAAATACAAGGGCAAGGGCAACCACTCTATGGCTTCCGCCGATGTTGATTATGACGGGAAAGATGAGCTTATATCCGGCGCGCTGGTTCTTGACGACGACGGAACCGTTCTGTACGCGGTTGACGGCGCTCAGCACGGCGACGCGCAGCATACCGGTGATTTAATTCCCGAGAGACCCGGACTTGAAACCTTTTCGGTTCACGAGTGGGGAACATACGGACATAATATGAGAGACGCGCGTACCGGCGAGCTGATCTGGTATTCGCCTATGGGCGACATCGACGTAGGCCGCGGCGCGAGCGATGATATAGACCCGACCCATAAGGGCGCGGAGAGCTGGTCCTCAATGACTATGCTTATTGCGTCCGACGGAAGTCTTATAACCGACCGCTACAGTATCCCCGCGAATTTCTTCGCGTGGTGGGACGGAGATTTAGGCCGAGAGGTTCAGGACGGAGTAAATATTTCAAAGTATAATCCGTATACTTACAGAGTTGATAATATTGAGACGTTTGCCGACTGCCATTCAAATAACGCGGCGAAGTCCAATCCGACGCTTACTGCCGATATTCTCGGCGACTGGAGAGAAGAAGCCGTATATCCGACTCTTGATGACAGCGAGCTGCGTATTTACACAACGACAATCCCCACAGGCTACAAAATTCCGGCGCTTATGACGGACACACTGTACAGAGATTCCGTATCCGTTCAGAATGTCGGCTACAATCAGCCCACGCACGTCAGCTATAATCTCGGCTACGATACAACAGCTATACCTGTGCCGCAGATTTACACGGTTGATTCCGACGGAAACGAGGTAAGAAATCCCGACCTTTCAAAGAAGGAGTGGGGGATAGACGCTCTGTATGAGGGCGATACGGTCAATCTTGCCGTAGGCGAGCCGAAGGCTCTGGTGAGCGGAGCGCCGTATTACATAGACGGTAAGGACAACACGACCGCGCCCTATATTAAAAACGACAGAACAATGGTTCCGATGCGCTTTATTGCGGAGGCGTTCGGAGCATACGTAACTTGGGACGCGGAAAACAGACAGGTGCGGATTCAAAATACCGGCACGGATCTTTTGCTGACGGTTGACAGTACGGATTATACTTTAAACGGAAAGTCCGATACAACCGACGCAGCGCCCGAGATTAAAAATGACAGAACCTTTGTTCCTATCCGTATGATAGCGGAGGCGATGAATAAAAAGGTTGACTACAACTCAAACGGCGTTATCGTGATAAGCGATAAGTCTGTTGAGACCGACCCCGATAAGACTCTTGAAACCATAAAGTCGGCAAAGGCGATACAGCCGAAGGGCGACGTTCAGTATACAAACGGCGAAAAAATGTCGATGACGCAGACAACGCCTGTTCAGGTACTCGTAAGCGAGGGCGACGGCGAAGCGGCATACGACCTTGATTACAATACGGCATGGAAAACAAACGGCAAAGGCATAATGATGATGGAAACAGATACGTCGCCGACAAGCGCGGTAATCATTAAGTTTGCCGATAACGCAAAGCATAAGTTTAAGGTTTATACGCATTGGGGCTTATCCGATGCGGATAAGGAGGATATAACCAACCTTGACGGCTGGGAAAAGCAGTTGGATACCGAAAGCGACGGCAGCACGGACGCCGTAACTTATATTTTCCCGGTTCCCAAGTATACCAACGCGATAAAGCTTGAGCTTCTTGACGATACACCGTGTGAGATTACGGAAATAGGCACTATCGGAGTGCAGTAAAGAGCGATTTATTTTTAAGAAAGGACTTGATATAAATGAAGGCTCAACAATCTATTGAAACTCCTTCCGCCGTCGTGCCGGCTAAGAAGGGATTGGCGTTTTATTTGAAACGCGACTGGCAGCTTTATCTGCTGTTGCTTATTCCTATGCTGTTCATCATAGTGTTCAAATTTTTGCCGATGCTGGGACTCTCTATAGCGTTTCTCGACTATAAGCCGATAAAGGGTCTTACCGGCTCGGAATTTGTAGGCTTTGACGTATTTAAAGAAATTTTTACGTCGAAGGATTTCTATAAGGCGCTGAAAAATACCCTTGTGCTTAATGTATTGGATTTGATTTTGGGTTTTCCTGCGCCGATAATCCTTGCAATTTTCTTAAACGAAATACGCTGCAAGTATTTTAAGAAGATAACACAGACAGTATTGTATCTTCCGCATTTCCTTTCGGCGGTAATCGTAGCGGGACTTGCGTATCAGCTCTTTGCGTCGCATTCCGGCTCGATAAACATACTGCTCGGCAAAAACATTCCGTTTCTTGAGGAAAAATATCGATGGATAGCTACATACGTACTCTCGGGAGTATGGCAAGGAATGGGCTGGGGAACCATTATTTACCTCGCCGCCATTACGGGTATTGACGCGGAGCTGTACGAGGCGGCAACCGTTGACGGCGCGGGACGCTGGAGAAAGATATGGAGTATCACTCTTCCAAGCATAAAAGGCACGATAGTCGTAATGCTTATTATGGCATTGGGCAGAATTATGGGCTCTTCATTTGAAAGACCGTATACGCTGTCCAACCCGATGGTTACTCAGGTTTCGGACGTTATCGCGACATATGTGTACCGCGAGGGTCTTTCAAACCGTCACTACAATGTCGCTACAGCCGTAGGATTATTCCAGTCCCTTGTCGGACTTATTCTCGTTCTCGCGTCGGATAAGTTCGCGAAGGCTATGGGCGAAGACGGTATAGTGTAAGGGGGTGCGTGTAAATGAAAATCAAAAGAAGTGTGGGCGATATTATAGCCGACGTGCTTATATACGCGTTTATCGCGGCGCTGTCGATTATATGCCTTATTCCGTTTATCCATGTTGCCGCTATGTCGATAAGCTCTGACGCGGCAGTGTACGCGAACAAGGTATGGCTTATACCTAAGGATATAACGCTAAACGCTTATAAAACAGTTCTGGGCGATTCCTCGATGATGCATTCTCTGGGCTACACGGCGATTATAACCGTATTGTTTACGGCGCTTGGTATGTTTCTGACAATATGCTCGGCATACGCGCTTTCGCGCAGCAGATTAAAGGGAAGAAAAGCCTTCAATATTATGTTTCTCATAACAATGTATTTCTCGGCGGGTATTATCCCCGACTATATGCTTATGAGTTATTTGAATTTGCTTGATACAACGGCTGTTCTGGTATTGCCGCTTGCAATATCGGCTTACAATATGATTATATTGAGAACCGCGATGTACGGTATTCCCGAAAGCCTTGAGGAGGCGGCGCAGATTGACGGCTGCGGCGATATAAGAATACTGGTTCAGATTATGCTTCCGCTGTGCGTTCCGACGCTCGCGACGCTTGCTCTGTTCTACGCGGTAGGACGCTGGAATTCATTCCAGGACGCGCTCTATTACATTAACAGACCCGAGCTTCAGCCGCTTCAGCTAAAGCTCTACAACCTCGTCAACGCGTCAGGCTCGAACGCCTCGCTTTCTCAGGAGGCGGGCGGCGGAGAAACTCAGGCCGCGGAGGTCGTAAAATCGGCGACCATTATGTTTGCGACAATTCCTATTATAATTGTATATCCGTTTGTACAGAAATACTTTGTATCGGGTGTAATGATAGGAGCTGTCAAGGGTTAAGCTTGTTAAAATTGCCCATATTACTACTTTTTGCCGAAGGCGGTACAGACGTACGGCTCTCAGGCCGCAAAGTAGCAATCTGAACAATTTTCTCCGCGCTTATATCCTTTTAAATACGTTACCAATAAAATTAAAATAAAGAAGGAGAGGAAATTATGAAAACGAAAAAAATTATTGCATCATTGTTGGCGTCAGCTATGGCGGTATCAATGCTTGCGGCGTGCGGAGGCGGTTCCGGCGCGAAGGTTGACACGGACGAAATTATGTCAAGAGAGAATATTGAGGATTACAAGTATCCGGAGCAGATCGAACTGAAAATCCCCGTATACGACAGAGGAACTCCTGGGCAGGCGAGCGTAATCGATAACTATTGGACAAAATACGTTCAGTCGGAGTTCGGCGACAAGCATAACATAAAGGTTACATATATCTCTATTCCGCGTAAGGAAGAGATTACGAAATTTAATCAGCTTCTTGCCGGTAAGGTTGAGAGTCAGCCCGACATTATATTTAACTATGACTATCCGTCAATCGTATCCTTCGCCGACCAGGGCGCTTTCCAGACATTGGACGAGGATATGATTAAAAAGTATGCCCCCGACTATTATGAGGCGACAAAGGAGGCAGATGAATATACGTATCTCAACGGCGAGAAAATGTTCCTCGCGGGAACGCGTCCCGACTCTTATCAGTGGGTAACGCTTCTGAGAAAAGACTGGCTCGAAAAGATAGGTAAGCCGACAGACGGCTCTTACCCCTCGAACTCGAACGAATATCTTGAAATGCTCAAGCTTTTCCGCGACAATAAGTGCGGCGGCGACGATACAATAGCCTTAACAAAAGGTCTCTCAAACGCCTACTACGGAAACTACGCGTACCGCGAATTTCCGCTTCCCGAAAAGGACAACGCTCTTTATTCGGATATAACGGTATGCGCGCTTACGTGGGAGCCGACAAAGAAGCAGCTCGAGTACGATAATATGCTCTACAACGAAGGTCTTGTAAGCCCTGAGTGGTATCTGGATAAGGACGGCAGCAAGATGAAGGAGCAGTTTATTTCGGGCAAGGCAGGCATATTCGGCACATATCTTTCAAAGAGCGACGATGTTATCGGCAACCTTAAGAAGAATGTTCCCGACGCGGAAGTTATGCTTTTGCCCTCGTGTCCGCAGGTTGACGAGAACGGCAACACATACGACACAGGCTCAAGAAAAGACAATCCGTTCGGTATGATGTCCGGTATCAACATTAACTGCAAGTACCCTGAGGCGGTTCTGATGTACTTTGAGTGGATGCAGGATAATCTGTTCACAATGCAGAACGGCATTGAAGGCGTTACATACACAATGGACGGAGAAATTCCTGTTCCCATTGATGATTACGCGGGCGAGGAAAGACTTAACTACAGCTCCAACAAGGATATGTGGTGTATCGTAATAGAGAGCAAGGATTTGGGCAGCGACGAGCTTAATATGAAGGCGCAGGCGAAGATGTACGCTCCCGACGGCTATGAGTTCCTTATCGAGGACAGCTACAAGAACGCGAAAAAGTACGAGCATCTTGCTTACCACGATTTCATTTTTGATAAACCTATCGTGAGCCTTACGGAATCCGCGGAATCGCTTCTTTCAAAATGGCAGGAAATTCAGGTTGACTTAATCAACTGTAATCCCGACGAGTTTGACGCTAAGTATGAGACCGCGTGTCAGGAATACCTTGCGGCAGGCTATCAGGAAGTGCTTGACGAAAAAGAGGCTGCATACGAGGAAATGCAGGCGGAAAAATAATTTCCGAATAAACAATATAAAAAACGGTATATCTTGGATATACCGTTTTTTTATGCTGTTTGGAATTAATGTTCCGCTGTGCCGGTGATTACGGCAATATCATTATATATTGCGTATATGGCGGAGCCGTCCCGATTCCAAGCGGCATAGTATTGTTCCTGCACTTTAAGCATTAAATCGTCAATCCCGCTCGCGCCCGTCCCTAAGATTGGCTCTCTTTCTGTACTCGACCGGCAATACGTGCATAATATCCTTAAACGCTTTTGTAAATTTACTTTGGCTGCTGTATCCGACGGCAGCGGCAATATCGGCAATACTGCTTTTATTTTCGATAAGCAGCTTCGCCGCGTATTTCATTCTGTATTCCTTCATATACGCCGCTATCGGAAGTCCGTAAACGGACTTAAAAAGCGATTTTAACGAGGACGTGTTAATAAGATACAGCTTTGACAATTCCTCTATAGTAAACCGCTTATCCAAATTATTTATAAGGCGGTTATGAATTTCTTTAATCAGCATCACTTGCTCAGACCTTTGCCTGTTATGGGGGCAGGAAATTTCAACGAGGCTTTCAATCATTGAATGTAAAAGCTTAGTCCGGTTTGTATCGGCTGCCTTGTAATATACCTCCTTTCCGTCTCTGCGGCTTATGATTAAATTACTTGCTCTAAGCTGTTTTAAATGGTGAGAAACGGCAGGACTGCTCATTTGCGTCAATGCGGAAATGTTTATAACACATTCCTCGCAGTGGCATAAAAGCCAAAAAATGCGAAGCCGGTTACTGTCGCCCAACTGCTTAAATATATCAGATACGATCTGAAAGCTTTCCGCTTGCGCCGTGTATTCGTATATAACATCGATATTTTCATTATGATTATGAGGCAACTCTATTTTCGACATAATTAAACCGCCTTTCTTTTTATTATTTTAACATAAATTTACCGAAAATAAAAGGGTAATCTTATACCGAATAAAGCTTTTTATCAATTTTGCCCCAAACGGAAACATATTTATCCCAAACGGAAGAAGTAAATTATTTTCTGTTGACATTTTAGCTTAAAGCGAATATAATATAAACAACGATTAAACATTTGTTCAATCGTTCAGATATTATAGCGGAAAGGAAAGAAATAAAATGAAGAAAACATATAAAATCGAGGTTGACTGTGCAAACTGCGCGAATCTTATGGAGGACGCCGCGCGCAAATCGGACGGCGTAAAAGACGCGACCGTAAATTTTATGACTCAGAAAATGATTGTTGAGTTTGAGGAGGATAAAGAAAGCGGCGCGGTTATGCGCGATGTTTTGAAGGCCTGCAAAAAGGTTGAGCCGGATTGCGAAATATTTATATAATTCAGACCGATTTGCTGAAAAAAACCGTTCCGAATTTGCTCCGTGAGGTTTTTAAGGCTACAAAATACGGAAGGGAGCTTGAAAAATGCAGGAAACAGTAATAAGCGCACTGCTTGCGCTTGTAATAATAATGGCGGCGGCGCTAATCATTTTCGCGGGAAGGAAAAGCGGCGGGGGAATGACCAAGAAACAGCGGTCTATGCTAATCCGTATTCTTATTGCCGCTTCGGTTATGCTTGCGCTGCAGTTTATATCGGCAAAAACCTTTGACGCGCTTAACGCGTACTTATTTCCGTCTGCCGGACGATGGCTGCGTCTTGCCTTATACCTGACCGATTATTTGATTATCGGTTATGACATATTAAAAAAAGCGTTCAAGGGGATTAGAAACAAACGGATTTTTGATGAAAGCTTTTTAATGGCGGTCGCAACGATAGGCGCTATGGCATTGGCAATATACGAAAACGGCGACTACGTGGAAGCGATAGCGGTTATGCTTTTTTATCAAATAGGCGAGTGGTTTCAGAGCTACGCGGTGGGGAAGAGCCGCCGCAATATCAGCGAGTTAATGGATATTCGCCCCGATTATGCCAATATCGAGCGAGACGGCAGACTCGAACGGATAGATCCCGACGAGGTTGCTGTCGGAAGTATTATCGTTGTAAAACCCGGCGAAAAAGTGCCTATCGACGGTATAATTAAAGAGGGCGAGTCAGCTCTTAACACAAGCGCGCTGACGGGTGAAAGCATACCGCGCGAAGCAAAGACCGGAGATGAGATTATAAGCGGCTGTATTAATATGACGGGCGTATTAAAAATACAGACGACCAAAGAATTCGGAGAGTCTACGGTTTCTAAAATTCTGGACTTGGTGGAAAACGCAAGCTCAAGAAAGTCAACGTCGGAGGATTTTATATCAAAGTTCGCAAAGGTTTATACTCCTGCCGTATGCTGCGGCGCATTGGCGCTTGCGCTTTTGCCGCCGTTAATTCGCGTGCTGTTTATGGGACTTGCGGCCGATTGGGGTATGTGGCTTTACCGCGCGCTGACATTTTTGGTAATAAGCTGCCCCTGCGCTTTGGTAATCAGTATTCCGCTGAGCTTTTTCGCGGGTATCGGCGGCGCGAGCAAGGAAGGTATACTTGTAAAAGGCTCAAACTATCTGGAAATACTCTCTCAGACAAAATATGTCGTATTTGATAAAACGGGTACGCTTACGCAGGGAGTTTTTGAGGTGAACGGTATTCATCATAATGAAATCGAAAACCGGCGGCTTCTTGAATATGCAGCGTTGGCGGAGAGCGCGTCATCGCATCCGATAAGTAAAAGCTTGCGGCGCGCGTACGGCAAGGAGCTTGACCGTAACCGCGTAAGCGATATTCGGGAAATCAGCGGTAACGGCGTTACCGCAAAAGTGGACGGAATAAGCGTGGCGGCGGGAAACGATAAGCTTATGCGCCATCTCGGAATTGAGTATATAGACTGTCATCAGGCAGGAACAATAATTCATATGGCAATAGACAATAAATATGCGGGGCATATTGTCATTTCCGACGTCGTAAAGCCTAATTCAAGAGCCGCAATATCCGCGTTGAGGGCGGCAGGCGTTGAAAAAGCCGTAATGCTTACGGGCGACGCGAAAAACGTATCGGAGCAAGTAGCGGCGGCGCTCGGTATTAATGAGGTTTACAGCGGACTGCTTCCGGCGGACAAAGTGTCCAAGGTTGAGGAATTGCTGAATACAAAGACGGGAAAGGCTAAGCTTGCATTTGTGGGCGACGGCGTAAACGACGCGCCCGTTCTCTCGAGAGCGGATATTGGCGTGGCAATGGGAGCGATGGGCTCGGACGCCGCGATTGAAGCGGCAGACGTGGTTCTTATGGACGACGACCCGATGAAAATTTCAAAGGCGATAAAAATATCAAGAAAATGTCTGAGGATCGTTTATCAGAATATTGTAATGACATTGGGGGTTAAGTTTATTTGTCTGCTGCTCGGAGCGCTGGGTATCGCGAATATGTATCTTGCGATATTTGCAGATGTAGGTATTATGATTATCGCGGTGCTTAACGCTATAAGAGCGTTGTTTACACAAAAGCTTTAACATCGCTCCAAGTTTCCAACATAAATATAAAGGCGCGGAGTAAAGCCGCGCCTTTTCTATATATAAAAAAACGATAGCGGGGTAGTTTTTATGAACACAAATCCAAGTCAGATAAATCGCTCTTTATTATACTTAGGCGTGTATTTTTTGCTCTCCGAGCCACAGTACATTAAATAAGTACACGTGTACGCGGCACCTCTTATTATTATTTCGCATATAAATAAAACAAGGAGGTGTCTGTTTTGTTATTTGGAAGCATATTTTTTGAGTGGATACAAACCGTTCTGACGCTCGCCGGATACGTGAGCGGAAGCGTGTCGTTTCCAAAGCCGCTTACTCCGGAGGAAGAAAAAAAATACATAAAAGCTTGCGCCGGCGGCGACCAAAACGCTAAAAACATACTTATTGAACACAATTTACGCCTTGTGGCGCATATAGCAAAAAAATACTCCGAAGAAAACAATCTTGAGGATCTTATATCAATCGGCACAATAGGTCTTATAAAAGGTATCAATACATTTAATCCAGAGAAAAACTCGCGGCTTTCGTCTTACATTGCCCGCTGCATTGAAAATGAAATTCTGATGACTCTGCGGCGCAGCAGTAAAAAAATACAGACCGAAATATCAATAGACGAGTGCATCGGCACCGACCGCGAGGGCAACAATATGACATTTTCCGATATACTCACCTCGGACAGTCCGGATATTTCGGAAATAATTTTCGAGAAGCTCCAATCCAAAAAGCTCTACGCGGCAATGAAAAAGGTTTTGACTCCGACCGAGCAAAACATAGTATGCTGGCGCTACGGACTGCACGGTACAAAAAGAAAAACTCAAAAGGAAATAGCCGATATTTTAGGCATAAGCCGAAGCTACGTAAGCCGTATTGAAAAACGCTGCCTTGAAAAGCTCGCGTGCGAGCTGTACGAATGAAAAAATCGGAACGGGACGTCGGGGACTCTCCCCTACGCCCCGCTAATTCGTGACGGCGGAACGCGCCTATTCTTTTACCCTTTTAAGCTTCGCGAACGCCGCCATAAGCTGCTTATGACCTATCGAGTCAAAGTCTATTTCAAGTATCGCGTCCTTGCCAAACTGCTTCGCCGACATTACCGTACCGCGCCCGAACTTTCGGTGTTCGACTATATCGCCGACGGCAAAATCAGCCGCGTCAGCCTGCGGAATATCAGCCGGCGGTTTTCTGTAAAACTCCTTGTCGGCTCTTGCGTGGCGCGGCTCATAGCCGACGTTTCTGACGAAGGTTTCCGCGCGCGAGAGCCTCGGCGAGCGATCCTCCAAAAATTCCTCGGGAATTTCCTTAAAAAATCTCGACGGCTGCGACGGCGCGGTGCGGCCGTAAATAGTTCGCGACTGCGTTTTTGTGACGTAGAGCCTCTCTTTCGCGCGCGTAATCGCGACGTAGCATAGGCGGCGCTCCTCCTCAATGTCCTCCTCGCTGCCGATAGAGCGCATTCCCGGGAAAAGTCCCTCTTCCATTCCGGCTATGAACACAACCGGAAACTCCAGCCCCTTGGCGCTGTGAATGGTCATCATAACCGCCGCGTCCTGATCCTCGTCATACGCGTCAATTTCGGAAACAAGCGAAATATTCTCCAGAAATCCCGCGAGAGTGCCGTCGGACTCGGGAGAGCTTTCGTACTCTGTAACCGCCGACATAAACTCGTTAAGGTTTTCTATTCTTGTCTGGTTTTCGACTGAATTATCAGCCGTGAGCATTGCCATATAGCCCGTGTCATTCATAACACGCGCGACAAGCTCCCTAAGCGGTATCGCGTCCTTGAGCTTTATGAGCGAGTTTATAAGCTCGGCAAATTCAAGAAGCTTTTTTTGCGCCGACTTTAGCTCCGGATAATTCTGCGCCTCGCTTATTACCTCAAATACGCTTTTGCGGTTCGTATCGGCAATAAGCTGCGCCTTATCCATCGTCGCCGCGCCTATCTTGCGCTTCGGCTCGTTTATTATGCGCTTTAGGCTTATATCGTCCGACGGGTTTAGTATAACGCGCAGATACGCGGTAATGTCCTTTATTTCCTTGCGGTCGTAGAAACGAAGTCCCGCGAGTACGCGGTACGGTATCGCCTCGCGCATAAGCATTTCTTCTATCACACGCGACTGAGCGTTTGTGCGGTAAAGCACGGCGCAGTCGGCAAACGTCCCCGTTTCGTCGTAACGCTTTTTTATCTGCGAGGCGATAAACCGCCCCTCCTCGTATTCGTTCATACCGGTGTAGCACTGAATTTTATCGCCGCCGGAATTGGCTGTCCACAGGGATTTTCCCATACGTTTTTTATTGTGCGCTATAACGGCGTTCGCGGCGTCAAGAATGTTCTGCGTGGAACGGTAGTTCTGCTCGAGCATAATCTTTTTTGTGTCGGCGTAATCCTCCTCAAACGAAAGTATGTTGCCGACATTCGCGCCGCGGAACTTATATATACTCTGGTCGTCGTCGCCGACGACGCAAATGTTTTCATAAGCCTGTCCGATAAGATTTATAAGCGTATACTGGACATTGTTGGTGTCCTGATACTCGTCTACAAGTATGTAGCGGAAGCGTTCCTGATATTTCATCAGCACATCGGGGTTCGCGCTTAAAATTTTAACCGTATTTAAAATTATATCGTCAAAATCGAGCGCGTTGTTTCTTTTGAGCTTCTCCTGATAAAGCCGGTAGAGCCGCGCGATAACGCCCATACGGTAGTTGTTCCTGTAGACGTTTTCAAATGTCGCGGGGTCAAGCATATCGTTTTTGGCGCCGCTTATTATCGATAGCACATTCCGCACCGGAAACGTGCGGTCGTCAAGCTCCAGTTCCTTTAAACACTCCTTCATAAGCGTTTTGGCGTCGGCGCTGTCATAAATTACAAAGTCGCGGTTGTAGCCTAAGAGGTCAATGCACGTCCGCAGAATTTTTACACAAACCGAGTGAAACGTGCCTACCCACATATTTTTTGCCGTTTCGCCCAAAAGCGCGCCTATACGCTCCTTCATTTCGTTCGCCGCCTTATTGGTAAAGGTTATGGCGAGAATGCTGTAGGGCGAAATATTCTTTTTTTCTATCATATACGCTATTCTGTTCACGAGAACGGTAGTTTTGCCGCTTCCCGCTCCCGCAAGCACAAGAACCGGTCCCTCGGTCGCGAGTACCGCCTCTTTCTGCATATCATTCAAATTTTCCAGCATAATTTACAGTTTTTTCCTTTCCGTATTTTTTTCTTTCAAATATAAGTATATCATACTTTTCTGAAAAATACTATGTTTTTTTACTCCAATTTTGCATTAAGTTTTTCAGTATAAACATAACGCTTTGAGGCAAGTTTAAATGTGTGAGAGGTGGTGATAAAATGCTAAAAAATGTCAAAAAAGCCTCCGCCGCCGCGGTTATATTATCCGTTTCAATGCTTTATATAAGCGCGGGGGCCGAGGGGATTTCGGTCGTGCCGTCCGGCGAGGCGGTAGGCGTAAAAATCTACACCGAGGGGCTTTTGGTGGTAGGTATGTCCGACAATTCTCCCGCCGAAAAGTGCGGCGTAAGGGTAAACGACAGAATAGAGTATGTAAACGGTTGCGAGCTTCTCACCTCCGAACAGCTTGCCGACGCCGTATGCGGCTCAGAGCCGTCGGTTACCTTAACGGTAGACAGAGACGGCAAAACTCTCGATATTGAAATATCCCCCGAAAAGGACTCCGACGGCGAAATGAAGCTGGGGCTGTGGGTTCGCGACAGCACGGCGGGTATAGGGACGCTTACCTATTACAATCCCGAGGACAATACCTTCGCCGCGCTCGGTCACGGAATTAACGACGTCGATACCGGTAATATTTTAACCGTAAAATCGGGTAATATTCTGCCTTGTAAAATTTTATCCGTGACAAAAAGCGAAAACGGCTCTCCGGGCGAGTTAAACGGCAGCTTTGACGGCGAACCCATCGGCGAAATCCGCCTTAACGCCGAAAACGGGATTTACGGAAAATGTCTGTCAAAATCTCGAGGCGAAGCAATTCCCGTCGCCAAATCCGATGAGGTTATGGAGGGAGAAGCTTATATTTTAGCCGACATCGACGGTAATGGCGCGCAAAAATACGACGTGGAAATCGAAAAGGTTTTAAGAAACAGCAAGTCGCGCAAAAATATGGTCGTCGTTATAAAGGATAAAAAGCTACTTTCGCTTACCGGCGGAATAGTTCAGGGAATGAGCGGCGCACCGATAATACAGAACGGCAAGCTCGCCGGAGCGCTTACTCACGTTTTCGTAAACAATTCCGACAAGGGCTACGGCACATTCGCCGAGGATATGGTTAAAAATTCAGAAGAAATCGATTAATTGTAAACCTATTTTATTTTAATGGTTGACAATCCTCTTTGAAGGGTGTATAATACACTTAATAAGAGGATTGTGCAATCCGCAAAGGAAGAAAATCGGGAAAGGAATGATTATAAAAATGAAAACAAAAAATCTGGCGCTCTGCGCCGTGTTCGCGGCGATAATGGCGGTTTTGGCTGTGGTAACTATTCCCATAGGTCCTGTTCCGGTAACCTTAGGGGTACTTGGAGTAATGCTTACTGCAGTTATTATAGGCCCCAAAAAAGGGACTGTATCGGTTTTGGTATACATACTTATAGGAGCAATAGGACTTCCGGTATTTTCGGGCTTTAAAGGCGGTTTCGGGGTGCTTTTGGGACCTACGGGAGGCTATATATGGTCATACATACTTATGGCGCTTTTGATAGGCGCGCTTACAGTAAAGCTTCCCGAAAACAGCAAGCTTGCTATGCTTAAAATTTTTGCCGCGTGTATTTTGGGTGTGGTTGTCTGCTACGCTGCCGGTACAGCGCAGTTTATGGCGGTGCAAAAAACGACGCTCGCGGAGTCGCTTGCGATGTGCGTAATACCGTTTATACCGTTTGACGTCGCAAAAGCGGTTATTACGGCGATAGGCGGATTTAAGCTTTCGCGGACATTAAAAAAAGCGGGACTTACAGACGTTAAATAAGACTTACTTATAGTATTTTTCGTCAATACGCCCATACATTTTAACTTTATTTTTGCGTTTCAAATGTTATGCTGCCGCCGTCGGAACGCGCAATTATATGCCCCATTTTGTCGGTTCGGTAAATCTCGACTCCGGCGTCGGCAAGACGGCTTAAGGTTTCCTTGTGCGGGTGACCGTAGGAATTGTCCTTACCGCAGGAAATAACGGCGTATTTTGGCATAACCTCTCTTAAAAACGGATATGAGGTTGAGGTGCTGCTGCCGTGATGACCGACCTTTAAAACGTCCGCCGTAAGGTCAAAGCCCGCGTCAAGCATATCGCTTTCCGCCTCACGCTCGGCGTCGCCGGTAAAAAGGAACGACGTGTCGCCGTAGGTGACCTTGAGAACTATCGAATTGTTGTTTGTATCCTCATAGTCTTTAAGGGGCGCGAATATTTCAACACTGCTCTCGCCCAGACTGAAGCTGTCGCCGGCGGACGGTATCTCTATTTCCCTTCCCCGCTCCTCGCTGTAGCGTTTGAAATTTCTGAAAGCCTTTGAATTGTACGAATTTGTCGAGCAGAAAACTCGACCAACCTCACATTCGTGCAGCGCGCCCGAAAGACCGCCGACGTGATCCTCGTGCGCGTGTGTGCAGACAACATAATCAAGATAGTCTATATTCAAATCACGCAGATACGAAACTATAAGGTTAGAGTCCTCGGCGTTTCCGCCGTCTATAAGCATTGTTTTTCCGTCGCATATAACAAGCTCCGAATCAGCCTGCCCCACGTCTATATAATGCACCTCAAAATCACCGCTTACAACGGTGTTGCGCGCGGTACCGCTGTCCTTTTTCAGCCCGAAATTGCCGCTAAAAGCCACAAACGCAATCGCAAGCACCGCCGCGAGCGCCAAAGTATATATTTTACCGCTTGCCTTTTTCCCTGCCACAATATCCACCTCCGAAATTTATAATTTACTCAGTATATTTGTTTTTCTGCTTAAGCATATAATATTCCAGATTTTGGTATCTTCTCAGATTTTCATTAATCGAGGTATTGTTTTCGCACCATACCCCATTCTCGTCATAATGCCCCATCGCGTTTATCTGCGGAATTTCGTTTCTTATTCCGTCGAGGAAGATATTTACCTTGCTTTTTGGCAGCCCCGCCTTTTCCATAAGAATGTTTGACAGATAATTTGTGCTTGTCTTTATATCCGACTCGTCGTCAATGTCGAAATTCGCCCATATTATAAACGGTACGCGGTAACGCGCCTGCATTTCCTCATCGGTAAGCTCGTCGAGCGATTTTCCCATAACCTCCTCAAAAAAGCCCTTTTCAACCGCCGGCTGATGGTCGCCGAACATCAGCACAATTATCGGTTCGCTGCGGAGCGAAAGGTAATATATAAGCTCCTCAAACGCCCTGTCGCTCTCCCGTATAAGACTAAGGTACTGCTCGGTTTCTTTATACGCGTAATTGAGGTTGGTTATTTCTATTTCAGACTCAAAGTCCTTATACTGACCGCTGTAGCCGCCGTGATTTTGCATTGTGACATTAAATACAAACATATTCTCACCGGGCTTTTTGTTCTCAAGCTGATTTATAACCGCGCTGTAGGAGGTTCTGTCGCTCATATAGCCGCGTATATACTCAAATTCATTCTCATTCTGGTAATCGCCCATATTATCCATACTTATGAAATTGTCAAAGCCCATAAGCGTATAAACCTTATCGCGGTTCCAGCCGTTGGCGTAATACGGGTGCAGCGCTATTGTTCTGTAGCCGAGCTTTTTAAAATGGTTCGGCAGCGAAAACGGATAATTCATCTGCACGTATTGCAGGTACGGCGCGCTGCCCGAGGGCAGCAGCCCCATTGACATTCCGGTCAGAAATTCAAACTCGCTGTTGCAGGTGTAGCCGCCGAACGGCGACACAAGCAGCTCGCCCTTTACGGTGTTTTTATTCAGGCTTTTGAAGAACGGCATAAATTCCTCGTTTGTTTCCAGATTGCCCAAAACGCGCAAGTCCGCGAAGCTCTCGTTCATTATAACGAGAACGTCGGGTTTTTTTTCAGCCATTGTATAATCCGTTTCCTCGGACTTAAGCTCCGCCTCAACCTCCTCCGCGCTGTAATTCTCGGGCTTCTCAAGCTTTGACGCCTTGGCGTTGAGGAAAAAGCTGAACACCACGCCGTGAGTGTTATTGGCGTGAGCCTGGTCGTAAATATCCATTTCCACGTCGGTATAATTTATCGAGGAAAACACAAGCGCAAGCACCGTAAACATAGCCGCTCCGCTGCCCGCGAAAATAAGGTTTTTAAATTTGAATTTCGGCTTAAAGGAAAACGTGCATAAAAGCGTTATAACAAGCATAAGAAGCACCGCCGAAACCACCATCGGCGAATGCCACTCAAACGTATAGCTCGACACTACATTCGCGGCTGTTCCGATTGCGAGAAAGTCGTTGGGGATAAGCGGTATTCCGCGGAGCATTCCGACAACATATGTCGCGAGATTAAAGATAAAGCACAGCAAAGAGGTTACTATTCCCGCCCATTTCATACTCCGCAATATTGTAAAAAACGCCGCCGTTATCATCAGGTAAAACAGCACGTTCATAAAGTAAATTCCCAATCCGAACTCCGGCTGACCGGAAAGGAGTATGGAAATCTGCATATCAAAAAAGGGCGTAAGCGCGAAAATTCCAAGCGATATTGCCTTATACAGCCTTTCTGACAGCTCGAATTTAAACGCCAGAAGCGCCCATATTCCCGCCGTCATAACGTAGGAAATAATATAATTGAAATACTCAAACCCGTCCGTGCCGTCAAAAGCAGTCCTGTTGACGCTTATAAATGTCCATATTATAAGAGCAAGCACGCTTGCAAGCATAATTCTTTTCTTGTTCCCAAAATGTATCATTCAAATTCCTCTTTATCGTTTATTTAATATCTATTTTAACATAATAGTTAAAAATATTCAAGTAGCAAATGGGGCTGTAAATAAAGGCACAGACCGTTTAACGGCATCTATACGCAAATAAAATACTGAATTTAAAATAAAAACAGGATTTTATTTAATATAATACCTTTAAACTACGAACGAAACTCACCCTCGACGTACCAATGTACGCCGTCGGGCAAGGTATAATGCGAAAAATCCGCATTATACTTCGTTTCGTCCGTTCTGCACTCTTTCTTTACAGCCCCTTTACTTATCCTCGTCGCGCACAAGAAACCCCTTTTTATCAAGCTCGTTCTCTATAAGGTCAAGAGTGTGATTATCCTTTGCGCTAACGGTGTGGTAATGGTATTCCGAGGTTACTTTTTTAAGCGGACTTGACCGTCCCGTTTTAAGGCTTTCAAGATATTCCGCTACGTTGCGCCTTGTTCCTATGCCAAGCTCGGCTTCTATTTTTCCGTAAATTCTGTGCCAGACGAACACATTTTCTATATATCCGCCCAAATCGACTATGGAAGCAAGCTCATCTCCTATTTCGTCGTCCGTATGAACCACCTTGAAAACCCTCGAAACACGTTCGGGAGCGTTCAATACATAGCCCTTATTCGTTGAAAGAATGTCAAAGCCCGCCGCTTTTAAAAGAGCTATATCGTGAACTATAACCTGCCTCGAAACCCCGACCTTCCCCGAAAGCGTGTTCCCTGAAAGCGGTTCTCGCGAATTTTTTATTAAATCTATTAATTCCTCGCGTCTTTGCGCGCCGTTCATTTAATCATCTCCCAATCAAACCGCGTGAAGATTTTTCAGCGATAAGTCCATTATGGGCGCGGAATGAGTAAGCGCGCCGCTCGAAATATAATCTACTCCTATATCGACAAGCTTTTCGATGTTCTCCTTAGTGACGTTTCCGCTGCACTCCGTTTGGGCTCTTCCCGCCGTTATTTTAACCGCCTCGCGCATATCCTCAACACTCATATTGTCAAGCATTACAATATCCGCGCCCGCGTCGAGAGCCTCGCGGAGCATATCCAGATTTTCAACCTCGACCTCAATTTTGCGTACAAACGGCGCGTATTCCTTCGCCATCGCTACCGCTTCCCTGACGCCGCCCGCCGCGCCGATATGGTTGTCCTTTAAAAGAATACCGTCGCTTAAGTTATAGCGGTGGTTACAGCCGCCGCCGACCTTTACGGCGTATTTCTCGAATACGCGCATATTAGGCGTTGTTTTTCTTGTATCCAGAAGCTTCGTTTTACTGTCCCCCAGCAAATCAACAACCGAGCGCGTATACGTAGCAATTCCGCTCATACGCTGAAGGTAATTAAGAGCCGTGCGCTCGCCCGAGAGCAGCGCGCGTATATCGCCTCTTACCGTACCTATCAATTCGCCGTTTTTAACCGCGTCGCCGTCTTTGCGGTTCATCTTAAACTCAACCGTATCGTCGAGAAGCTCGAACACCCGTTTAAAGACGTCAATTCCCGCAAGTATACCGTCCTGCTTGCATATAAGCTCAACCTCGCCCTTCCGGTAAACGGGCATTACCGAGTTTGTCGTTATGTCCTCGCTTGTTATATCCTCCCTGAGAGCCGATTTTATCAGCTCGTCCGCGTTAAGCCTCATTGTTATCCGGTTCATTCTTTCCGCTCCTTTCTATTTCCTCCAAAACGAGATTTTTGTACTCGTTCTCGTAATTTTTATAGTCCGCGAGATTAAATGTTTTAGTCTCCCCTCTCGCCTTTTCGCTAATTTTAGTGTCCCCGATTTGCTTCGCGGCGCGTTTCGCGAAAACAAGGCTTTCAAGAAGCGAGTTGCTTGCCAGACGGTTCTTTCCGTGAACGCCGTTACAGCTCGTTTCGCCCGCGGCGTACAGCCTGTCCATCGACGTTTTGCTGTACTCGTCCACCTTTATTCCGCCCATAAAATAGTGCTGCGCCGGAACGACGGGAATAGGCTCCTTTGTAACATCATAGCCCTCCTCAAGACAGCGTTTATAGATATTTGGGAAATGCTCCTTTATCTTTTGAGCCGAAATCGGTTTCATCGAAAGCCAGACGTAAGGCTTGCCGTCCTCCTTCATCTGCTTCTGTATCGCCGCCGTAACGACGTCGCGCGGGAGAAGCTCGTCTACGAACCGCTCCATTTTCGCGTTAAAAAGCACCGCCCCCTCTCCCCTTACCGACTCGGAAATCAGGAAACGTCTGCCCGGCTTCGTTGAATAAAGCGTCGTAGGGTGGATTTGTATATAGTCGGGATTTTCGAGCGCGATACCGTGCTTTAAGCATATCGCCAGAGCGTCGCCGCGCAGGTGGCGGTAATTGGTGGAGTGCTTAAACAGTCCGCCTATGCCGCCGGAGGCGAGAACCGTAAAATCGGCGGTTATCGTTTCGAGTTCGCCCTCGGAATTAATGCCGACTATGCCGTAACATTCATTATCCTCCGCGATTATGTCAACCATAGTAAAATGCTCGATTATCTCAATGTTTCTTTTCTCTCTTACCCGCGCCAAAAGCTTCGAGGTTATCTCACGGCCTGTGACGTCCTCGTGAAACAAAATACGCCCGACACTGTGCGCGCCCTCCTTCGTATAGCAAAGCTCGCCGTCCTTTTTTTCAAACTCCACGCCGAAGCCTATCAGGTCGTTTATAATCTCTCTCGACGAGCGTATCATTATCTCAACGCTGCGCTTGTTGTTTTCATAGTGACCGGCCTTCATAGTATCCTCAAAATAGCTGTCATAGTCGCTCTCGTCCTTCAGAACGCAAATTCCGCCCTGCGCCAGAAACGAATCGCTTTTGTCGGCCTCGGATTTTGTAACAAGCGTTATTTTCCTGTCCGCGGGAAGGTTAAGCGCGCAAAACAATCCCGCGACGCCCGTTCCCGCTATGACTATATCTGTTTTCATATGCCGCCTCCATAATACCGTTTACCCCTTGTAAGCGCTATTATAGCATAAAACTTTACACCTGTCAATACAGGTGTAAAGTTTTATTTAAAAAGAAATCGCCGCGCTAAGCGGCGCTCTTTAATTTGGGAACGCTCTTTTCCC
>CAYVUD010000002.1:0-35470 GCA_964454725.1 uncultured Lachnospiraceae bacterium
ACCAGATGACTCTTGACGGTCCTCAGAGAAAGGGCGACCTCAGACGTTCAAGAGCCGCCGCCGTTAATATCGTTCCCAACTCGACAGGCGCCGCAAAGGCTATCGGTCTTGTTATCCCCGAGCTTAACGGCAAGCTTATCGGCAGCGCTCAGAGAGTTCCGACTCCGACAGGCTCGACAACAATTCTTACGGCTGTCGTTAAAGGCGGCAACGTTACTGTTGACGGTATTAACGCCGCTATGAAGGCTGCGGCTAACGAGTCATACGGCTACAACGAGGATCTTATCGTTTCATCGGATATCGTAGGAATGACTTACGGTTCGCTGTTCGATTCAACTCAGACAATGGTTGCTGAAATCGGCGACGGTATGTACGAGGTACAGGTTGTTTCATGGTACGACAACGAGAACTCATACACATCTCAGATGGTTAGAACTATTAAGTATTTCGCGGAGCTTGCGTAATTAAACAAATATTCAAAATAAGATTTTAAAAGGACTGCCCGGGCAGTCCTTTTAATTATTTCAACTCATTTTTGCAAAAATCCATAAGCTTTGGAATATCATTTACCGCAGTCTCCCATATAACGCTTTCATCAATCTCGTTATATGCGTGAGCATGCTGATTTCTCATACCTCGTATCATACCCCACGGCATATACTGCTTAGTACTTTCCCTGTATTCATCAGACAACCCGTTAGATAACTCGCCTATTTGTAAGATACGCATCGCTACCGCGTTAAAATATGCTCTGTCTGTTATAAATGATTTATAGTCCTTGCCAAAGCGACTTATAAAGCCTTCCAATATCTTCACAATAGGTTTTTATGTGAATTAGCCTTTGATAATCTGTTTTATTCATAAATCTTAATCCTTTCCGCAATAAGATTTTCCACAAACTGCGGCGTGCGGTTCAAGGTACTCTTTTGCTCCAAAGTCTGTGTTGTCACAAGGTCAATATCCTTACCGATAGAATTGTATAAATCATTGTATAAACCGCCCATATCAAACATACTTTTTATGCTTGAGCCGGTTCTGTCTATCAAGATATCGACGTCGCTGTTTTTCCGTCGCTTCTTCTCCGGCGTAAGAACCAAACAAATATACCTTGTTGAGCTTATATTTTGCCGCGACGGGAGCAATTTTATCTTTAAGCTCATCTATCGTAAAAATCATACCGCGCGCCTCGCTTTCTCTAAACATATTGTCGTCGATATACTTTAATATTTCCGTCCGTAAATACGATCGATTTCCCCTGTATATCCGCCGTCCTCATTATGTACATACAGCGGCGGCAAAATTTTCAGTTCCTCTCCCCCGTCTTTCATACCCTCTACAAGCACGAGCTTCGGAGCCTTGCCGCGCGACGGATGCACAAATCTCATGCGCTTAGGCTCGATCTTATATTTTCGCATCGCGCACATAATATCCGCCAGACGCGACGGACGGTGAATCATAAAAAACCTTCCCTTTGAAACGAGCAGTTCCGCGCTCACCCTCAAAACATCGTCAAGCGTACACATAAGCTCATGACGCGATACCGACTTCGTATCCGAGTCGTTTTTCAGACCGTCTTGGCGCTTCATATACGGCGGATTACAGGTGATTTTGTCAAAAATCCCTCTGCCGTATATATCGGCGGCGTTTTTCAAATCGCCCCGCTTTATAAATACGCGTTCCGTAAGGTTATTATATTCAACGCTTCTCTGCGCCGTTTCGGCAATATCCCGCTGAATCTCAAGACCGTGTATTTCCCTTGTATCGGTTTTCGCCGACAGCAAAAGCGGGACTATTCCCGTGCCCGTACACAGGTCAAGCGTTTTTTTTGAACGCGCGTCCTTCGCGAAATCAGATAATAAAACGGCGTCGACGCCGAATTTGAAGCCGTTTTGTTTCTGAATTATAAAAAGACCGTTCTGCAAATCGTCTAAACATTCGTCGCTCTTAATCATTATTTTCATTGGCGGCGTTATCAACAACCGCAAAGCTTATTTCGCCCGCCGCCGCAAGCTGTCTGTCGACAGTAGCCTTTACGTTCGCCTTGCCCATACCGTGACGGTAGGTTACAAGCTCGGCATGAAGCTCCAGCGTGTCTCCGGGAACAACCTGACGGCGGAATTTGAAGTTGTTTATACCCGTAAATACTCCGAGCTTTCCTCTGTTCTCCGGCATGGATAGAAGCATTACCGCGCCCACCTGCGCAAGCGCCTCGCATATCAAAACGCCGGGCATTATCGGATTACCCGGGAAATGTCCCGTAAACTGCGGCTCGTTCGCCGTTACATTCTTGATACCCGTTATGCTCTTGCCCTCCTCAAAGTCGACAATTTTGTCAACAAGCAGAAACGGATAGCGGTGCGGAAGAATTTTCCGGATATCCATGTTTGTAAGTGTTACCGGTTCGTTTTTCATAATTTTTCCCTTCCTTTAATTAATCTCTTATATATGCTTTTTTATGGAATATATGCGTCGGTTCCGTCACTGTATCAATATTCTCCAGCGCGATTCCGGCGCCAAGCGCGACGCAGTCGGCGATATCCGGAGCAAGGACAACCTTTACGCCCGTCTCGTTCGATATACGTCTGTCAAGACCGTACAGCAGAGAACCGCCTCCGGTCATTATAATACCGTCCTGAATTATATCGCCGTGAAGCTCGGGCGGTGTTTCCTCGAGAACCTCTCTCACTCTTTCCGTCATATTATAAACAAAATCATCAAACGCCGGATACAAATCGTTTGAGGAAATTATTGCGGACTTCGGCAGCCCGGAAAGCACGCTTATTCCCTTAGCCTCGCATAAAAGCTCCTTTGAGCGCGGTATTACTCCGCCAACCTCGATT
This sequence comes from uncultured Lachnospiraceae bacterium, assembly GCA_964454725.1. Taxonomy (GTDB): domain Bacteria; phylum Bacillota; class Clostridia; order UBA1381; family UBA1381; genus JALEPO01. The sequence goes on from CAYVUD010000002.1 coordinate 2,841, forward strand.
TTAATTCTCTCGGCTGTCCTCGGACCTATCACCATTCCCATTTCCTTGCGCATGTAGCGTATAACCGCCTCGTTAAACTCATCGCCCGCGATTTTCAGCGAACGGCTCACAACAATTCCGCCCAGAGACAATACCGCTATATCGGTAGTTCCTCCGCCTATATCGACAACCATAGTTCCATGCGGACGGGAAATATCAAAACCCGCGCCCAGCGCCGCGGCTACAGGCTCCTCAATTATATAAATATCCTTTGCGCCGACGTCTCTTGCCGCCTCGATAACGGCTCTCTGCTCGACGTCCGTAACTCCGCTCGGCACGCACATCATAATGCGCGGATGACCGATTGTCCTTGAAAATATTTTCTTAAAGAAATGACGTATCATTTCCTGCGTAAGCGTCAGATTTGATATTACGCCGTCTATAAGCGGACGTACGGCATGAATATGCGGCGGCGTTCTGCCGAGCATCGCAAGCGCTTCATTTCCAACCGCGCATACCTCGTTTGTCTTGGTATTTACGGCTATGACTGTCGGCTCACGCAGTACAATACCCTTATTCTTTATATAAACCATCATCGTAGCTGTTCCGAGGTCTATACTTATATCATTATTGAACATATTCCCGCTCCTAAGTCTTCCGAAAAGTATTACATACTAATATTATAACTTATTATTTTCATTAACTCAACCTATTTTAAGAAGTTTTTTTGCATTTTTGTAAAAAATATTATTTTTTTCCTCTTCCGAAAACGGCAATTTTTTTATATATTCCGCCGCCTTTCCCTGCTTTTCCCACGGAGAATCGGTTGCGTGCAGAATTTTTTCGCTGCCGTGATTTCTGATTATGCGTATGAACTGCTCGCGTTCAATACAATTAACCGTATACGCCGTGTCAAGGTATACCGGCGTGCCGACAAGGTATTTTTCCACATCATCCCATGCTTTCCAGCCTCCCAGATGCGCGGCTATTATTTTATCTCCCCTGACATATTCGAGAACGTGACTAAGCCGTTCCGGCATACAGTGCGGCGGAGGCGCGACTCCGACGTCATGACCCGCGTGAAGCGCTGTCAGCAATTCAAGCTCCTCGCACTTTTTAAGTATTCGTAAAGACTCGGGAGAATCTATGTAAAACCGCTGATACTCGGGATGGAGCTTTATTCCCGGCAGACCTTTCTCTTTTATATCATACAGCGCGCTCTCCCAATCCTCCTGCATTGGGTGCAGACTGCCGAAGGAAAACAGACCTTCAGTATCGTTTACCTTCTTCGCAAAGCTGTTTATAGTCGATGACTGATGAGTATTCGTCGCTATGGGAAGAACTACGGAAATATCTATCCCATTCTCTCTCATTGATTTTTTTAGCTCGCTCACCGTCGCGCCGATAACGGCTTTTCCTTCCACGCTCGCGTCATATATATTTGATTCCAGCGTTTTCACGGCACGCGCGGCGATTTTATCGGGAAATATGTGCGTGTGAAAATCTATTATCATGCTTATTCCTCTTTTCATAGCTTGAATTGGTTGCAAATTGCAGTTTATATATAAAGAAACAAAGGAGCCGTACGTTTTTAACGCAACGGCTCCGTTTTTGATTACGTATATTATCAATTATATACAACTATAAGCTTCGCCGCGCCTTTGGACGAGCATACGAGAATTTTCGAGCAGCCGGCGCCGTAATTCTTCGCGTCCTTGAGGTCGTTTATAGACATATCGGTCGTCGTATCGGCGGCGTACCTGCTTATTTCCTCCCTGTCGTCCTCCATACGAAGTATTTTCGTTGACGATGTGATTGAGATTTCCTCGTAACTGCTGTCGTCAATAGTCTGGGAGCCGTCCTCGGATACCGAGAAGCCACCCTGCGTAACATAAATTTTCTTTTCATCAACCAATACCTGGCTTACATTGTACATACACGCTCTCGAATACGGGACGGAGCCGAGCGTCGAGCTGTTATAAATCTCATCGTCGGACGTACCCGCCTTCTTAAATCTGTAATCAAACTTGAATTCCTGATAATTGTTTTCCTCCGAAGGCTCCTGCTCCTCCTGCCAGTTAAATATCTGGTCGTTATATACGGCTCCGTCAAGCACCTCGGCTATATCCGCGAATTTTATATTGTTTACGCGTCCCTGAGCGAGCTGGTCGCTGTCATACGCGAACTGTATAACGTCGCCAACCTGAACGTCCGCAAATTCGTCGCTGTCGTACGTTTTCCACTCCTTCGAGACGTTCGTGCCCGAGAAAACCTCAAACTGAAGCGAATTATCGTCTGTATCCTCGTTATATACGCTTTCGGGCAAAGTCGACACAACCGAGAAATTAGTATCCTTCTTAACAGGCGTAAGCGAACCGTCGTTTCCGTAAAGAATTACAAGTCCCGCGATTTTTGACGAGCTTATGTCATACGCCTCGACATAGTACGGATCTCCCGTCGTAAACGCCGAAGAAACCGTCTTCTTGGCGTACTTGTCTTTCTGCGAGCGGTCTCCCGGAATATACAGAACAACCGTTGAAGAATTCACCGAAAACGCGGTCTTTCCGTCCTGAGTAAAGCTGTTTGAGGAATACGTATACCGGTCGAGATCCTTACAGCGTACAATCTTTTCCTTATCGTCGTTCTGCGCCTGAACCTCGTCCGATTCGAGCGTAATAATTTCCGTTACAATATTATCCTTAATCATTACTCTCGCCGGCTGCGAATACCCCGTAAGAGACGGCGTTTTTCCCGCTCCGTAAATCTTATCCGCTAAATTCTCGTCGTCATTTGAATACGCCGCGGTTTCGCTGAGCTTGTCGACAACCAGCTCGCTCTTCATGGACGAGCCGTTGAATTTTACCTTATCTTTAAGCTGATATGACGAAGCTTCTCCCGTCGTACTTGCCGAATACATTGTTATATAAGCCTTTCCGCCTTCATCGCGGTCAATAAAAGCGTTCGATATATACGCGTACGGCGCGACAGCCGTCTGCTCCAAAGTTCCGAACACAGCCGTTCCGAGAGCGTCGAGATAAAATGTGCCGGAGACTCCCGCCTTCAGGGTTTTTCCGTCCTTATCCTGTATGTATGAAGCGCATTTATCGCCTACATTATAGACCTCGCCCGCTATCGTCATCTGCGTGCCGTTAGAATTCATCGACGTTACCGAACCCTTCACGCTCTGCTTGGAAACAAGCAGCGAATACATCGAGCCGTCTAAACTCTTTGCGTAGAGAATTACATCGTTCGCCGATATTGAAGTTACGGGAATTTCCGTACCGTCCTTAACAATCGTGTAGGTATAATCGGCGGCCTGCGGATCAAGAATGAGGAAGTTGCCTGTAACAAGCTTATCGGTGATGCGGTAATCGGAGGTGTTCGGCGCGGCGTACGCCACTATCACGTCGTAATCGTTAATTTGAATCATATCAACCGTGCCGTCGCTTCCGTTATCGGTCAGCTTAACATCTCCGTAAATCGTATAGCCGCTGCCCGCGGTAAGCCACTTCTCAAGAGCCTCGCTTCGCGTAAACTCCGTTTCCGCGTTTGTATCGGAATTTACAAGCGTTACCGTATCTCCCTGCGAAACAAGCTTGCCGTTATATCTTACCGTAAGATCGCCGCTCTTTAATTTGACGGTTTCCGATTTTCCGTCGGACGCGTAATATTTCAGCGTGCCGCCCGATAAGCTGTTAAGATCGTCGTACGTTATCTCGATTTGAGAATTTTTCGTTGTTTCGTCGTCTATAATAACGAGCTTTCTCTCGTCGTTGGCGTTAAGCTGTCTGTAATATACCGTTATTGTGTTCCCGAGATATTTGCTTATATCCGAATCGTTCTGCGTAAAATCCGAATAGTCTATCGTAACGATTTCTCCGGCGTTTGTCATTACAGCCATTTCGTTTTCATACAGTTCGTTCTTACATTCCTCCGTAACGGTATCCTCAACGCCTATAAGCGTTCCTTTAAGCTCCTTAACCTTGAGGTAATCGTTCATAAGAGTTTTTTCCGTCTTCTCCCAGCTGTAACCGTTATTTTCATACATCTCGACTTCGAGAGCGTTATATAAAATCTGCGCGATCACCCCTCTCGAAGCGCCGTCGTAATAATTTCCCGTAAAAGCTATATTTCTTGTTAGATTAATAGCGCCCGCCTGCTTGATATATTTTTCCGACCAGCTGTCCGTAGTCTGAGTCTGAGCCTGAGCGAACTCCTCGTAACCGAGCGTGCAAACTACCATTTTAAGCGCCTGCTCGTATGTCACGGGAGAATCCGGCTCGAAATTTCCGTTGCCCATTCCGGATATAATGCCGAGATTATACGCGGTCTGTATGTAATTCGCCGCCCAAAAACCGGTTTCCACATCATCAAAATTAATCGAGCTGTAGACGAGATCCTGATATCCGAGCATGAACACGATAAGCTTTGTAAACTCCGCGCGCGTTATCGTATTGTCGGGCTTAAAGAGCGTCTTTCCATCCTCCTCGTAGCCGGCGATTACGTCGAGCTTCGTTAAAGTCGTAATCGCTTTTTTATACTGAGTCGATTCGTCCACATCGTCAAACGCCGCGAAAACGGCGGTTTGGCACAGCATACCCGTGAATATCGTCAGCGCTGTCAGCACAGCCATTATTTTTTTCATACTTTTCACCTTTTCCTCTCTGAGAATGTCGCATACATATCTTTATTTTACCACTTATCGCGTTATAAGTCAACACAATTCATATGTTGAAAAAAATGTAAATGTATAGAAAAAAATGTTGATATTTCATTATTTTTTGTTATAATATATACTGAAGATTGGATTGCGGACCGCGTTTTTCAGCGCGCGGCGGCGCAATACGGCGGCGCGTTTTTAACGCGTGAAGTTACTTTCATACTAAATTATTTTACATTATTTTACGGAGGGAAAGCTATGAAAAAAATTGCGGCGGCTGTTTTATGCCTTTGTATAAGCGCGGCGGCGGTATTTACCGCCTACGCCGACTACGCGGATCTCGCTGAAGACGACGGCGCGCGGACGGCGGAGACTCCGTTGTCCGCGGAAGAATCCGAGGATAGCGAAACCGCGGGGGACGATATTAAAATCAACGCGGAGTCCGATACGCCGGAACCGACCGATTCGCCGGCGCCCGAACCGGCGGCCGATACGCCGGCGCCCGAACCGGAGAGAACGGTTTTCGCGGTAGAATCCGAATACGCGAGCGTGAACGGAGTTATAAAAAATATATGGGAACGGCCGTTTGTTTACGCCGAAACCACATATCTGCCACTGCGTCTTGTTGTTGAGAACATAGGCGGAAGCGTCGAGTTCAATCCCGAGAGCAGAGACGCTTACGTCTATTACGATACAAACAGCTGCCTTATAAATCTTGACGACCCGAGCGTGAAGGTTTATAACGACGTCTTATTCGTTCCCGTACGGGCGCTTTGCGACTCTCTGGGCGTGAGCGTCGGCTGGTACGACGGTATCGTTACCATTGACAAGGGCGCGCCGCCGCTTAGCGCCGAGGAAACGGCGAAATACAAAGAAGCGCTCGGCTACGCCGGCTACAAGGACGCTTTTTTCACTCCGCGCTACGTTGTAAATCCGTACATTACATATACGTATGATTATATGAACAGCGACATAAATACGCTCGCCCGCATATATCCCGATTTGTTCAGCGTTTACAGTATAGGAAAATCAAGCGAGGGCAGAGATATAACGGCGTTTGAAATGGGAAAGGGCGATAAAAAGATTATTCTGTGCGGCTCTATGCACGCGAGAGAGCATATCGCCTCGAATTTCCTTATGTATCTCGCGGACAGCTACGCCTACGCTTACGCGAACGACTACACAAGAGACGGATACAGCTTCCGTCAGGCTCTTGACGATGTAACATTTATAATTGTTCCGATGGTTAATCCCGACGGGATAAATCTGGTTCAGAACGGCTTTGACAGCACAAAAAATCCCGATTATGTAAAGGAGCTGCCGCAAAACATATACGGAAGCAAGGGCTGGAAGGCTACGGTAAACGGCGTCGATTTGAACAATAACTTTGACTTTCTTTGGCGGCCGAAGGGTTCGGGACCCGCGTACGCCGGCTACGGCGGCGCGTACGCGGCGTGCGAGCCTGAGACACAGGCGATGCAGAACCTCATAAACGACACCGATTTTAAAGCTTTCGTGTCGTTCCATTCGCAGGGGCAGGTCGTCTATTGGATGGATCCAAACTGCGACCAAAGCCTCGCGGAAAAATTTGAGCCGTTTGTGAACCGTATATGCGCCGAAACCGGCTTTGAAAAAATGCCGTCCGACGGCGACTTGGGCGTAAGCGGGTATATGACCGATTATGTGCGCTACTACAAGCGCGCGATGGCTTTAACGATAGAGCTGTGTCCTTATATCGGAGATTATCCGTATCCGGAGGAGGATTTTGACGCCGTCGCCTATCCCATGCGAAATATAGGACTTATCTTAGCGGACATGGCGCAGTATCTGTAAACAGCCGGCAATAAAATTACAACCGTGCTTTTTCCGCCGGCGGTTTTTGTCCGACGGCGGCGCAAATCGGTCGGAAGCGCGTTTTGACGCGGTTCGTTTTCGCGCTTTAAAACCGCGCGGACGAAACACAGCTTCATGAATATATATTTTAATATGGTAAAATATATAATAAAAGGAGTTGTTGAAAATGAAAACAATCACAGATGAATTGATTAAAAGCTTCGAGGAATATTTAATTCAGGAGGAAAAAGCGAAAAACACGGTCGAAAAATACGCGCGGGACGCGGCTTTGTTCACGCTGTGGCTTGGCGAACGCGAAATAAACAAATCCGCCGTTTTGGAATACAAGAAAGAGCTTATTTCAAAATACGCTCCCTCGACGGTCAACTCGCACTTATCGTCTCTGAACAGCTTTTTTGACTTTTGCGGTCGGCACGACTGCAGGATCAAAAACGTAAAAATTCAAAAACGGATTTTTTCGCGAAGCGAAAGAGAACTGACAAAGGCGGAATATAAGCGCCTTTTACAAGCGGCGCGGAGCAGGAAAAACAAAAAAGTATATTACCTGATGCAAACAATATGCTCGACCGGTATCAGGGTTTCCGAGCTGAAATTTATAACGGTTGAAGCCGTAAACCGCAGACAGGCAGATATAAGCTGCAAGGGTAAAATGCGCGTTGTTATACTGCCGGAGCAGCTTTGTAAAATGCTGAAAAGGTACGCCGGGGAGCGGAAAATCGAAAGCGGCTCGGTATTCGTGACCCGCACGGGCAGACCGCTCGACCGTTTCGCGATATGGAAGGCTTTAAAGGCTTTATGCGCCGACGCCGGAGTCGCCCGCGGCAAGGTATTCCCGCACAACCTGCGCCATTTGTTCGCGCGGACGTTCTACGCGCTTGAAAAGGACATTGTCCGCCTCGCCGACATACTCGGACATTCAAGCGTGAACACCACGCGAATTTACACGATGGAGACGGGCGAAACGCACCGCCGTCAAATACAGAGACTCGGACTTTTAAGGTGTTAAAAAAACCACATAATCCAAATTATGTGGTAAAAATACATATCATATTACTGTAATCTTATCATAGAATTATTGTTTTGTCAACAATTTGCCTTTAAAATTATAAAAAAAATCAATTTTTAGTCAAATTTGAGCGTGTTAACCAAACCGACAAAAATTTTTTTCTTTTTCGGTCTTTTTTTTGAGCTTTTTTTAAACGACAATAATGTTTCAAAACCGTTCGCGCGAGCTTTTTCATACGCGCCGCGGTTCTTATTATAACTTATTATAATCTAAAAGCCCTCGTTTTTTACCACATAATTTGGATTATGTGTCAAAGCGTTTGGAAATGGGGTGATTAAAGTGAAAAAGGAATTATGTGAAGAACCTGTCAGAAAACACAGCGTGAATATCCGCGGCATTACGGAACGGCGCATTGGGCAGCTTATCGCCATCCGCGCCACGGGTGCGCGATGATTTTAACGGCAAAGGCATACTTTGCGCGGGCGATTATCCGTAATCTGAGGGGAAATTCAACGCAATCGCCCATCCTATTCAAAATAGGGTTTAATTAAGCGTTACAGCACAGTATATGCAAATTATAAGAGATTAAAACGCTAAATTTAAAAAACAAACGCTTTACAATGACAGGTAAATGTAATAAATATGGTCATAAAATTTTTAAAGGAGGATTTTTCAATGAAAAATACAAAAAAAATAGTTGCGTTTGCAGCTGCGGCGGTTCTTGCGCTTTCAGCGGTCGGCGCGTCGGCGGCGACAGTGCCGGTACCGGCAGACAACGCTCAGGCTTTTGAGTTGGCGGAGAGCTTCTACTATGACGGTCTTTACTATGAGGCAAAGCAGGAGCTTGAATATGTTAAGGACGTCAACTATGACGGCGCTAAGAAGACAGCTTGGGATAACAAGATAAGCTTTGCTATCGACAGAATGGAAATCGATACTCTTCTTAATAAGGTAGAAACAGAGTATCAGAAGGGCGAATATTCAGAAGCTCTTACGGCTCTCTACGCCGCTGATTCCCACTTCGGCAAGAATCAGAACGATTACTACGCAATCAAGTACTGGGAAGACACGATCTCGGCTAAGCTCGCTACGGCGCCGACGTCTATCGACTCGGGCTCGAAGGCTATTCTTGCCGTAAAGCAGAAGGGTTATACTCTTACATCGGATTATGAGAGATATGTACCCGTTAAGGTTGACAACGGATATCATGTATATATCCAGACATGGGTTCCGGGCGGCGATTATAAGGACGTCTCAGGAATCAAAGTCGCTGCAGACGGTACGGTTGAGAAGGTATTCTAATCAACATAGAATAATTTTATAAAGGCTGCATACGGCAGCCTTTATTTATTGTATGACAGCATATAGAAAAGAGGATGAAGTGTGAAAAAATTTATATTGATTGTTTCGGTAATGCTGACATTCGCCGCTTTAGCCGTAACCGCAAACGCGGAGGATATAGTATACAGCAAGATATCCGCTTACATAAATAATTATCCCATACAGTGCTACAATATTAACGACAGGTGCGTCGTATTTGCGCGCGATTTGTCAAATTACGGTTTTGACGTCGGCTATAATGAAGAAGAAAGAATCGTTAATATAACGCGGACGGACGGTATAAGCGAAATTACGGGTATGGACGGCGTAAAAATACCGTATCAGAACAGCGGCGCCGTGTTCAGACAGACCGGCGGCTCAGATATAAGGGTTCTTCTCAACGGCGCGGAAACGGACTCGTATTGGGCGGACGGAAATATGATGATATTGCTCGATAATATGTATCCGTTCGGTTCCGTAGAATGGGACGCTGATAAACGGGCTCTTTTTCTGAAGCTTGACGGTATTTCCGAGCGCGAATACGCGCCCATTGAAACGGCGGTGCGCCCATACCGCGAAAAGCCGGAAACGTGGCGGCTTGACAAGGACTCCTACAATAATTATCCGACTGAAGCGGTCGGCTGGGGTTTTGTACGCGTCGAGGGCGACGCTCCCGAGCTTTACAGCTGGCAGATAAGTATGATTGAGAAATTCAACGGCTATTATATGGACCGCTCGCGTCCTCATAAGTTATATCTTACGTTTGACGAGGGATACGAGGCGGGCTATACTCCGAAAATTCTGGATACGCTTGAAAAATACAACGTACCCGCGGCATTTTTTGTCACGGGAGAGTTTGTCGACTCGAAGCCTGATTTGGTAAGGCGTATGATAGACAGCGGCTTTACTGTCGGAAACCATACGGTAAATCATAAAAACCTCGCGAAATGCGACGTCGGCACGGTAATGAATGAAATCGAGGTATTGTCGAACCGTCTCCGCAATGAATTCGGCTATGACATGCATTATATGCGTCCGCCCGAGGGAGAAATCAACGAGCGGTCGCTCGCCATAGCGAACGATATGGGTTATGATACGATTTTGTGGAGCTTCGCGTATTACGATTACGACGAGAATGTTCAGAAGGGCGCGGATTACGCGTACGATATGATGACGAGATACGCGCATGACGGAGCTATAATGCTTATTCACGCCGTGTCAAAGGATAACGCGAACGCGCTTGAAGGCTTTATAAATTTTGCAAAGGAAAAAGGATACGAGTTTGCATCTCTTGATGATTTGTGCAACCCGTAACAGTGATTTGATATGAAGAAAAAAATTATAAGTATTATTGTTTGTTTTACGCTTGTCTGCGGAATAACGGCGCACGCCGCGCCGGAGATTTCCTCAAGGGGCGCGTGCGTTGTGAACGCCGCCACGGGCGAGATTTATTATGAATTTAACGCCGACGAGCCTTTGGCGCCGGCAAGTATGACCAAGGTAATGACGGCATATATAGTGTATAGGGAAATAGACGGCGGCGCGCTGACAAAGCAGACTATGATCACCGCCGACGCCGAGGACGCCTGGCTTTCGCGCGACCCCGAGGCGACAAATGTTGAAATAATAGAGGGCGAATCGTACAGCGTCGATGAAATTTTAGGCGCGATACTTGTTCCGTCCGCCTGCGCGGCGTGTGAGATGATAGGCAAATATCTCTGCGGAAGCGAGAGCGCGTTTGCGGAGCTTATGAACCAAACCGCCGGAGAACTCGGTCTTGAGGCGTATTACACAGACGCGTCCGGACTGTCGGATTATAACAGAATATCGGCGCGTTCAATGGCGAAGCTTGCGGCAAGACTTATAAACGAGTACCCTGACGTGCTTAATTATACCTCGCGCCCGACTATAATGTTCGGCGGCAGAGAATATAAGACGACAAACCGTTTGCTCCCGGGCGGCGCGTATCAGTATTGGGGCGCGGACGGACTTAAAACGGGAACGACCACCCTCGCCGGCTACTGCAATACCGCCACGGCTTTAAGAGACGGTATACGCGTTATTTCGGTAACAATGCACTCGGAGTCGGGAAGCGAAAGATTTACCGATTCAATCAGTCTCTTGGATATGGGATTCGACGCGGCTAATTATTATTACAGCAGTCTTCTGTCAACGAATATACGTCTGTTTCTTAACGGATACGAGGTTCCCGCGTTTTTCTACAGAGGACCCGAGCGCGGACTTTGCTTCATTATAGAGGATTTGAAGGATTACGGCTTTGATATAGACTGGGACGAGGCGGCGAAGGCGGTCACGGCTTATAAAAATCCCGATAAAGCGGTCACCGCCATTCCGATGGATATGTACCGCGCGTATCCTGACGGAAGCCGAATGTTTAATGTTATGAGAAACACGGGTATAACGGCAAGGATAGTCTGCGGCGATAAGGAATATACCTTTAAGCAAGCGTATAATCTGAGCGGTTACACGGCGGTTTCGGCGGACGAATTGTCCTCGGTGGGAAAATCGTGCGTGTGGAACGAGGCGGAGCGGCTTTTGGACGTCGTTATAGACTGATAAAGGGGTATGAATATGAAAAAGGCTATTGTTTTGGCAATTATAACGCTTTTCCTTGTTCCGAGCGCCGCTCTCGCAGAGTTTTCGGATATATCGGAAAAGGATGATGAAACGCAGCGGGCGATAAATCTGCTCGCCGAAAAACGTTATATAACCGGCAGAACAGAAACGGAATTTGATCCTGACAGCAGTATTTCAAGAGCTGAGTTCGCGGCTGTTGTTTTAAGACTCCTTGACAAGCTCGATACCGTGCGCCCATACTATTTAAACGATGTTCCAAAAAGCTGCTGGTATTACTATACGGCGGGCAGCGCGGCGGAATACGGCATAATGTCGGGCTTTGAGGACGGTTCCTTCCGCGGCGGCGAGCCTATACAAAGAGCGCAGGCGGTAACGATAGCGTCAAGGGTTCTGACCTCAAACGCGGAGGCTTCGCCCGACGGCGCGGTCTTGAATTTCAGCGACGACGTTCCGTCGTGGGCGGACGAGTACGTAAGAACGGCTGTAAACGCCGGTATTATAAGCGGAGACGGAATCTTTGACGCCGGCGGCGCGATAACGCGCGGCGAAGCGGCGGTTATTCTGGCAAGGCTATATAATAAAATCAGCGGCGCGCTTTCGCCGGAGGGCTATACCGGTCCGAGCGAGCCGGTAAAGCCGCCTATTACGATTGTCATTGACCCCGGTCACGGCAAGGATTCGGGATATATGAGCGACGAGGAAAAGCTCGCAAGCGGCTGGCTCCGGAACGACGATAACGGTCAATGGGGAGAATGGCGGCATTGGGCGGCAGGAACCGCGTGGGAGGATTGCCGCGGCGGCGACGGCGGAAGCGATTGCTGGTACAGAATGGAGAACGGCGACAGGGAAATTGAGCCGCGGATAAATTTTAACAACGCGCTCAGCGCCGCGAAATATCTTGAGGAAATGGGGTATGAGGTGCGGCTTACGCGCGGCGGCGACGAAAATCCGTCAATGACAAAACGCCTTATATACTGTTATCCCAACAATGATGTAAGCGCGGTACCTGATGCGGACTTGTTTGTATGCGTTCACTCAAACGCCGGCGGCGGACGCGGAAGCGCCTATATTGAGCTTGGCGGAGAGTACACGCAGAAATGGATTCCGCAGGATTACGCGTCAAGAGGAAACACTCTCGGCCGTTATATAAACGACGAGATAATTGCTCAGACCTCGATGAAAAGCTACGGCGAGGGCAAGATAGGCGGACTTACAAACCTAATTCTGTTCTGCAAGTCTCCGATACCGATCGCGTATCTTGAAATAGGATTTTTTGACAACTCAGCCGACCTCGACATACTTAACAGCGAATACGACGGCATAGGACACGCGATAGCCGACGGGATAAATAAATACTGCGGCGATTATTTGAAATAAACGTAACCCGTATAAGCTTTATTGCTTTAGATCCGGCAAAAATATTCGGGAATTTACGGAGGTTCGACGTACAATATAAGCATCGATAAATATACCGCGATTTTGTCCGCTCCGCTCGCGGGAGCTTGAGGCGCCGGACTCAAATAAAATCATTTTTAACGACGTTCGCGTCAAAAACAGTTTAAAACCTAAAGTTCCGAAGAATGAGGGGCTTTAGGTTTTTACTTTGAAACAATTCAAAAACAGCGCCTCAACGCTTTTTATAATCCCGTGTTGCTTCGCCGCTTCCTCCGTCCCGCTTATAACGCCGCGTTTGGGTTCCGTTTCGATATATCGCCTTTATACATTTAAACCCTTATTCTGCGGCTTCAAGCAATTTAACCTCGGTCGCAAAGTCCTGTGTTTTATAATCAATCTTTATTCCGCGGTACATAAGAAAATCGCCGCCGTATATTTTACCTGTTATTGTATCTCTGTATTTCATATTTTCATCGAGTCCCATGAGCTTTAGTTTGGGATTTTTCGACTGAGCCTCGGCAAGCGTCTTCGACGCGAATACGAAAACCTGTTTTTTTTCCTTTGAAACTACGTCCCACGCGCAGTAATTTCCTTCGTACGGATTTTGAAGTCTGTACAAATCGCCGTCGCGCATAAGCGGACGAAGCCGCTTCTCAAATTCAATTTGCCGTTTTATTTCTTCAAATTCTTCATCAGTCGCCTTTGTTATATCAAGCTCATATCCGAAAGAGCCCGTATACGCCGCATCGCCGCGTGTTTTCAGGCTTGTAATTCTTCCGCACTGATGATTTGGCGAAGCTGTGACGTGGTTTGACATAGAATAAACGGGATAGCACATCGAAGTTGAATACTGAATTTTCAGTCTTGCTATAGCGTCCGAATTATCGCTCGTCCATATCTGCGGCATAAAGCTAAGTACTCCCGCGTCAAAACGTCCTCCGCCCGCGCTGCATCCTTCAAACAGCACATTCGGAAACGCCGACGTAATGGCTGACGCAATCTTATAATAACCAAGCGTGTATTCGTGGTTATACCCCAAAGACGCCATATCGGTGAGCTGTCTGTTCATATCCCACTTCACATACTCGACATTCGCGTTTTTCAAAATATCGCACACCGCGTTTATAATGTAATCACAAACCTCGCCGCGGCTCAGATCAAGCGCAAGCTGATTGCGTATTTCAACAGGCGCGCGTTCGCTGACTTTAACCGCCCAATCGGGATGATTTCTGTAAAGCTCGGAATCGGGACTTACCATTTCCGGCTCAAACCACAGACCGAATTTTAAGCCGATATCATTGATTTTCTTCGCCAAGCCGTCGATACCCGACGGTATTTTTTCTTTATTTACCGTCCAGTCTCCGAGACTGCATCTGTCGTTGACTCTCTTGCCGAACCAGCCGTCGTCAAGCACAAAAAGCTCAATTCCCGCTTCCTTCGCCTTTCGCGCCATTTCAAGCAGGCTTTCCTCCGTGAAATCGAAATAAGCGCCTTCCCAGTTGTTGATAAGTATCGGACGAGCCTTGCGCGTCCACGCGCTTCTCATAAGGTTATTGCGATAAACATTATGATACTCGCGCGACATAGCGCCGAAACCCGTATCGGAATAGCAGATTACGGACTGCGGCGTACAAAATTTTTCTTTAGGCTTTAATTCCCGCCTGAACTGATGCGGATTTATACCCTGCCGCACGCGCAGTCCGCCGAATTGGTCGATTTTCGCCACGGTAGAGTGGTTGCCGCTGTATATAAGCGATAAGCCGTAAACCTCGCCGTGCGTTTCATCGGCGTTCGGGGAGCAGATCATTACAAACGGGTTCATTTGATGACCGCTTCCGCCGCGCGCGTTTTCCGCTTCGGCTTTGATTCCGAGCTTAAGCGGCGTGCGAACCATTTCACGCTCGCGTCCCCAGCCGCCCGCGAAATGCACCATTTCATAATCGTTCACCGGAAGGTCGAGACTTGCCGAATACGCGCTCGTTATCTCAATCGGAACGTCGGATTTATTAACCAAAACCGCGTTTCGGGCGATTATATCATATTCGTCGAAAACCGTATAATAAAGATGAACCTCAAATTCAATCGGCTCGTCATACAATATAACCTCAAGCGTGTCCGCATTCTGATTTCCCTTAAAAAGACACGGCATACCGTCTGTTTCGGCTGTTTCTTCACGGTGAATCTTATATTCCTTTACCTTTAGCTGCGACGTCGCGTTTCGATATTTGTTCAATATCTGATACGCGGGATTTCTCAAATCGCTGTGTCCGTAGGACGGGTATTCCTGCGGATACACGTCAAGCCCGAATTCATTCGTGGCGAAGCCCCACTCCTCGCTCCACTCCTCCCGCATTTTTGAGTAATCGCAGTCGCGGAGCTTCTTCCCGAAATAGAAGTGAAGAAGATCGCCATATTCGTTTTCAAACATTATATAGCTTATATTTCCGCCTTGCAAATGTATTGTCTTTCCGTTTTGTATTATCATTTTCATACCCTCCTTAGTTTATTGTTAACGTTATTTTATCATAGATTTTAATATTAGTATATATTTTTAAACCAAACCTCCCGATTTTTTCGGACGGCATACGGTTTTATTTCGTGTACGGCCTTGCCGTTGACCGGCAATAGCTGTAATTATTAGCTGTATGACGGAATACCGATTCCCGTCATAAAATAAATCAATCCGGTACAATACAACGTTCCGCCGCGCCGGGACAAGAAAAAAAAGCGTTCTTATTGAAATTTAAATCCAATAAGAACACTCGTAATGGTTGCGAGGGCTGGACTTGAACCAACGACCTTCGGGTTATGAGCCCGACGAGCTACCAACTGCTCTACCTCGCGGTATATTGATTTCTCTTTTCAAGAACGCTTTGCTATTATATCATATAACAGATTTAATGTCAACAGTTTATTTGTATTTCGCAAAAAATTTTTCGCGTTATTTCTATGAAATACACTATTGTTTTTAATCCGCGTTTAGTATATAATATAGATACAAGCTACATCAGGGGGAGATGGTGGACATGGATCGTTTCTTATCAGGTCTTCGCGCGCGTTTGAAAGAGCGTTTGCCCGACGGCGCTATGCGTACTCTGAGACCGTTTCTGACGGTTCAGTTTATTATTTTCATGTTCATAGGCATAATAAACACGGCTATATCGGTTATAACAGCGACGCTTCTGGATATTTTAAGCAATAATTTCCTGCCCGTCGGCAGCGCTTTGAGGATATTGGCTCAGAATTCGCGTCTGAATTTTATAATAGGTTACGCTGTGAGTATTGTCGCATCTTTTTTCCTTAACTCAAAAATTACGTTTCACCAGAAACCGACTTGGAAAAAATTTATAAAATTTCCCGTGAGCTATATACCGAATTTTGTATTTCAGTATCTTATGGTATTTCTTTTTACAGCGCTTAATCTGAATTCAACCATAGCGTACACATGCGCGGCCATAATCGGCGCCCCGCTTACCTTCGCCGCCATGAAGCTCATGGTATTCAAAAGAAAAAAATTTACATGAGGTGAAATTATGTTATCACGTATTTATTCATGCGGACTCTCCGGCATTGACGGATTTCCCGTATGCGTTGAAACCGATATATCAAACGGAATGCCGAATTTTGATATTGTCGGTCTTCCCGACGCCGCCGTCAAGGAGGCTAAGGAACGCATACGCTCCGCCGTTAAAAACACCGGATTTATGTTCCCCGCAAAGCATATTGTAATAAATCTCGCGCCCGCGTCGCAGCGCAAGGAGGGTTCGGGATACGACCTGCCGATGGCTCTTTCAATCATAAACGCCACAGAACAGATATACGCCGGCGATATTGATAAATGCGCCTTTTTCGGCGAGCTGTCGCTCGACGGCTCGGTTCAGTCTGTGCGCGGCATACTTCCGATGGTAATATCCTCGTATAAACGCGGATTTAAAGATATCTTCGTGCCGTGCGAAAACGCGGACGAAGCCGCGGTTATAGAGGGAGTAAATATCTATCCCGTCTCTTCTCTCGGCGCGCTGTGCGATCATTTTACCGGAGTAAAGAAAATTCCCGTTCATACAGTCGACATAAAGGAATATTTTGCGGCAAGCGCTTTGAATGTGCTTGATTTTTGCGACGTCAAGGGTCAGGAAAATGTTAAGCGCGCGCTTGAGATTGCGGCGGCGGGGAATCACAACGTGCTTCTCATCGGCAGTCCGGGCACGGGAAAAACAATGCTTGCGCAGCGTATGCCGGGGATACTCCCCGATTTGAGCTTTGACGAAGCTCTCGAGGTTACAAAAATTCACTCGATAGCGGGACTGCTTCCCAAAAACGAACCGCTTATCCTTCACCGTCCATTCAGAAGTCCTCATCATACGATATCGGCGGCGGGTCTTTCGGGCGGCGGGACGGTACCGCGTCCGGGAGAGCTTTCTCTGGCGCATAACGGCATACTGTTTCTTGACGAACTGCCTGAATTCAAGCGCGACGCGCTCGAAGTCCTGCGTCAGCCGCTTGAAGACGGACGCGTTACTATATCGCGCGTCAACGCAACGCTTACATACCCGTGCAACATTATGCTCATAGCAAGCATGAACCCCTGCAAATGCGGATATTTCGGCGACAGCCGCCGTCAGTGTTCCTGTACTCCCGCTCAGATAAATCAGTACCGCGGCAAAATATCGGGTCCGCTGCTTGACAGAATTGATATTCAGGTAGAGGTACCCAGCGTGAATTACGAGGATTTAAGCTCCTCTGTCAAATCCGAAACAAGCGCGGAAATAAAAGAACGCGTTAACAGAACGCGCCGTATTCAGCTCGAACGGTACAGGGAGCTGAATATATACTCAAATTCGCAGCTTGACGCCGGTATGATTCAGAAATTCTGCCCTCTGGGCAAGGAAGAAAATGAGATTTTAAAAGCCGCGTTTGACAATCTCGGGCTGAGCGCGAGAGCGCACAGCCGCATACTGAAGGTCGCGCGGACTATCGCCGATCTCGAAGGCTCGGAGAATATCGCCGGCGCGCACATTGCCGAGGCTATTCAGTACAGAAGTCTGGACAGAAAATATTTTGAATAACTGTAAAGGGACCGCCGCTTAAACCGGCGATCCCCTTTCCATTTAAAACCCGTTCTCTTAGGAACGTATAAAGTATAGCCGTATTTTCGTCAAAAATCAATATCATACGCCGAATTTCGTCATAACGCGCGGCAAAAACGGCAGACGGTGACAAATATCTTTATTTCACACATACTTTAAATATACCGCCGATTATAAATATGTCACTTCGTCAGAAAAGCGCTTTGCCTCTGTGACGTTTTTAGTTAAAATTTATATTTCCTCAATGCGTACGTTTATTTTTCCGTTTCCTGTTTCGGCAATTGCGTATGTGCGCGTGAACCGCACGCTGCCGGGATTTAAAAGCGTTGTTCCGTAATCGTAAGAGATATATGGAATATGCGTATGACCGAATACGATAAGGTCGGGATTAGCGTTTGAAGCGGCGGCGCGGAGCGTTGAATAAGACGACTCATATTTTACCCGCTGCTCATGACCGTGCGTTACGAATATTCGTTTTCCGTCTATCAGCGCGGTAAGACGGTCCGCCGCTCCGCTTAGAAAATCATTGTTTCCTCTCACATAATAAAAAGGAATGTCCGGATAGATGAATTCAAGGTCCTCGGCGTCGCGTACGCAATCGCCCGCGTGTATAACCGCGCTGACAGGTCCGGCTTTTTCAATAATTCCGACGCATGGATCTGTGTATCCGTGCGTGTCGGAAAATATTAAAATCTTTTTCATTAATCTCACCATACTTTCATTGCGGCGTAATCTGTTCCCCATGATTTATTTTAACAAGTATATCATACGAACTCCGTATTGTCAAAAAATTTGTCGTAATATTTTTATGAATCGACAACAGTATATGACAGAATTTTCCATGCGCGGGTGATATAATATCTCTGCAGAACATGGGAGGATATTGATATGATTCAGCCTAAGATAAAAGAACAAAGACGCCTTGAAACGCTTCGCGCGCCGCTTATAAGCGATATAGGAACGATTATTCTGACGATACTTGCCTCGAGAGCTTCCGTACTGGGGATGTTCCCGTTCGGAGCGGCTTTTTTCGCGGCGTGCTTTGACAAAAGCATCGCGTACATAGGAATAACGGCTCTGTCGGTCGCGCTTATGACAACGGCGGGACGCGGATTTCTCGTAAAATATCTTATAGCGGCTCTGATATACTGGATATATACAAGAATCAGACGCGGGAAAAATCTTGTCGCGGACGCGTCCTGCTGCGGCGGAGCGATGCTGCTGGGAGGATGCGCTTATCTCATTTATAATTTCGCGGGATTATACGATATCTTTGCGCTTTTGATAGAATCAATCGTTACCGCGGTAATGTATATTATTTTCAGTAAAGCGCGCGATCTTGCGAGAAACAGAAAAAAACGCGCCCAAGCCGCGCAGGACGAGCTTATAAGCGTCGCGGTAAGCATCGGAGTCATGATAACGGGACTTTCGGGGATAGTATTTCCCGGCAATATAAGTCTCGCCAATATTGTATCGGTTTACGCGGTTATGTGCATCGCGCTTAACGGTTCGATCGCAACCGCCGGAAGCGGAGGACTGTGCATAGGCTTTATGGCTTCAATGTCTTCTCCGTCGGCGGTAGTGATGATGGGTATATTCGGAATCGGCGCGTTGTTCGGAAATCTGTTAAAATCATTCGGAAGATTCGGCGTGGCTCTCGGTTTTCTCGCCGGAAGCGCCGTCGCGCTTCTGTACGCGGGAAACAGCTTTTCTCTGCCCGTGACGATTATGGAAACGGCGATAAGCGCCGCGTTGTTTATTATAACTCCGAATAAGCTCCGGACGTTGATAAGCGCGTTTTTTTCGCGGCGGCTGAAAATAGAATCCCTGAGCGGCGACGTGCGAGCGAAGGAATATCTGTCCATGCGGCTTGAAAAGACGTCAAAGGCGTTTAAAAGTCTGGAGGAGTGTTTCGAGAACGCTTCCGAAAAGCGTCTCAAATCTTACAGCAAGGACGCCGCGTCGCTGTTCGACGAAGCGGCCGACAGAGTATGCGAGGGATGTCCGAACGCGTCAAAGTGCTGGCAGTCTGATTTTACACGCACCTGCAAAAACATTATGCTGCTGCTTGACACAATAGAGTCTAAAGGAATTTTGACGGCTGACGAGGTACCGGTAAGTTTTCGCGATAAATGTATAAGAGCCGAGCTTTTTATTGTAGAATTTAATCATGTGTACGAGCTGTACAAGAAAAATCTTGTGCGTACCGGCGAGGCGATTACCGGACGCGACCTTGTCGCAAGACAGTATAAGGAAATATCGTCGCTTATGAACAGTATGTCGGAGGAGATAGCCTCGGGATTTACGTTCAGGGAGGATAAGGAGGAAACAATTGTCGCCGAGCTTGACAAGGCGGGAATAACGGCGTTTGAAGTGAGCGTCATAGAAAACGAAAACGGGAAATTGGAAATATATCTCGGCGTTTCCAAGGGAACCGATACGAAAAAAATCGAGGCGGCGCTTGAAGATGCGCTTGAAACGCCGATAGGATACGATAAAGAGCAAGAAAGCGGTCTGCTGAAATTTTCGTCTAAAGCGAGATATCGCGCGGATGTGGCGATAAGACAGATATGCCGTGATTATACCGATGTCTCGGGAGACAGCGCGGATGAATTTATTACGGATGATTACAAGCATTACGTAATTCTGTCGGACGGTATGGGAAGCGGAAAACGCGCCATGCTTGAGAGCCGGATAACGCTGAAGCTGCTGCGGGAATTTTTGCAGTCGGGCTTCGGAGTTAATACGGCTATCGATATGATAAACTCGTCGTTGTGTCTTAAACTGGATTACGAGTGTTTTTCCACAATCGACCTGCTTTGTATAGACCTTATGACCGGAATATGCGAATTTTTCAAAATAGGCGGCGCGCAGAGTATTTTACTGCGCGGCGCAAATGTTGAAACCGTATTTTCGTTCTCCCTCCCCGCCGGGATGATTGCGGATATAAAGGTTCAGGGGCAGTCCAGAAAGCTGTCGGACGGCGATACGGCGCTGATGACGTCGGACGGCGTAAGCGAAGCGGGCGGCGGCGCGGCGCGCGCCGACTGGCTAAAAAACGAAATAAAAAAGCCGTTTGACACTATGGACGAGCTCGCCCGATCCGTAATAGAAACCGCGGTAAAGAAAAACCGCAATATCGTCGCGGACGATATGACCGTCGCCGCGGTACGGCTTTATGAGAACTGACGCGCCGAAAATTTCTATCGGTTTTTCACAAAAAATCGCGGCAAGTCCGAAGGACTTGCCGCGACGTGGTACGCCCGGAGGGATTCGAACCCACGACCTTTCGGTTCGTAGCCGAACACTCTATCCAACTGAGCTACGAGCGCATACAGCTTATTTAAGCTACATGCAATATAATACCATAATTTAATACCGATTGTCAAGTGTTTTTCATCAATTTTGTTATCCCGAAGTGTATTTGCGATTATTAAAATATATTTTCCTTAAAATATTGTAATTTATCTTAAAATCTGTTAAAATATTACCGAAACAATTTATAAATTTTAATAAAACGGAGTGATAATTATGAAAATCAGAATCGGAATTTTAGGCTACGGCAACCTCGGACGCGGAATCGAGTGCGCCGTTAAGCAAAATGAAGACATGGAACTTGCCGGCGTGTTTACAAGACGCGACCCGTCAACGGTAAAAATACCGACCGACGGCGTAGGCGTGTATTCAGTAAACGACGCCGCAAAAATGAAGGATAAAATAGACGTTATGATTCTCTGCGGCGGAAGCGCTACGGATTTACCGAAGCAGACGCCGGAATATGCAAAGTATTTTAACGTCATAGACAGCTTTGACACGCACGCAAAAATACCTGAGCATTTCGCCAAGGTTGACGCCGCGGCTAAAGCCGGCGGACATATCGGTATTATTTCCGTCGGCTGGGATCCGGGCATGTTTTCTCTGAACCGCCTGTACGCGAACGCTATTCTTTCCGACGGCAAGGATTATACTTTCTGGGGCAGGGGCGTAAGTCAGGGACATTCGGACGCTATACGCAGAATCGAAGGAGTAAAGGATGCGAGACAGTATACCGTTCCCGTCGAAGCGGCGCTCAGCGCGGTAAGAAACGGCGAAAATCCCGACCTTACCACAAGACAGAAGCACACGCGCGAATGTTACGTTGTAGCGGAGGAAGGCGCCGATAAATCGAGAATTGAAAATGAAATAAAGACAATGCCGAATTATTTCGCGGATTACGATACGACCGTATACTTTATCAGCGAGGAGGAGCTTAAAGCAAATCACGCGGGAATCCCCCACGGCGGTTCTGTTATAAGATGCGGAAGGACGGGCAGGAACGGCGAAAACAGCCATGTAATCGAGTACAGTCTGAAGCTCGATTCCAATCCGGAATTCACATCGTCGGTACTGATTGCCTATGCGAGAGCGGCGTACCGGTTAAGCAAAGAGGGTCAGACCGGCTGCAAGACCGTATTTGATATTCCGCCCGCTTACCTTTGCGCTCAGAGCGGCGAAGAGCTGAGAAAAAATCTGCTGTAAAAAAGGACTGTGGACAAACCCCCGCGGTTTTGTCCACAGTCCCTTTTATATCCCTCGATCACAATCTCGCCAAAGCGTTTACCGTTCATGGGGAAGCGCGGCATAGCTTTTGTCCACGGTTATCACACAGTAATACGACGGATATTCCTCCGATATAAGCTCGGATATTTTTTGTTTAAGCTCCTTTTCCGTCATGTCCATGTCGTGAGGCATAACGCAGTCAAAAATTACGTTTGTATGCGTGGTTCCGCGTACAACGCGAAAGTCATGTATGGTAAGGCGGCTGTCAATAGCTTTAATTAACTCCGATATCCGCGTACGAAGCTCGTTAACCGCGTTATCCTTTGTTGAAATCGGGTCAAAATGCACTATCATATGAAGCCCGTCGTTTTTTAAAAAATCGCGTTCAATATTATCCAGCACGTCATGACTTGCTATAACGTCCGCCTCAGCCGCCATTTCCACATGCGCGCTCGCGAACTGCCGTCCCGGTCCGTAATCATGCACCATTAAATCATGCGTTCCGAGAACTCCGGGATAACTCAGAATTTTCTTTCTTATTAAATCTACCATTTCCTGCTCGGGCGCGCGTCCGAGCATCGGGTCAAGCGTATCCTTAACAAGTCCGAAGCCGCTGTATAGAATAAAAGCGGCTACCGCAAGACCCATCCATCCGTCCAGCTCAACATTTGTAAAATGCGAAATCAACGCCGCCGCAAGCACCGCCGCGGTCGTTATAACGTCATTCCGGCTGTCGACCGCCGCGGCGATAAGCGTTTTTGACTTTATAGCTTTGCCCGTTTTTGTGTTGAACACTGCCATCCACAGCTTCAGTAAAATTGAAAATACAAGCGTTCCGGCGCCGACCCATGAAAATATTACCGGCTCGGGATGAATTATTTTGACGACGCTGCTTTTTAAAAGCTCCACGCCGATTACCATAATCAGAACCGCTACCATAAGTCCCGACAGATACTCGTACCGTCCGTGACCGTACGGATGCCCTTCGTCCGCGGGACGGCTCGCCAGCTTAAATCCCAGAAGGCTTATCAGACTCGACGACGCGTCCGAAAGATTGTTTACCGCGTCCGCGGTTATTGACACGGACGACGACAGCGTTCCGACGATTATCTTTCCCGCGAACAGCGCCGCGTTGCACAGTATTCCCACAACGCCGGAAACCTTTCCGTACGCGGCGCGTACCGCCGGATTTTGCGTATTCTCATAATCCTTTACGAAACTCCTGACAATAAAACCCGCCATACATATATTCCTCCAATTTAAGCTTTATTGTATTATATGCTTTGATTAAGATTTATTCTGTTCAGTATAACACATAAAGTACAAATTCGCAATACAACTTTTGTTTGCATGGGGAAACAATAAATAATGACGGCGAAAGAACGGCGGAATAAAAAACAAGTCGGCATAATTCACAAAAAACATCCGGTATATTTTTATAATATGACGGTTGTTTTTTTGTTAACGCCGTATATAAATGTGGTATATATTTAGTATGCTATATGTACGGAAAATAAAAAACGGGAGGTTATGTTAAATGAAAACATATGCAATGGACGCGATACGGAATATCGCTGTCATGGGTCACGGCAAATGCGGAAAAACAACGCTGACGGAAGCGATGCTTTTTAACGCGAAAGCAACGGACAGAATGGGAAAAGTGGCGGACGGAAATACGGTTACGGACTTTGATAGCGAGGAAATAAAAAGAAAATTCAGCATTTCCACGGCTATAGCGGCGGTAGAGTGGAAGGATATGAAATACAATATTATTGATACGCCGGGATTTTTTGATTTCGCCGGAGGAGTCAAGGAGGGTCTGCGCGCCGCGGATTCGGCTCTGATTGTGCTGAGCGGAAGAAGCGGAGTGAGTGTCGGTACGGAAAACGTGTTTAAGTACGCCAAGCAGAAGGGCGTCCCCACGATGTTCTTCGTTAATAAAATTGACGACGACAGAGCCGATTATACGAAAACTCTTGAGGAGATGAAGGCTGTTTTCGGAAAATCCGTCACGCCGTTTGTGTATCCGATTCAGGAGGACGGAGAGTTCAAAGGCTTTGTGGACGTGGTCGATATGACCGCGAGACGTTACGAGGGTCAGGACAGAATAGATATTCCCGTGCCGGACGGAATGGAGGCCGTTGTCGCGCCGCTTCGTGAAATGATAATGGAGGCTGTCGCGGAAACCGACGAGGCTCTCATGGTAAAATATTTTAACGGCGAGGAATTTACGTTTGACGAGATAAAGAAGGCGATCAGAAAGGGCGTTAAAGACGGAAGCATTTTCCCCGTATACTGCGGAAGCGGTCAGGACAATATCGGCGTGCGCTCGCTTATGGACGGCATTGGCAAATATCTCCCCGCTCCTTCCGAGATTGAGGAAATCGCGAGAGTGGCCGACACGGGCGAGCCTGTGGAGCTGATTCAGACGGAAGAAGAAACGACCGCCGCGGTTGTTTTCAAGACGATAGCGGATCCGTATGTGGGAAAAATGTCGCTTTTCCGCGTATATTCGGGAGAGGTGAAGAGCGACAGCACGCTCTATAATCCGAACAAGGACGCTTATGAAAAAATAGGCAAGGTATTTAATATGTGCGGCAAGAAACAGCTTGAGGCAAAATCAATTAAAGCGGGCGACATAGGCGGCTGCGCCAAGCTGGAGACTACAAAGACGGGAGACACGCTGTGCGCGAAGGATAAGAACATTATCCTTACAGGCATAGAGTTCCCCGCGCCCGTGCTTTCAATGGCGGTAAAACCGCAGGCAAAGGGCGATGAGGAAAAGATTATAAGCGGTCTTACAAGACTTATGGAGGAGGATCCGACGTTCTCTCTCACTAACGATCCCGAAACAAAGCAGACGCTGATAAACGGTCAGGGCGAGCAGCATATCGACGTTATCGTGAGCAAGCTCAAAAACAAGTACGGAGTTAACGTTATTCTCGAAGAGCCCATAGTTCCTTACCGCGAAACTATAAAGGGCAAGGCGACCGTTGAAGGAAAACATAAAAAGCAGTCGGGCGGACACGGTCAGTACGGGCACGTAAAGATTGAGTTCGAGCCCGGCATTTCCGAGGAAATGATATTTGAGGAGAAGGTATTCGGCGGCGCTGTTCCAAAGAATTACTTTCCCGCGGTTGAGAAAGGGCTGCGCGACAGCTGCCGGCACGGCGTGCTGGCGGGTTATCCGGTTGTGAATCTTAAGGCTACGCTTTTGGACGGCTCGTATCATCCGGTTGACTCGTCGGAAATGGCGTTTAAAACGGCGGCTTCAATAGCGTATAAGGAAGGTCTGAAGCAGGCGAAGCCCGTGCTTCTAGAGCCGATAGGATATCTGAAGGTTTATATTCCCGAAAAAATCATGGGCGACGTGATAGGCGATATCAATAAGCGCCGCGGTCAGATAATGGGTATGGGCGAAAGCGATAAAGAGGGTCTTAACATGGTCGAGGCGGAGGTTCCGACGTCGGAAATGTTCAAGTACGCTACAGACCTGCGCTCGATGAGTCAAGGCAGAGGAATTTTCTCGTTTGAATTCGCGAGATATGAACAGGCTCCCGAAAATATCGCGCAGAAGGTAATCGAGAACGCAAAGAACCGCGAATAGTAAAAAATACAACTTATACGCCCGATAAAAAAATATGTTTAGTTATTTTTACTAAAGAATAAAAAGTTTTTTTGTGAATTATACGACTAACATTTTAAATGTAAATATGTTATTATATATATATATCAAAAATAAATGGCGACTGATTTAAAAAATCAATTATTGACAGAAAAAATATCTTAATTTTCTGTTAAAATTTTCATGGACGAGAGGGGAATAAAAACATGGCAGATTTACAACTAAAACACATTTACAAAAGGTATGCGGGCGGTGTTACGGCTGTAAGCGATTTCACGCTTGACATTGACGATAAGGAGTTTATAATCCTTGTCGGACCTTCAGGCTGCGGTAAGTCGACGACGCTGAGAATGGTTGCGGGACTTGAGGAAATCTCCGAGGGCGAGCTTTATATCGGCGGACGCCTTATGAACGACGTCGCTCCCAAGGACAGAGATATCGCGATGGTTTTCCAGAACTACGCTCTTTATCCGCATATGACGGTATTTGAGAATATGGCGTTTGGTCTTAAACTCCGCAAAACTCCCAAGGATGAGATTAAGAAGCGCGTTACAGAGGCCGCGAGAATTCTTGATATCGAGCATCTTCTCGACAGAAAGCCGAAGGCTCTTTCGGGCGGTCAGAGACAGAGAGTCGCCATGGGTCGTGCGATAGTTCGTAATCCTAAGGTATTCCTTATGGATGAGCCTCTTTCAAACCTCGACGCTAAGCTGAGAGTTGCGATGAGAACGGAGATTAAAAAGCTTCATAATAAGCTCCAGACAACGTTTATCTATGTTACGCATGACCAGACGGAAGCTATGACGATGGGTACAAGAATCGTTGTTATGAAGGACGGTATTATACAGCAGGTTGATACTCCGGCTAATCTTTATACAAAACCGATTAATGTATTCGTTGCAGGCTTTATCGGTTCTCCGCAGATGAACTTTGTTACGGCTCTTCTTACAAAGGAAGCGGACGGCGTATACGCTTCATTTGCCGATGACAAGATTAAAATTCCTGACGGCAAGACGACAGGTCTTGATAATTATTACGGCAAAGAGGTTATTCTCGGTATCAGACCCGAGGACATCCACGACGACGAAGGATTTATCGCAAGCAAGCCCGACGCTGTATGTAACGCGCACGTTGAAGTAACGGAAATGATGGGCGCGGAGACATATCTGTATCTTGAAGTCGCGGGCGAGCAGTTTACGGCGAGAGTTAATCAGCGCTCAACCGCTAAGATTGGCGATACAATCAAGATTGCGTTTGAGACAAACAAGCTTCATATCTTCGATAAGGATACCGAGCTTGCTATCGTAAACTGATTTAACGGTTGAATACTTAAAACGAGATTGAAGACAAAACCCGTGCGGTTTTGTCTTCTTTTTTTGAATATATACTTGACAAATCGGGAATAATATGTTATATATTATTACAGCCAATAAAGGGGAGTAGCTTGCGCGAATACGCGTAATATGACGTCGTCAGTACGACCTTTCGGTCCGTATCATATTCTAAGAAGCAAGACTTTTATTGCAGACAGGAAGCTGCGGTAGAAGCGTTGCTTCTTTTCTTTATCTTAGAAAAATGAAAGGGGTTAAAATTTATGGACGCGTATCAAATGAAAAAAGAAGACGTTATGAAGGCGCTCGGAACGAGCGAAAACGGTCTTACGCAAAGCGCCGCTGAAGAAAATCTCAAAAAGTACGGCAAAAACGAGCTCGCGGAAGGAAAAAAGAAAAGTCCGTTTATGGTTTTTCTTGAACAATACAAGGATTTCCTTGTAATAATTCTTATAATCGCGGCGGTAATTTCGGGGATTCTGGGCGACGCGGAAAGCGCGGCGGTAATTTTCGTCGTTATTACGATAAACGCCGTTTTGGGAACTGTTCAGCATCTTAAAGCCGAGCAGTCGTTAAACAGTTTAAAGGAAATGTCCGCGCCGACGGCGAAGGTCATACGCGACGGAGAAATAAGAGTTACAGCCGGAGCGAATGTAACTGTCGGCGATATAGTCGTACTTGAAGCGGGCGATTACGTATGCGCCGACGGACGTATTATAGAAAACGCGTCCCTGAAGGCGGATGAAAGCGCGATGACGGGCGAGAGCGAACCTGTGGAAAAAAACGACGGCGCACTGGATGGCGAAAAGCCGCTTGGAGACAGGGTGAATATGCTTTATTCAGGCAGCTTTGCGACATACGGCAGAGCGAAAATGGTCGTCACGGCGACAGGCATGGAAACGGAAATAGGTAAAATCGCAAAACTGCTGAAAAATACGCAGGAGAAGAAAACGCCGCTTCAGGTAAGCCTTGACAATTTCGGCAAAAAGCTATCGTTTATAATAATAGGAATATGTATTATTGTAATGGGACTTACGCTGTTCCGCAGCGGAAACGGGATAACGCCGGAAGCTTTTTCGGACGCGTTCGTATTTGCCGTGGCGCTGGCGGTGGCGGCGATACCCGAGGCTTTAAGCTCGATTGTAACGATAGTTCTGTCGGCGGGTACTCAGAAGCTCGCCAAAGAAAACGCGATTATAAGGAAGCTTCAGGCGGTCGAAGGCTTGGGAAGCGTTTCGGTGATTTGCTCCGATAAAACGGGAACGCTGACTCAGAATAAGATGACGGTGCAGAAAATATATTTTGACGGCGAAATTACAGACAAGGACGCTGAAATGAACGCGCGTCAGGCGCAGCTTATAATTGACGGCGCTCTGTGCAACGATTCCGTGCGTAAGGACGGTCAGGAGATAGGCGACCCTACGGAAATCGCGCTTATAGATTTTTCAAAAAAACATAGTCTTCCGGCTGAAAGCATGAGAGAAAAATATCCGAGACTGGGCGAGATTCCCTTCGATTCCGACAGAAAACTTATGAGTACCGTTCACAAAATCGGAGGCAATTATAAAATGCTCACAAAGGGAGCGGTGGACGTACTCGCGCCGCGTATTCTCGAAATGAAGACGATGGACGGTAAACGCGCGTTTACCGCCGACGACCTTAAGGAGTTAAAAAGGGTTAATATGAAGTTTTCCGAAATGGGACTGCGCGTTCTTGCCGTGTGCGAAAGGGACGTTCCTTCTCCCGATATAACGGTTGAGGACGAAAAAGACTATATTCTTCTCGGACTTGTCGCGATGCAGGACCCGCCGAGAGAGGAAAGCGCGGAGGCTGTCGCAAAGTGTAAGAGCGCGGGAATTACGCCGATAATGATAACAGGCGACCATCTTGCGACGGCGTCGGCAATCGCCGAAAAAATCGGAATACTTGACGAGGGCAGACGCGCCGTTGAGGGAAGCGAGATAGATAAGCTGTCCGACGAGGAACTTGACGAGTTTGTGACGGACGTGGCTGTATACGCGAGAGTTTCGCCCGAGCATAAGATAAGAATTGTCAGCGCATGGCAGAGGAAAGGGTATATCGTTTCCATGACCGGCGACGGCGTTAACGACGCGCCCGCTTTAAAGCAGGCGGATATCGGCGTCGCTATGGGAATTACGGGCAGCGAGGTCGCCAAGGACGCGGCTTCAATGGTCCTGACGGACGATAACTTCGCTACTATAGTAAAAGCTGTTGAAAACGGACGCAATCTGTATAAAAATATCCGGCGTTCGATTCAGTTCCTGCTGTCGGGCAACGCGGCGGGAATACTTGCGGTTCTGTACGCGTCGGTTATGGCTCTGCCGGCGCCGTTCAAAGCGGTTCATCTGCTGTTTATAAACCTTCTTACCGACAGTCTGCCGGCAATAGCTCTCGGCGTCGAACCGCACAGCGCGTCCGTCATGAACGAAAAGCCGAGACCGAAAAATCAGTCTATACTGACAAAACGCGTTATGACAAATATAGGCGTTGAAGGTCTTGTAATCGCGGTTATGACTATGATATCCTTCTATATAGGACTCGCGCGTTCGGCGGACGCGGCAACCACAATGGCGTTCGCTACGCTGTGTCTTTCGAGACTTGTCCACGGCTTTAACTGCAAATCCGACAGACCGGTCGCGTTTACGAGGAAAATGTGGAACAACAAAAGCATGATAGGCGCGTTTTTAATAGGCTTCGCACTGCTTAACGCGGTACTCCTGCTGCCGCCGGCGCAGGGATTATTCTCGGTCGCGCCGCTTTCCGGAATTGAATTGGCGTCGGTATACGGGCTGTCGCTCGGAACGTTTGTCATAGTGCAGCTTTTAAAGCTGATACGAAAATGAATAATCGTTCCCCCATGTAAACGCGCCGTTTCTTTGCCTTTATTAATTTAGCTATTGATTTTTTCGGCGAAGTGTGGTAAAATAGGAGTGTTTTTTGAATGAGCAAAAAACAAATGCAGTACGGTAGGAGGAAAAAACAATGGCGCCACAAAAAGGAACATTATTGTCTTACAGACCCGATATAAAGGTCTTGGACGCGACAATCCGCGACGGAGGACTGGTAAACAGCTTTTATTTTACGGACGAGTTCGTAAAAAATTTGTATCAGACTAACATAAAGGCGGGCGTAGATTACATGGAATTCGGCTACAAGGCTTCAAAAGAGCTTTTTGACGTCGACAAATTCGGCAAATGGAAGTTCTGCGATGAGGATAGCATAAGAAGCATTGTAGGCGACAATGACACGGATATGAAGATTTCCGTAATGGCGGACGTGGGAAGAACGGATTTAGAGCATGACATTATTGACAAGAAGGACAGCGTAATCGATCTTGTGCGCGTCGCAACGTATATAAACACAATACCCGCGGCGATTGACATGGCTGAATACTGCAAGTCGAAGGGCTATGAGACAAGCATCAACATAATGGCTGTTTCCACCGCGAACGATAAGGATATCATACAGGCTCTTGACCTTATCGGGAAGAGCGGCGTCGATATGATTTATATTGTCGACAGCTACGGCTCGATGTATCCGGAGCAGATAAGAGAGCTTGCGGAAATGTATACGGAAACAGGCGTCAAGTACGGCAAAACCATCGGAATGCACGCGCATAACAATCAGCAGACGGCGTTCGCGAACACTATAGAGGCTACGGCGCAGGGTGTAAGCATGCTTGACGCGACAATGAACGGCATGGGCAGAGGCGCGGGCAACTGCGCAATGGAGGCGCTTCTGGGATTTCTTAAAAACCCGAAGTATAAACTCTCCCCTGTTTTGAAATTCATTCAGGAAGAAATGCTGAAGCTCAAGCAGGACGGTCTTGTATGGGGATACGATATCCCGTATCTTCTGACCGGTATATTAAATGTTCATCCGCGTTCCGCGATTGAATGTATAAAGCAGAATAATACCGACTATCTCGAATTCTATCAGGAGCTTTGGGATAAGGAATGTTAAAATAAAGCAATAAAAGGAACCGGACGCATTAAAAGCGCTCGGTTCCTTTTTTGATGTAAATTATAATACTTTTAAATCTTATCCCGTAATTTCCACAGTTCTCGTGTCCTGATCCCAGTTAACCTCCACGTCAAACGCTTCCATTACAAATCTGAGAGGAACCATGGTTCTGTTATTTTTTATTTTCGCGGGCATTTCAAGCGTAATCTCTTCCCCGTCAAGCAAAGCCGTGTCGCTGTCTACGTACAGAATCATATCACGTCCGTCCTTTTCGATTTCAATCATCCTGTTTTCACCGTCCCACTCAACCTCGGCGTCGAGCGCCTCGCTGACGCCGCGTATCGGAATAAGCGTGTATGTTCCGCCGTTATCCGCGTAATCCAGCAGCGGATACTGATCCTCAAAGGCAAGCAGTTCGCCGTTAACGCGCACCTTCGCGCCTATGTAATCAATGTCGTTATGGTAATATCTCAAAACATGCTCGATATACTGCGCGTCTCCGTACTTTTCATATTTCCAGTTGTCCGCGTATTTCGCGGCGTTGATACGTTCCGACAGCCAGTCGTCGCCCTTCGCCGCAATAATTCTGTCCAGAACCGTCTGACCGAAATTATATCCCTGAATCATTTTCATATAATCACAGTCATAATGAACAAGCGACTGCGAAATAAGATACGCCGCGAAAGGAATTGCTTTTTCAGGGTCAAGCCTGTCCTGAAGCGTCCATCTCACGCCCGTTGTTTTCTCTCCGAAATCGGCAAACGCTTTTTCAAGCGTATATTCTATCTGCATAATTCCCCACGCGGGATATTCGCTTCCGTCCTCGCGGTAGCTTAAATTTCTTCCCGACGACTCCTGCATGCATATCGCCGCAAGCAAATTCGGGTCCACGCCGTATTGGTCGCCCGCCTGTTCAAAAAGCTCCGAATAAGCTTTTACAGCCGAATTAAGCCGCTCTGTTCCTATTTCTATTCCCTCCATGCTCGTTCCCCTATGGTCCGGTATCGCTCCCGACGCGAACGCGGTAAGCGAGCTGAAGGTCATAAGCGCGGCAAGTATTGTACCTGTTAGCTTTTTCACGATTTTCTCCTTTCCGCGGATGCTCTGTTTATCCGCTCCAAGCTTATCCCCTCCCCTTTTATACGGACAGGGTATGGTTTAATTATACACAACCTCTCCGATTTAGTCAACAGAGTAAGTTTACCATGTATAAATAAGGAAAAAACGGTTAAAATAATACAAAATATATAAG
>CAYVUD010000003.1:0-33750 GCA_964454725.1 uncultured Lachnospiraceae bacterium
TATTCGTTTTTGAATTAGTTTTCCTCAGCCAGTTTAACAAGCTTCGCGTACTTTT
The DNA here is from genome assembly GCA_964454725.1 of uncultured Lachnospiraceae bacterium. Classification (GTDB taxonomy): domain Bacteria; phylum Bacillota; class Clostridia; order UBA1381; family UBA1381; genus JALEPO01. The sequence goes on from CAYVUD010000003.1 coordinate 56, forward strand.
CTTCCGCGTTCTTAACAGCCTTGGCAAACAATTTCTTAGCTCTTTCGGGGTTCGAGCGAGCGAGCGAGTTGTAACGAACCTCGCCCATAATGAAGTCCTCATATGAAGCGGTAGGAGCCTTTGAGTCGAGCTGGAACGGGTTCTTGCCCTCAATAGCGCGTCTGGGGTCATATCTGAACAGATGCCAGTAACCTGCCTCAACCGCCTTCTTCTCCTCTGTCTGAGCAATCTTCATACCGCCCTTGATACCGTGGTTGATACACGGAGCATACGCTATGATAAGCGACGGACCGTTGTAGCTTTCAGCCTCGATAAGAGCGTTTAAGAGCTGCTGCTGGTTAGCGCCCTGCGCGACCTGAGCGACATAGATGTAGCCGTAGCTCATAGCGATAGCGGCGAGATCCTTTTTCTTAACCTCTTTACCTGCCGCCGCAAACTGAGCGATAGCGCCTGTCGGGGTAGCCTTTGACGACTGACCGCCTGTATTTGAGTAAACCTCCGTATCAAATACGAGAATGTTGATGTCGCTGCCTGACGCGAGAGCGTGGTCAACACCGCCGAAGCCTATATCGTAAGCCCAGCCGTCGCCGCCGAATATCCAGCAGGATTTCTTAGCGAGATATTCCTTGTCGGCGATAACATTCTTAGCGTCCTCGGAGTTTATGCCGGCAATCGCCTTCAACAACTCGTCGGTAGCGACTCTGTTAGCCGCCGCGTCGTTTTTGGTTTCGATAAACTTGTCAACCGCCGGCTTAACGTCAGCGTTTTCAGCCGCGATTCTTTCAAGTCTTTCGATATTTGTATTTCTCAGTGTATCCTGAGCGATGAACATACCCATACCAAATTCGGCGTTATCCTCAAACAGCGAGTTAGCCCAAGCCGGACCGTTGCCGTTCTTGTCCGCGCAGTACGGAGTCGAAGGAGCCGAGCCGCCCCAAATTGACGAACAACCCGTAGCGTTCGCGATGAACATTCTGTCGCCGAAGAGCTGAGTAACGAGCTTCGCGTAAGGAGTCTCGCCGCAGCCCGCGCAAGCGCCGGAGAACTCAAGATACGGCTTCTTGAACTGCGAACCCTTAACCTTTGAAGCGGGGAACTTATCAAGAACCGCCTGCTTCTCGCCTAAGTCAGCCGCGTAGTCAAATTTCGGCTGCTCGTTAAGCTGAGTATCCAAAGGCTTCATTGTAAGAGCCGGATCCTTCTTGCCGGCGTTGTTTACCGGACATACGTTGGCGCAGCTTCCGCAGCCTGTACAGTCAAGAACCGAAATAGCCATTGTGTAGTATAATCCGTCGAGCTGCATAGCGTTCGTGTACTTGATACCCTCGGGAGCGTTGTCAAGCTCCTCCTTGGTAAGAACTACCGGACGGATACAAGCGTGAGGACATACATATGAACAGTTTCCGCACTGGATACAAGTGTCCTTGTTCCACTCGGGAACGTCTATGGCAATACCTCTCTTCTCGTAAGCCGCGCTGCCGAGCGGAACCTCGCCTGTCTGGTAATCGCTGAACGCCGAAACAGGGAGCGAAGCGCCCTTGAACTGGCTTATCGGAACGAGAATATCGTTTACATACTTTGTAAGCTCATCGTTACCCTCGTGCTTAATCGAAAGCTCTTCATACTGAGCGTTCTTCCAGCTATCGGGAACGTCTACCTTAACGACCTGCTGAGCGCCGGCGTCTATGGCGTCGTGGTTCATCTTAACGACAGCTTCGCCCTTCTTTGAGTATGAAGCGGTAGCCGCGTCCTTCATATACTGAATTGCGTCAGCCTCGGGAAGAATACCCGATAATTTAAAGAACGCCGACTGCAAAACAGTGTTAATCCTGTTTCCGAGACCGATTTCCTTACCGATTTTAACACCGTCGATCGTATAGAACTGAATGTTGTTGTCGGCGATATATTTCTTAACCTGACCCGGAAGGTGCTTATCAAGCTCTTCCGCGTTCCACGAGCAGTTCAGGAGGAATACGCCGCCCGGCTTAATGTCGGATACCATATCGTACTGTCTGATATACGAAGCCTTGTGGCAGGCTACGAAATCAGCCTTGTTGATAAGGTATGTCGAAGTGATTTTCGGGTGACCGAAACGAAGATGCGAGCAGGTAAGACCGCCCGATTTCTTTGAGTCGTAGTCGAAATAAGCCTGAACATTCATATCGGTGTGGTCGCCTATAATCTTAACCGAGTTCTTGTTCGCGCCGACAGTACCGTCCGCGCCGAGACCCCAGAACTTACAGCTTGTGATACCCTCGGGGGTTGTGTCGGGGTTCTCGTCAAGCGGCAGCGAAAGGTTTGTAACATCGTCAACTATACCGATAGTAAAGTGCTTCTTTTCGGTATTTTTGAACGCCGCGATGATGCATGCCGGAGTTGTGTCCTTTGAACCCAAGCCGTAACGACCCGCGTATACGGGAACATTCTTGAAAGCGTCGCTCTCCTGAAGAGCCGCGACAACATCAAGATAGAGAGGCTCGCCAAGAGCGCCCGGCTCTTTTGTTCTGTCGAGAACCGTAACCTTCTTAACTGTTGAGGGAATAGCCTCGGCAAGCTTATCCGCGCAGAACGGTCTGTAAAGACGAACCTTAACAAGACCGACCTTCTGACCGTTAGCGTTTAAGTAGTCAACCGTTTCCTCGATTGTGTCGCAGACGCTGCCCATCGCAACGATGATCTGCTCCGCGTCAGCCGCGCCGTAGTAGTTAAAGAGCTTGTAATCCGTGCCGAGCTTTGCGTTTACCTTATCCATATATTCCTGCGTAATCGCGGGGATTTTATTGTAAGCCTCGTTGCACGACTCTCTCGCCTGGAAGAATACGTCGCCGTTCTGCGCCGTACCTCTCTGCGCGGGGTGTTCGGGGTTAAGCGACGAATGTCTCCACTCGTTAAGAGCGTCCCAATCAACCATTTCCGCGAGATCCTTGTAATCCCAGCAAGCAACCTTCTGGTACTCGTGAGATGTTCTGAAGCCGTCGAAGAAGTGTAAGAACGGTATTCTGCCCTTAATTGTCGCGAGATGCGCGACCGCTCCCAAATCCATAGCCTCCTGCGGGTTGGTTGACGCGAGCATCGCGAAACCTGTCTGGCGGCAAGCCATAACGTCGCTGTGATCGCCGAAGATTGAAAGAGCGTGTGAAGCAATAGCTCTCGCCGATACGTTAAATACGCACGGGAGCTGCTCGCCCGCAATCTTGTACATATTCGGGATCATAAGCAAAAGACCCTGAGAAGCCGTGTATGTAGTTGTAAGAGCGCCTGCTGAAAGCGAGCCGTGAACCGCGCCCGCGGCGCCCGCCTCCGACTGCATCTCAACAACCTTTACGGGCTGTCCGAAAATGTTTTTCAGACCGGCAGCCGACCATTTGTCTGTCACTTCTGCCATTGTTGATGATGGTGTGATGGGGTAAATAGCCGCTACATCTGTAAACGCGTATGAAGCGTAAGCGGCGGCGTTGTTACCGTCCATCGTTTTCATTTTTCTTGCCATCGGAATCTCCTCCTGTTTTGTGATTTGTGTGTGTTTTTGTAAATATAACATACATAAATATATAATATCACTTTTTTTTAATAAAATCAAGATTTCAGACTTATTTTTTATATATTTTTCGCAAATTTTTTGAAATTTTTGCTACCGCGCGGACGAATCGGACGCCTGAGCGAGCCGAAGCTCAAATTCGGCCTCGGCGATTTTCAGCTTTAAACGGTAATGCCAGCATATATTTGAGAGCGAGACCGTAACAGAGTCCGTAAGCTCCTGAGAGTGCCTGAGCCGGCGGCTTATCCTTCCGTCAAAAACCTTTCGGTATAATTCATAATATAAGCTCAGACAATAAACAGAGAACGCGTCAAAAATCAATTTCATATAAATTTCCATAGCCTTTCCGCCCGCGAAACGAAATATCGCGCGGGCAATTTACCGATTAACGCGATTTTTCGCGTTAATCGCTCCATTAAAAAATCATACTTATTATCTGTCCGTACATTAATAAAAAAACTATGTAATTTCTGTTGACAAGGGGAATAATTGGTGATATAATATTTACGAACAAACTTTCGGAACAACAATGTAATAAAATTGTAAACAATCAATAAAGTTCCTGTAATTGATTTTATATATATTGGGTGTTATAATCTAAAAACAGATAATAAAACCACAACATCTTGTGGTCGGAGATATATACAGACGGAGGCGGAAGAAAATGAAAGTTATAAAAAAAGACGGTACAAAAGAAGCGTTTAACGCCGAAAAGGTCGTTAATGCCGTAAACAAGTCGGCGTTTCGCGCGCTTGTGCAGTTTACCGAGGAGGAGCTTAACTTTATAAGAAAATTTGTAACCGATGAAGCGACAAAGATGGGCAAGGAGGAAATCACCATCGCGGAGATGCACAATATCGCCGAGAGCGCCCTTGAGCAGGTAAATCCGAAGGTCGCGAAGAGCTATCGCGATTACAGAAACTATAAGCAGGACTTTGTTCAGATGCTCGACGAGGTTTATAAGAAAAGCCAGTCGATAATGTATATAGGCGACAAGGAGAACTCCAATACCGACAGCGCGCTTGTTTCCACTAAGCGCAGTCTTATTTTCAATCAGCTCAATAAGGAGCTTTACAAGAAATTTTTCCTTACCACCGAGGAGCTTCAGGCGTGCCGCGACGGATATATTTATATTCACGATATGTCCGCGCGCCGCGACACTATGAACTGCTGTCTGTTCGACGTGCAAAATGTTCTTTCGGGCGGCTTTGAAATGGGCAATCTGTGGTATAACGAGCCAAAGACGCTTGACGTCGCGTTCGACGTTATAGGCGATATTGTGCTGTCGGCGGCGAGCCAGCAGTACGGCGGCTTTACGGTGCCGTCGGCAGACCTTATTCTTGAGCCTTACGCGGAAAAATCCTACGCTAAATATATTAAGAAATATACAGAGCTGGGAATTGACGAGGAAAAAGCGAAAGAGGTTGCGCTCAAAGACGTTGAGCGCGATTTCGAGCAGGGCTTTCAGGGCTGGGAATATAAGTTCAACTCTGTTTCGTCAAGCCGCGGCGACTACCCGTTTATAACGGTTACGATAGGTACCGGCACGGGACGTTTTGCTAAAATGGCGTCTATCGCTATGCTTAAAAATCACGCCAAAGGACAAGGCAAGGAGGGCAACAAAAAGCCCGTTCTGTTCCCGAAAATCGTGTTCCTTTACGACGAAAAGCTTCACGGCCCGGGCGGTGAGCTTGAGGACGTGTTTGAGGCGGGAATAGAGTGTTCGTCAAAGACGATGTACCCCGACTGGCTCAGCCTTACGGGTGAGGGCTATGTTCCGTCTATGTACAAGAAATACGGCAAAATAATTTCGCCTATGGGTTGCCGCGCGTTTCTTTCGCCGTGGTACGAGAGAGGCGGAATGAAACCGGCTGACGAAAACGACTCGCCCGTATTTGTCGGACGCTTCAACATCGGCGCCGTTTCGCTGCATCTGCCGATGATTTTGGCGAAATCAATGCAGGAAAACATTGATTTCTTTGAGCTTCTCGACTATTATTTAAACCTTATAAGAAAGCTTCATATAAGAACGTATGATTATCTGGGCGAAATGCGCGCATCGACAAATCCGCTGGCGTACTGCGAGGGCGGCTTCTACGGCGGACATTTGGGTCTGCACGACAAAATTAAGCCGCTTCTAAAGTCCGCGACGGCTTCGTTCGGCATAACCGCTTTAAACGAGCTTCAGGAGCTTTATAATAAGAAATCGCTTGTCGAGGACGGAGAGTTCGCGATAAAGACACTCGAGCATATAAACGAGAAGGTCAACGAGTTTAAGGAGGAGGACGGCAATCTGTACGCCATTTACGGCACTCCGGCGGAGTCGCTGTGCGGATTGCAGGTTGAGCAGTTCCGCAAGAAATACGGCGTTATCGAGAATGTTTCCGACCGCGCCTATGTTTCAAACAGCTTCCATTGTCACGTAACCGAGGATATAACGCCCATTCAGAAGCAAAATCTCGAAAAGCGTTTCTGGGAGCTTTCAAACGGCGGTAAAATTCAATATGTAAAATATCCTATAAGCTATAACAAGGAAGCGATAAGGACGCTTGTGCGCCGCGCGATGAATATGGGCTTTTACGAGGGAGTAAATCTGTCTTTGGCATACTGCGACGACTGCGGCTATGAGGAGCTTGAAATGGACGTATGCCCTAAGTGCGGAAGCAAAAATTTGACCAAAATAGAGAGAATGAACGGTTATCTTTCATATTCGCGCGTAAAGGGAGATACGCGTCTAAACGCAGCTAAAATGGCGGAAATAGCTGAAAGGAAAAGTATGTAATGCGCTATCACAACATAACAAAGGACGATATGCTCAACGGCGACGGGCTTCGCGTTGTTTTGTGGGTGTCGGGCTGCGAGCATAAATGCTCGGGTTGTCAGAACCCTGTCACGTGGGATATAAATGAAGGGCTTGAATTTGACGACGCGGCGAAAGAGGAAATTTTCGCCGAGCTGTCAAAGGACTACATAACAGGCATAACATTTTCGGGAGGCGACCCGCTCCACACGCGTAACAGAGAGGACGTGGGCAGGCTCGTTGATGAGATTTCCGAGAAATTTCCGGACAAAACGATTTGGATTTATACGGGTTATGAGTGGCAGGACGTTAAGAATTTGCCGTTTATGAATAAGGTAGACGTGCTGGTTGACGGCAGATTCGTTAAGCCGCTTTTGGACCCCAAGCTGCCGTGGCGCGGCAGTTCCAACCAGAAGGTTATTGACGCGAAGAAGAGTCTGGAATTGGGTAAAATAGTATTGGTAGTCAAATAACTCTGAGAGGATTGCGTTTATGAAAAAGATAGCGAAATTTGAAAAGGTGAGCCGTGAACGGTTTACGGCGGATTGGGACAGCGCGCTCGGTTCCGTCGAGACGGCGTATGAAAACATAAAGCTCCCCAAACGCGCGACCGTCGGCTCGGCAGGCTATGATTTTTATGTACCCTGCCCGATAACGCTTTCTCCGGGCGAAACGGTAAAAATCCCGACCGGAGTGCGGGTTAAGATAGATGACGGCTGGGTTTTAAAGCTCTATCCGAGAAGCGGACTGGGCTTTAAGTTCGGACTCCGTATGAACAACACCGTCGGCATTATAGACAGCGATTATTATTACAGCGACAACGAGGGACATATATTCTGTAAAATCACAAATGAGTCCAAAGAGGGCAAAACCGTGTCCTTAAATACGGGCGACGGTTTTTGTCAGGGAATATTTGTCGAGTACGGCATAACGGTTGACGACGACGTGACCGATACCCGCAACGGCGGATTTGGCAGTACGGGAAAATAAAAATAGGAAAGAGGCGCTTAAAAGCGCCTCTTTTTAAATTAAATGGTTTATTTACCCACAGGAATCGTTATTGTAACCTCGGTACCCTTATTAAACTCGCTCGAAATTTTAATTTTGCCGTTAAAGCCCGACTCAAGCGTCTGTTTCGCAATCGCGAGACCGAGTCCCGTGCCGCCGGTGTCGCGCGAACGCGCCTTATCTACGCGGTAGAAACGGTCGAAGATATGCGGAAGCTTGTCCTTCTGAATACCGATGCCGTTATCGACTACCTTAACGCAAATGTCGTTATAGACCTTGCTCGAATAGACCTCGATATGTCCGCCCTCGCCGGTGTACTTTATGGCGTTGCTGACGATATTTATAAATACACGCTCCAGACCGTCGCGGTCGCCGGAAATAACCGGCGTTTCGTTTATCGGGTGATAGGTGAGAGTCTGATTTTTCTTTTTCGCGGTCATTCCCATACGGTCAACTATATTTTCAAGCATTCGCCGTATATTAATTTCTTCCGGAGCCTTGTAGAATGTGTGGTTTTCGTCAAGCTCGGAAAGAGTCAGGAGGTCGCTTATAATTCTTGCCATACGGTCGGCTTCGGACGCGATGACGTCGAGAAATCTTACCTGAAGCTCGCGGTTTACGTCGGGCATATCGGAAAGCGTTTCGGAGTATGACTTTATGGTTGTAAGCGGAGTGCGTAGCTCGTGCGAAACATTCGCGACAAAGTCGCGGCGCGACTGTTCCAGCTTTTCCTGACGCGTAACGTCGTGGATAACGACGATTATACCCTCGATTTTGTTATCGACGTGGAATGTCGCAAAGTTAAGACGCAGATATTGGTTTTTGAGCTTAATTTCACGCTCCAGAGGCGCTTCCTGCTTAACATAGAGCAAATCGCCGAGCGTGATGTTGGCGTTTATCTCCTTAAAGAAACGGTCAAAGCTTATATCATCGAGGTATTTCCTCGCCAGCAGCCGCTGCGCCTCGGGGTTAAAGTGAATGAGCTTTCCGTTAAGGTCAAACGCCAAAATACCGTCCGTCATATTCTGAAGAATTGTTTCAACCTTCGTCTTTTCGCTCAAAGCCCTGTCCGTCGATTCCTGACGCGATTGCGCGAGGTATACGAGCGAATTTGTGAGGTTACCAAGCTCATCGCGCGAGGCTGAAGGCTCGAGCGCGTTTATATCGCCGTCGGCAAGCTTTTTGGCTTGCGTGGTAAGGTTGCGTATCGGCACCGTTATGGACGCCGCGAGAACATTACCGAAAATAAGCGCTATTATAACGGATAAAATAAGCGCGTAAAGAAACAGCAGGGAAATATGATTTACCGCCGCGCGCTGAACGGACTCGTTGTCGCGGATATAGACAATATACTTTATATTGTTCGCCGAACCCAGAGGCAGAGCGTAATCCATATACGGAGATAAAATCGAGGTCTGAAAGCTTTCCGTACCCTTTACGGCGTTCTCTATAACCGGAGTCATTTCAACGTCCGTTTCGTCCGCGGAGGAATAGAGGACCTTTTCACCCGCGGCGTCAAGCACGCTGTACGTTCTCGAACCGCTTATCGCGAGCGAACCGTAATAGCGCTCTACGACTGTGTTTATGGCGTTTACGTTTTCCTGAGTCATTTCCTCGAGCAGAATACCGTTGTTGTCAACCGGCTCGGGAACCGAGAGGGCGTTTGCCGCATCGGTAAGAGATGAGCGAATTTCTCTTGTAAATGTTTTTTCTATAACTCCCGAGAAATCCTTGTGGTAATAGTTTATTACGCCAAAAAGCGAGAACGCGCCGACAAGAAGCTCAGCCAATACTACGAGCGCGACGAAAATAATCGTCATTTTCCAACGTATGGTTTTGAACATTTTTTCACAGCCTTTCCCAAAAACAGCAATTAACCTCGAACAGGGTTCGAGGTTAAGCTGATTACTTATTAAAATAATATCCGACGCCGCGTTTTGTTATAATGTATTTCGGCATACTCGGATCGTCCTCAATTTTTTCGCGCAGTCTCCGAACCGTAACATCAACGGTGCGGACGTCGCCGTAATATTCATAGCCCCAAACGTTTTCCAGAAGCTTTTCTCTCGAAAAAATTTTGTCGGGCTGCATAGCGAGGAACTTCAGAAGCTCAAACTCGCGAAGCGTAATATCTATGACCTCGCCCTTTTTCGCGACCTCGTAGCGCTCAACGTTTATAGTCAAATCGCCGGAGGTAATGTTGCTCTGCTCCTCGGTCTGCGAGACCGCGGGAATTGAGTCGTAGGCGCTGCGCCTGAGATTGGCTTTTATTCTCGCGCTTAGCTCGCGGTTTGAATAGGGCTTTGTGATGTAGTCGTCCGCGCCCATTTCAAGACCGACTACCTTGTCAACCTCGTCCTCGCGGGCGGTTAGCATAATAATGGGTACGTTCGAGTGCTCGCGAACCTTGCGGCATACCTCGTACCCGTCCATATTCGGGAGCATAACGTCCAAAAGAATAAGATCCGGATTTTGGCTTAGCGCCATATCAAGACCCGTTTTTCCGTCAAGCGCGGAAATGGTGTTGTACCCTTCGTTTGACAGGGTGAAGGTCAAAATATCATTTATATTTTTATCATCTTCAACAACAAGTATCGTTCGCATATTCTTTCAATCCTTTCGACAAAAACATTTATATTACAAATTTTTCATTATTAATACATATATTTTATCAGAAATTAACAAGTTCTGCAAGTCTATTTGATAAAAAAATATAAAAAATACTGAATTTTTTACAAATTTACTAATTAAATGTAATTTGTTTGTAAAAAGTCCACATATTTTCGCTTCATTGTATGGACAAGTTGGAAAAAATAGTATATAATTAAAAATGGCGAATTTGAATACAGACTAAATTATATTTACGACAGGGGGTAAGACTATATAATGAAACAGGACTTGCTGGGACTTAAGGACCTGAGCGCGCCGCAAATTATGAATATACTGCGGACCGCGCAGAAAATGAAGGGCGTAATAAACGGCTCTGTTAAAAAGACGCAGCATCTTCAGGGCAAGACCGTAGTCAATCTGTTTTACGAAAACAGTACGCGCACGAGGCTGTCTTTTGAGCTTGCCGCGAAATATATGAGCGCCAACGCCGCCAATATTACCGCGAGCGGCTCGTCGGTACAGAAGGGCGAAACGCTCACGGACACAGCCGAGACGATAAACGCGATGGGTACGGACATACTCGTAATGCGCCATAGTATGAGCGGAGCGCCCAACCTTATAGCGCCTCTTGTAAACGCGTCTGTTATAAACGCGGGCGACGGTATGCACGAACACCCGACGCAGGCGCTGCTGGATATGCTTACTATGCTTGAGAAAAAGGGCGGATTTGACGGGTTAAAGGTCGCGATAGTGGGCGACATTTACCACAGCCGAGTTGTAAGAAGCAATATCTACGGACTTACCAAGCTTGGCGCGCAGGTAAGCGTGGGCGGTCCATCGACGCTTATGCCCAAGGGCATAGAGGAAATGGGCGTGAAGGCGTTTAACACAGTCCACGAGGCGATAGTTGACGCCGACGTTATAATGGGGCTTCGCATACAGCTTGAACGCCAGAAAAAAGGCTTGTTTCCAAGCGTGCGCGAGTATTACCGCTTTTTCGGCATTGACGATACAAGGCTTAAATTTGCCAAAAGCGACGCGCTTGTTATGCACCCGGGTCCGGTAAACCGCGGAGTGGAGCTTTCCACAAGCGTCATAGACGGAGGGCAGAGCGTTATAAACGAGCAGGTCACAAACGGAGTTGCGGTAAGAATGGCGGTAATGGCGCTTTTGATAAGAGGCGGATTTGATACCGTATTGGAATAAGGGAGTAAAAATTATGAAGATTTTGATAAAGAACGGTCGCGTAATAGACCCCGTCAACGGCATTGACGCAGTAACGGATATATTTATCGACAAGGGCATAATATCCGAGGTCGGAACAGACCCCGAGCTTGACGGAATTGAAATGGAGGTTATAGACGCTTCGGGCAAGATCGTAACGCCCGGGCTTGTCGATATGCACTGTCATTTGAGAGACCCCGGGCAGGAGTATAAGGAGGACATTGAAACCGGCACGAGGAGCGCGGCGGCGGGCGGTATAACGTCCGTTGCGTGTATGCCCAACACTAAGCCCGTTGTTGACTGCGAGCCGGTTGTAACCTATATAAAAACGAAGGCGAAGGAGGTCGGCTACGTCAACGTGTTCCCGATAGGCGCAATATCAAAGGGACTCGCGGGCAAGGAGCTTGCCGAGATAGGGGAAATGAAATTTGCCGGAGCCGTCGCCATATCCGACGACGGGAATCCCGTGTCCGATTCCGGCTTGATGCGCCGCGCTATGGAGTACGCCGATATGTTTGATATGACCGTAATCTCGCACTGCGAGGATATACCGCTTGCCGACGACGGCTATATGAACGAGGGCGCGGTCGCGACTGAATTGGGACTTCGCGGTATTACCCGCGCCGCCGAGGAGGTTATGGTCGCGAGAGATATAATAGTGGCTGAAGCCATCGGCAAGGCTGTGCATATAGCGCACGTGAGTACGCGCGGTTCGGTGGAGCTTGTGCGTCAGGCAAAAAAGCGCGGTGTGAGAGTCACCTGCGAAACGTGTCCGCACTATTTCACGCTTACCGAAAAAGCCGTAGAGGGCTTTAACACAAACGCGAAAATGAATCCGCCCCTGCGTACCGACGACGACGTCGCGGCGATAAAGGAGGGACTTAAGGACGGAACGATAGACTGTATCGTAACCGATCACGCCCCGCACCACATAGACGAGAAAAATTGCGAGTTCGCGCTCGCGAAAAACGGCATCGTCGGCTTTGAAACCTCTCTGGGACTGGGGCTTAAATACCTCGTCAAGGAGGGCGTTCTCACTATGAGCGAATTGGTAGAAAAAATGGCGGTAAACCCGTCGCGCATACTCGGCATAAGCAAGGGTACGCTCGGCGAGGGCAAGGCGGCGGACATTATTATATTCGACCCCGAAAAGGAATGGACGGTTGATATTGAAAAGCTTAATTCAAAGAGCAAGAACTCGCCCTACGGCGGCTGGACGCTTTGCGGCAAGCCCGAATATGTAATAGTCGGCGGAGAGATAATAATAAATCAGGGCGAATTTATGAGGTAATCTCGAAAAAATTCCGATTTATGACAGAAAAGGAGGCATAAAAATGTCGGTAGACTTACTTATAAAAAAGATTAAGGAAAAGGGCAACCCGACGGTTGCGGGATTGGACCCGAAAATCGAATACGTGCCCGAATATATAAAAAATAAGGCGTATGCCGAATACGGCAAAAGTCTGAAGGGCGCGTGCGAGGCGATATGGGAATTTAACAAGGGACTTATAGACGCGTTATACGATATTGTTCCGGCGGTAAAACCGCAGTCGGCTTTTTACGAAATGTACGGACTTGCGGGAGAGGAGGTACTTCACCGCACAATCGCTTACGCCAAGGAAAAGGGACTCTACATCATTCTCGATGTTAAGCGCAACGACATAGGTTCGACCGCCGAGGCATATTCCAAGGCGTATTTGGGAAAAACGGAAATCGACGGCGAAACGGTCGAGGCGTGCGGAGCGGACTGCGTAACCGTAAATCCGTATCTCGGTACGGACGGCTTAGCGCCGTTTATAAACGACTGCAAGGAGTATGACAAGGCGATATTCGTGCTTGTAAAGACCTCAAACCCGTCCTCGGGCGAGTTTCAGGATAAGCTTATAGACGGCAGAGCGCTTTTCGAGGTCGTCGCCGAGCGCGTAAACGAATTGAATGTAGATACGATAGGGGAAAGCGGCTATGGCGCTGTAGGCGCGGTTGTCGGCGCGACTTATCCCGAGCAGGCTGAGATTTTAAGAAAAATTATGCCGAAATCATATTTTTTAGTCCCCGGCTACGGAGCGCAGGGCGGCGGCGCGGAGGGCGTAAAGCCGTGCTTTAACAGCGACGGTCTCGGCGCGATAGTGAACTCGTCAAGAGGAATTATGTGCGCGTATAAAAAGGGAAACCGGAAAGAGGAAGAATTTGCCGATGCCGCCAGAGCCGAGGCAATTCGTATGAGAGAGGATTTGACGAGCGTATTATGAAGAAAACACATAACTGCAAATTAATAAAAAAGACGGAGATAGCGAACGGTATATTCGATTTTACCGTCGCAAGCGACGAAATCGCGAATGAAGCTCAGTGCGGACAGTTCCTGCACATAAACTGCGGCGGTTCGACGTTTCTGCGCCGCCCGATAAGTATATGCGACGCCGAGAACGGCGCGGTGCGCTTTATTTTTGAGGTAAAGGGCGAGGGAACAAAGGCGCTCTCACAAACAGAGGTCGGCGATATTATCGACGTAATGGGACCCTTGGGTCACGGCTTCGAGATAGAGAACAGCGTCAAAAACCCCGTCGTAATCGGCGGCGGAATAGGAGTGTTTCCCTTATATAAGCTGTGCAAGGAGCTTGACGGCGCAAAGGTTTTTCTGGGCTTTCGCGGTAAGGACAGAGTTGTAATGGAAAAGGAATTTGAGGGCGTATCGGATATGACTATAGTCGGCACCGACGACGGCAGCTACGGCTTCGATGGCTATATCGCGTCGGCAATGGAGCAGTATCTTAACTTCAACGAATGTGATATGATTTATTCCTGCGGCCCTACGCCGATGCTCAGGGCGGTCAAGAAGATAGCGGAGGAACGTAATATACCGTGCCAGCTTTCGCTTGAACAGCGTATGGGCTGCGGCATAGGCGCGTGCCTTGTCTGCGCGTGCGAAACGACGGACGAGGGCGCGGACAAATATAAAAAGGTGTGCCGTAACGGTCCCGTGTTCTACTCAACGGAGGTGGTATTATGAAAATGAACGTAAATTTTTGCGGAGTGGAATTTAAAAACCCGATCGTGACCGCTTCGGGAACATTTGGTTTTGGAATGGAATACGGGGAGTATGCTTCGCTTGAGGAATACGGAGGCTTTAGCGCAAAGGGTCTTACCCGCGCGCCCAGAGCCGGAAACGTACCGCCGCGTATCGCCGAAACACCGAGCGGAATACTCAACAGCGTCGGATTGCAAAACCCCGGCGTGGAGTATTTCGCGGAGAACATAATGCCCATACTCGCGGAATATGATACAAATGTAATAGCGAATATGTCGGGGAACACAGTGGAGGAATACTGCGAAATGGCAGAGATACTTTCCGGAACCGGCGCGGCGATAATAGAAATGAACATTTCCTGTCCCAACGTGAAACACGGCGGCTTGGCGTTCGGAACCGACCCGCGCGTGGTAAACGAGCTTACGAAAGAGGTCAAAAAGCACTGTAAAAAACCGCTTGTTGTAAAGCTTTCGCCAAACGTCACCTCAATAACCGAAATCGCGAAGGCGGCGGAGGAGGGCGGCGCGGACGGACTGTCCTTAATCAACACTCTTCTCGGTATGAAGATAGACATAAATTCCCGCAGACCGATACTTGCCAATAACACGGGCGGACTTTCCGGACCGGCGGTAAGACCGGTTGCGGTGCGAATGGTATATGAAACGGCGCGGGCGGTAAATATACCGATAATCGGTATGGGAGGCGTAATGACGGGCGAGGACGTAATAGAGTTTATGCTTGCCGGAGCGTCATTGGTGGCTCTGGGAACGGGGCTTTTCAAAAAGCCCGATTTAGTCCTTGACGTTAAGGCGGATATGGAAAAATATATGACCCGCTTCGGCATTGAGGATATAAACGATATTATCGGTAAGGTACAGATGAATTAAAGCTTTTAAAGCCCTTTATTTTGTAAAAATAAAGGGTTTTTGAGTGAAAACGCAGTAATATAGTATTGGAATAAAAAAATGTGTAAAAAGCTAAAAAGGGGGTAAATATAGTATGGCATATATTTTAGCGTTAAACGGAAGTCATAATAAGGAAGGCAACACCGCGTTTCTGCTTAACGAAATTCTCCGCCGCTGCAAGGATATGGGTGCGGATACGGAGCTTTGCGGCGTGTATGAGGCGATTACGGACGCAAAGTTTCCGTTTTGCGTAAACTGCTCAACGCCCTGCTCGCGTCAGTGCTATAAGGGGACAAAGCTTGAGGAGCTGTTTGACAAGGTTGAAAAGGCGGACTTTGTTGTAATTGGAAGTCCGGTGTATTTCGGCTCTATGACAGGTCAGCTTAAATGCTTCTTTGACAAGACTCGTTACGCGCGGGGAAATAAATTATGGCTTAATAAGCCTATGGCGGCGGTTACGGTCGGCGCGTCCAAGTACGGCGGTCAGGAGCGGACGCTCGAGCATATTCACTCGTGCGCGCTCGTTTCGGGTATGACGCTTGTGGGAAACAGCTCGGATACGGGTATGGGACATTTCGGCGTGTCGGCGCAAAAGCCCGCCGACGAGGATACATATGCCATAGCGCAGTGCGAAAGCCTTGCCGCGAGAATTATGCAAACGGTAAAACAGGTATAATTTTCTTGATGTTGTGCAAACTTAAAAATACACGAGAGGGGGTATGGACGGGTGCCGCGAAGAATATCCGATAACCTAATAAGCGAGATATGCGGCGAAAACGATATTATAGACTACGTTTCGCAGTATGTCCGACTGAAAAAATCGGGACGCGATTACAGCGGGCTCTGTCCGTTCCACCACGAAAAAACGCCGTCGTTCCACGTAAGCCGTGAAAAACAGCTTTTTCACTGCTTCGGCTGCGGCGCGAGCGGAAACCTGGTACAGTTTGTAATGCGAACCGAAAACCTCGATTTTGTTGACGCGCTCAAGCTTTTGGCGGACAGAGCCGGAATAATAATACCGGAGGACGATACCGGTTTTTCGACCGATAGCCACGAAACGAAGCAGCGTATACTCGAGATGAACAAGCTTGCCGCGCGCTTTTTCTACGATATGCTCAAAGACGAAACCGTCGGTAAAACGGCGCGTGAATATTTTATGCGCCGCCGTATATCGTGGAAAACGGTTACCGTTTACGGGCTGGGTTACGCGCCCTCGCCCCCGACGAAGGACGCGCTTCTTATTTACCTTATCGGCAAGGGATATACGAAGGAGCAGATACTCGAGGCGGGACTCGCCGTGAACCGCGAGGACAGGATATACGATAAATTCCGCGACAGGGTAATGTTTCCGATTATAGATGTAAGAGGGAATGTGATAGGCTTCGGCGGACGTACTATGCTTGACGTGAAGGAGGTAAACGGCTATAAGATACCCAAATATCTCAATTCCTCCGAAACGCCCGTGTTTGACAAGGGACGGAACTTGTTTTCTTTAAACCTCGCCAAAAACGCAAAGGAAACCGAGCTTATTCTCTGCGAGGGATATATGGACGTAATATCGGTATATCAGGCGGGGGTAAGGAATATAGTCGCCACACTCGGCACGGCTATAACGGAAAATCAGGCAAAGCTTATGCTTCGCTACGCGAACGAAATTCTTATCTGCTACGACACCGACGAGGCGGGTACCAAAGCGACGCTTCGCGCGATCGACATTATAAACGGGGTCGGCGGAAAGTCGAGGGTCATACGTCTTAAAGGAGCTAAGGATCCGGACGAATACATAAACAAAAACGGGGTTGAGAGCTTTAAGGAGGCGGTCAGAAGAGCCGTTCCCTCAACGGAGTTTCGCATAGCCCTGATAAAGAGCCGGTATGACACCACGTCTACCGACGGAAAGATACAGTTTATAAACGAGGTCGTGGAAATATTCACGGGACTGAAAGACCCCATAGAAATAGACGCGTATATGAATAAGGTTGCGGAGGAAACGGAAATAAACAAGGAAGCGATACTTTCAAAATACCGCGAGAAAACGGCGAAAAAGGACTATAAGCGTCTGCCGACGCGGCAGGAGTTTAAGCGGCGCGAGGTCAAAACCGCTTTGGGCGAGCCTAAAAAGCCTGTTTCAAACAGTCTTATCGGCGCGGAGAAACGTCTTTTGGCGCTTATGGCGCAGAGCAAGAAGCTTTGCCGTATGACGCTGAAGGAAATCTCCCCCGAGGACTTTTCCACCGAGATTTACCAAAGACTCGCGAAAAAAATATGCGCCGCGTACGACGAGGGCAAAATGCCTGACGAGGCGATGATTTTAAACGACTTTTCCGAAAATCCCGCCGAGGCGAACGAAGCCTCCGAGGTATTCTATAACCTTGAAATATACAGCGGCGACGAGGAAACCGTCAGAGAGCTTATAAATAAAATAAAGCTTGAGAAATTGGAGCTTAAAATAAATAACGAAACCGACGCCAAAAGGCTTGGCGAGCTGTTTGAGGAGCGCCGGACGCTTCTTAAACAAAAAAATACTTGGGAGGAATGACAATGCAAGAGAAGAAGAAAGCAATCAAAAGAGAGCTTTTGGAGAGAGGCAAGAAAAAGGGGGTTCTTACCTTCAAGGAAATTAACGACGCCTTTGAAGATGTTGAGATAACTCTTGAGGAGCTTGAGCATCTCTACGACTGCTTTGAGAAGGAGAGCATCGAGCTTGTCGAGGATATGGACAAGGAGCTTGAGGATATAGAGGTTACCAAGGAAGAGCTTGAGGATTTATCCGTACCCGAGGGAATAAACATCGACGATCACGTTAAGATGTATCTGAAGGAAATAGGCAAGGTAAACCTTTTAACCGCGGAGGAGGAATTTGACCTCGCGAAACGTATGTCCGAGGGCGACGAGGAAGCGAAAAAGCGTCTTGCCGAGGCGAACCTTAGACTGGTCGTTTCAATCGCAAAGCGTTATGTTGGACGCGGTATGCTGTTTTTGGACTTAATTCAGGAGGGCAACCTCGGTCTTATAAAGGCGGTGGACAAGTTCGACTATACAAAGGGCTACAAATTCTCGACTTACGCGACGTGGTGGATAAGACAGGCAATAACCCGCGCTATAGCCGATCAGGCAAGAACCATACGTATTCCGGTGCATATGGTCGAAACGATTAATAAGCTTGTAAGAGTATCGCGTCAGCTCGTTCAGGAGCTTGGACGCGAGCCTACCCACGAGGAGCTCGCGAAGGAGCTTAATATGTCGGTGGAAAAGGTAAGAGAAATATCGAAAATTTCGCAGGAACCGGTGTCCTTGGAAACGCCTATCGGCGAGGAGGAGGACAGTCATCTGGGCGACTTTATCCCCGACGACGACGCGCCCGCGCCGTCCGAGGCGGCAAGCTTCGTGCTTTTAAAGGAACAGCTTGCCGAGGTTCTAAAGACGCTGACGCCGCGCGAGGGCAAGGTTTTAAGGCTGCGCTTCGGTCTTGACGACGGTCGTCAGAGGACGCTTGAGGAGGTCGGCAAGGAGTTTGACGTAACCCGAGAGAGAATACGTCAGATTGAGGCTAAGGCGCTCAGAAAGCTGCGCCACCCGAGCCGCTCGAAAAAATTAAAGGATTTTTTGGACTGAAAGTGTAAAAAACGGTATATCGCGTTTGCGATATACCGTTTTAGCGTGCGGATAAATTTTTATAGGCGCGCGTCCGCGCGCCGCTAAACAATAATTTTGCTTATTCCTCCGTCATAGCATCAAGAATTTTCTTATATACGACGTCGGAATGAGCCTTAAAATACTCAACCGCCCTTTCCGCCTGAGCGCGACCGCCGACGTAGAGCGACAGGCTCATAAGCCGAGTGTTGTCCTCGTCATAGAGCGAGCAGTCGGCGCTGTACTCGTCCTTACGCACAGGCGTTATGCCGCCTCTCACCGCGTTTCTGATCCGTTCATCGTGAAACAGCTTCTTTATCGACTCCTCGATCGGCTCTCTTATATACACGGGTATATGCGATTTAAAGAACGCGCCGGCGTTTTCACCCTTTTGCGTAATTGCGTAAATCTGGTTATGCTCGCCTTCAAGAAAGGTCTGAACATGGTCGGTTGAGGTTAGGTTGTCGAGCGCGATTTGGAAATCGTTGTAGTTGATGTTGCAGTTGTCAAGCACGAGATTTAGCAAATCATTGTACGCTATCGGTCTGTCAACATTGTCGAGCGTAAAAAGTATAATAAACTGTATTAAAACAGAGTCGTCAATTTCCTTTTGGTAAAGCATAACAAAAAGCTCCTTAAAATTTATTCAATATAAGTATAGCATATTTTTCCGAAAAATGGTATACTTATTTTATAAATATTTTAGGAGAAGGAAAAATGCCGAGAAAAAAGCTTACGCCCGAGGAGGAACGGGCAAGAATTTACGAAATGCTCTCGATAGAGCGTGAAAAAAGAAGCGAGGGCTACAGATATATCGCGGGAGTAGACGAGGCGGGGCGCGGTCCGCTGGCGGGACCGGTTTACGCGGCGGCGGTCATATTCCCCGACGATGTTTTTATCGAGGGAATAAACGACTCAAAAAAGCTCACGGAAAAACGGCGCGAGGAGCTTTATGACATAATATGTGAGAAAGCGACAGCGTATAATATATGTAGCGTAGATGAAAAGCGCATCGACGAAATTAATATCCTGAACGCTACGTTTGAAGCGATGAACGGCGCGGTCGCGGGACTTAGCGTAACGCCGGACTATGTTCTCATAGACGGCAACCGAATAAACGGTATGACAGCGCCGCACGAAACTATAGTAAAGGGCGACGCGAAAAGCGCGTCCATAGCCGCCGCGTCAATTCTCGCGAAGGTAAGCCGCGACCGCTTTATATGTAAAATGGCGGAAATCTATCCCGAATACGGCTTTGAAAAGCACAAGGGGTACGGCACGGCGGCGCATAACGAGGCAATTCTCAAATACGGGCCGTGTCCTATTCACAGGAGAACATTTTTGAAAAAGCTGTTGGGAGATAAGCGGAATGACTAAGGACATAGGCGATTTTGGCGAAGCGGCGGCTTGCAAGTATCTCGAGGAAAACGATTACGAAATACTGGAGCGCAACTTTCGGCTCAAATGCGGCGAGATAGACATAATCGCGAGAAACGACGAAACACTTGTTTTTGTCGAGGTAAAAACGCGCGCAACGACCGCCTACGGGCAGCCCAGCGAGTATGTTGACGCGCGCAAGCAGGATAAAATCAGAAAAACCGCGCTTTGCTTTGTAAAATCCATTGACGAGGATATGCGCTTCGACGTAATCGAGGTTTTATACCAAAAGGTTTACGGGGATTTTGAAATAAAAAGTATCAACCATATAGTAAACGCTTTTTAAGGGGAGGAAATTATGGAATACTCTGTTTTTGACGCGCACTGCGATACGCTTTGCCATACGCGCGATTTTGGGAAAAAGCTTTTTAAAAACGACTGCCACCTTGATATTGAGCGTATGAGCGCGTACAAATCGTACACGCAGGTGTTCGCGTGTTTTACAGACCCGATTTATAAAACGCGCGCTATGGATAGGTGTCTTGACCTGATTGACATATTTCACCGTTTCGCGCCGGAGGGAGCTGTTCTGAGCCTTGAGGGAGGAGAGCCGATAACGAGCCTTGCCGCGCTTAGAAATCTTTACAGACTCGGGGTGAGAATTATCGCGCTGACGTGGAATTTCTCAAACCATATCGCGTCGGGCGCGGCGGAAACGGACGAGTCGCGCGGACTGACAAAATTCGGGCGGAGCGTGGTCGGGGAAATGAACAGGCTCGGCATATTTGCCGACGTTTCGCATCTCAACGACAAGTCGTTTTACGACGTCGCGGAGGCGACGACGCTTCCCATACTTGCGACACACTCAAATTCGCGCTCGGTATGCCGTTCTAAGGCTGTATGTCCCGTTGAACGCAATCTTACGGACGAACAGTTTCGCGTTATATGCGGGTCGGGCGGCTGCGTCGGAATAAATTTCTGCCCCGATTTTTTAAATGAGAGCGGCAGAGCCGGTATAGACGATATAGTAAAGCATATTGAGCGCTTTATGTCGCTCGGCGGAGAAAACCACATCGGCATAGGCGCGGACTTTGACGGCGTTGACGCTCTGCCCGACGGAATACGCGGCTGCGAGGATTTGTATAAGGTTTTTGACCGTTTGCTCGCGCTAAACTATACAGAGGAGCAGGTAGAGAAAATAAGCCATAAAAACTTTGAGAGGGTGGTAATATGCCGAGATTTTTCACGGCGAGAGAAAATATAAGCGAAAAACAGCTTATAATAGATAATGAGGACGTCAGCCATATAAGCCGCGTATTAAGACTTAAAGAGGGCGACGAAATAACCGTCTGCGACGGACAGGGATTTGACTACCTCGCGAAAATCGCGCTAATCGAAAATAAAAAAATCATCTGCGATATTGTGGAGAAAACCAAAAGCGACACCGAGCCGAATATCAGGGTAACGCTTTTTCAGGGACTTCCCAAAGCCTCCAAAATGGACTATATCATACAGAAAACGACGGAGCTGGGTATAACTAAAATTGTGCCGTGCGCGATGTCGCGCTGTGTGGCGAAGCTTGAGAACAAAAAAGCGGAGGAAAAGAAAACCGAGCGATGGCAAAAGGTTGCCGAAGCGGCGGCGAAGCAGTCGGGAAGGGGAGTTATACCCGAAATTTCAATGCCCGCGACGCTCGACTCGGCAATAGAAGAGCTTAAAAAATGCGATATTTGCTTCGCGCCGTATGAGTGCGAGGACACGACAAATCTCAAAAGCGTACTGCTCGCGTCGGACAAGCCGAAAACCGCCGGCTTTATCATAGGTCCCGAGGGCGGCTTTGACCCCTCGGAGATTGAAAAAATACGCGCGGCGGGAATAAAAACCGTAACGCTCGGGCGGCGCATACTCCGTACCGAAACGGCTGGCGAGGCGGTGCTTTCGATGATTATGTACGAGATAGGGGATATAAATGGTTAAGGTATACGCCGTAAATGTGTCGGGACTTGACTTGGCGGACGAGCGATTATTGGCGCGAATGTCCCAAAAACGTCTTGAAAAAATAAAAAGGCTAAAGCCCGAAAGCTCTAAAAAACAGTCCGCGGGCGCGGAGCTTGCGCTCAATTACGCGCTCAGCCGCGAGGCGGGACTTTCCGCGCCGGTAAACTGGGAAACGGACGCGAGTGGCAAGCTCTATATACCCGACATTCCGTTTTATGTAAACCTGTCACATTCGGGCGACTACGCCGTCTGCGCGATAGCCGACAGCGTTATCGGAGTGGATATAGAGCGCGTAAAAGCCGTAAGTCCGAGCTTGTCGAAACGCTTCTTTACAGAGGAGGAGTACGAATTTATTCAAAGCTCCCCAAGTCCCGACGAGGTTTTTTGCGACGTCTGGGTAAAAAAAGAGAGCCTTATAAAAGCGGCAGGCAAGGGACTTGCCATACCGCTTTCAAGCTTTAGCGTTCTCGGCAAAACCGCCGAATACGAGGGCGTTACTTACGCGTTTAAGAGATACTCCGTAAAGGACAGCGCGTATAAGCTATGCGCCGCTTTTGCCGTCTGACGGCGGGTTGTCCGCCTCGCCGTCAAGGTTAAAGATGTTGGCGGAGTCGGGAGAGTAGTTTATAATCTCGTCATACGCGTCAAGCTCCTCGCGGGTGTGCGGCGCGGACGGGATAAGACCGGTACACTCCGTAACGCTTACGGCGTTGCCCTCGTCAATATCGAACATTTCGTGAAAAATTATATGTTCTTTACTGTCTTTTTTCAAATTAATCACCATAGCCTTTCCTTTTTTATTTTAGTATTCCTCTTAAAATTCATTCTATTTTAACAATTTTTTGCGTTAATATATATTGATATTTTTTTCCTGTTATGATACAATATATTCATACTGTATTCCGGAGGTGAAGCTTTTGACAACCATATATATAGTGCGTCACGGCGAAACCGACTCAAACATTTGCGGAGCGTGTCTGGGGCATACGGACGTGCCTTTGAACGAAACGGGCCGCCGGCAGGTTCAAGATCTCGCGAAACGTCTTGCGGACGTTGAGTTTGACGCGGTTTATTCAAGCCCGCTTCAAAGGGCTGTCGATACCGCGGCAGCCGTCAAAAAAAGAGCGCCTATGACAATGAGCTACGGACTTATAGAGCGCGACTACGGCGACTGGGAGGGTATGTCGTTTGCACAAATCGAGGCGAAATATCCCGAAGAATACCGAAAATGGCGTGAAAATTGGATTGATTTTGTATTGCCCGACGGCGAAAGCGCCGCAAATCATCAGGAACGCGTTAATGAAATTACGGATAAAATAATTTCCGAAAACGAGGGGAAGAAAATTTTAATAGTAACGCATCTGGGGACCGCGCGCCACATTATATCGCATATGCTCGGACTTACCGCGGAGCAGAGCTGGCGGTTTACGCTTGATAACGCGGGGACGGCGGTGCTTATAAGCGATGACGGGGGAAGATGGATTTTAAAAGGCTTAAATATATAAACATTGAATAGCGCACCGCAATTTTCTTGAAGGAGGACAAAAATGGCGAACGTAAGAAGAATATATGTTGAAAAAAAGAAAGGCTTTGACGTTGAGGCGAAGGGCGTTCTGGCGGATCTGAGGGAAAACCTTTCCCTTGCGGGACTTAAGGACGTGCGTATAATAAACCGCTACGATGTAGAGGGTATTTCCGATGAGGAATACGCCAAGGCGAGAGGTCTTATTTTTTCGGAGCCGCCCGTTGACAACGCGTATGACGAAGCAATAGAAATAAACGAGGGAAAGGCGTTCGCGGTTGAATATCTTCCCGGGCAGTTTGACCAGAGAGCGGCTTCGGCTGAGGAGTGTATTTCAATCCTTACCGAAAAGGAAAGACCGAGAGTAAGAAGCGCGAAGGTGTACGTGCTTATAGGCGACGTAAGCGACGAGGACACGGAGCGTGTAAAGAAATACGTTATAAATCCGGTCGAGGCGAGAGAGGCGGGACTTGAGAAGCCGGAGTCTTTGGATATGGAACACGTCGTTCCCGACGACGTCGCGACGGTCGAGGGCTTTTGCGATATGGACGAAACGGCAATGCGGGCGTTTCTGAATGAAATGGGCTTTGCTATGGATATGGACGATTTGGCGTTTTGCCGGGCGTATTTCAGAGATACCGAAAAGCGCGATCCGACAGTTACCGAGCTTCGTATGATCGACACCTACTGGTCTGATCACTGCCGTCATACGACGTTCTCGACAAGGATAAATAACGTAAAAATAAACGACGGCAAGTATGCCGATGTTATCGCCTCCGCCTACGAGGAGTACAAGGCCGCCAAGAGCAAGCTTTACGCTCCCGACCGCGACACGTGCCTTATGAATATGGCGACGATTATCGTAAAACAGCTCAAGAAAAAAGGACTTTTAAAGGAAATAGACGAGTCTGAGGAGATAAACGCTTGTTCTATAGTTGTTCCCGTTGATGTGAACGGCAAGGACGAGGATTGGCTTATAATGTTTAAGAACGAAACGCATAACCACCCGACGGAAATAGAACCGTTCGGCGGCGCGGCGACGTGCCTTGGCGGTGCGATACGCGACCCGCTTTCGGGCAGAAGCTACGTCTATCAGGCTATGCGCGTTACCGGCAGCGGCGACCCGCGCGTGTCGCTTGCCGACACCCATACGGGAAAACTGATGCAAAGAAAAATCACCCGCGGCGCGGCTTCCGGCTACAGCTCTTACGGCAACCAGATTGGTCTCGCGACCGGTCAGGTACAGGAAATATATCACGAGGGATATGTGGCAAAGCGTATGGAAATAGGCGCGGTCATTGGCGCGGCTCCCAAGAAGAATGTTATCCGCGAAACTCCCGAAAAGGGCGACGTAATCGTGCTTCTCGGCGGCAGAACCGGACGCGACGGCATAGGCGGCGCGACCGGCTCGTCAAAGGCTCACGATGAAAAGAGCGTTATAACCTGCGGAAGCGAGGTTCAGAAGGGCAATCCGCCGGTTGAGAGAAAGATACAGAGACTTTTCCGCAGCGAAAAAGTCACCACGCTTATTAAGCGCTGCAACGACTTCGGCGCGGGCGGCGTCAGCGTCGCGATAGGCGAATTGGCGGACGGACTTGTAATTGACTTGGACAAGGTTCCCAAAAAGTACGAGGGACTCGACGGCACCGAGCTTGCGATAAGCGAGTCGCAGGAGCGAATGGCGGTTGTTGTAAGGGAGGAGGACGCGGACAAGTTTATTAAGTATTCCAACGACGAAAATCTTGAAGCGACAAAGGTTGCGGTTGTAACGGACGAAAACCGTCTTGTTATGAACTGGAGAGGGAAGAAAATCTGCGACATTTCGCGCGATTTCCTAAATACCAACGGCGCGACAAAGAACACCGATATAGAGGTTATCCTGCCCGACTCGGAGAACGCCTTTTTTAAGAGCGAAAAGGTAAAGAACGTCAAGAAAAAGTGGCTTGAAACGCTTTCGGATTTAAACGTATGCTCGCAGAAGGGACTTTGCGAGAAGTTCGACTCCACGATCGGCGCAAACAGCGTACTAATGCCGTTCGGCGGCAAGTATCAGCTTACGCCCTCCGACGGAATGGCGGCAAAAGTTCCGGTTCTCGGCGCGGAGACGAACACGGCAACGGTTATGACTTTTGGCTATAACCCCAAGCTGTCAAGCTGGAGTCCGTACCACGGCTCAACCTACGCAATAGTCGAGTCGGTGTCGAAGGCCGTCGCTTTGGGCGCGGACTATAAGAAGATTTACCTTACGTTCCAGGAATATTTTGAAAGACTCGGCACAGACCCCAAGCGCTGGGGCAAGCCGTTTAGCGCGCTTCTCGGCGCGTATAAGACGCAGCTCGAGCTTGGAATCGCGGCGATAGGCGGCAAGGACTCGATGAGCGGCTCGTTTAACGATTTGGACGTGCCTCCGACGCTTACGTCGTTCGCGGTCGCGCCGGTTAAGGCGGATAAGGTAATCTCGCAGGAGTTTAAAAATGCCGGTTCAAATGTGGTTATGGTTACATTTGACCGCGACGAAAACGATTTGCCCGACTTTGAACAGCTAAAGGCGATGTACGAGCTTGTTCATCTTATGATTGAAAACGGATATGTTCTTTCCGCGAGCGCGGTAAAGGGCTTCGGACTTGCCGAAACCGTTTCAAAAATGGCGTTCGGCAATATGATAGGCTTTAAGTTTAATAATGATATAGACAGCGGACTTCTGTTTAACGCCCAGCTCGGCTCAATAGTTTTGGAGCTTAGCGATAAACAGGGTACGGTACGCACGACAGGCGTACGGCCGAAGGTAATCGGGATCGGTTCGACTCAGGAAAAGGCAAGCATTGACGTTTCGGGCGCGAGCATACCGCTTGACGAGGCGGTTAAAGCGTGGACAAAGCCGCTTGAGAAGGTGTTCCCGACGAAGGCGGGGCATTTTACGTCAGAACCCGAAACGTACAGCTACGACAAGAGAAACATTACGGTCGCTTCGGAGAAATTCGCAAAGCCGAGGATTTTTATACCCGTATTCCCGGGTACAAACTGCGAATACGACACGGCGAAAGCGTTTGAGAAGGCGGGCGGCGCCGCGGACGTATTCGTAATACGCAACCTCACCGGCGATGACGTCGTATACTCGATGAAGGAAATGGAAAAGAGAATTAATAACTCGCAGATAGTTATGATTCCGGGCGGCTTTTCGGGCGGCGACGAGCCGGAGGGTTCGGGTAAGTTTATCGCGACGGCATTCAGAAACCCGCTTGTTAAGGACGCGATTATGAATATGCTTAAAAACCGCGACGGACTGATGCTCGGTATCTGCAACGGCTTTCAGGCGCTTATAAAGCTCGGACTTGTGCCATACGGCGAAATCCGCGACCTTGACGATAATTCGCCCACGCTGACGTTTAACACGCTCGGCCGCCACGTATCGTGTATGGTGCGGACGAGAATAGCGTCGAATAAATCGCCGTGGTTTATGAACGTCAACACAGGCGATGTTCACACAATCGCCGTGTCGCACGGCGAGGGACGCTTTATCGCGTCACCCGCGCAGATAACCGAAATGGCTGAAAACGGACAGATTGCCACACAGTACGTAAACCTTAATTCCGAAGCGACATACGACATAGCGTGGAACCCCAACGGTTCCGTATCCGCGATAGAGGGTATAACAAGCCCCGACGGCAGAGTGCTTGGTAAAATGGGACACAGCGAGAGGCTCGGTAAAAATATCGCCGTAAATGTTCCCGGCGAGAAGGATCAGAGGCTTTTTGAGGCCGGAGTAAAATATTTCAAATGAAACCTAAATTAGGAACAGTATTTCCGAATGTCACGGACAGTTCGGTAACTGATTTAATAATCGAAAAAATAAGCGTTTCGCGCAACAAGCGAAGCATTAATATGGTTCTGGGGAAGGACACGCCTCCGGAGCTTACAGAGAGAGCGGCCGCCGCCGTAAAGGCGGCGTGCGCTCTTTTTGAGGTTAGCGCGTCAGCGGCGAAGGAGAGCGATATAGAGGTCGCGCGCAAGCGGAACATAATGCTCTATGAGGTCGCGGAGGGACACGAGGATATAATGAAAAGCGCTCCCGCGTTCGGGCCGAAATTTGTCGGTAAGGTAACGGTAAGCGATATGCTCTACGGCCGCCCGATACGCGGCGACGCAATCAGTGTGTCCTCGATAAACGAAAACAGCGGTACCGTGATTTTTTCGGGACGCGTATTCGATTTGGACGAGCGCGAGATAACCTCGAAAAAGAACGGTAAGACGTATCACCTCATAACAATGGACGTGACCGATAACAGCGACTCCGTAACGGTTAAAATGTTCATCGCCAAAACCGAAAATGACGAGCAGTATAATAAGCTGTTCCCGACGGTAAAAAAGGGAATTAAGGCCGGCGGCATACATATTGTCTGCCGCGGCAAGGCGCAGTTTGACGATTACGCGCACGAAACCGTCGTTATGGCAAACGACGTCGCCCAAATCAGCGCGCCGCCCGTAAGAGCGGATAATGCCAAGAGAAAGAGAGTCGAGCTGCATATGCATACGCAGATGTCGGCTATGGACGCGGTAAACTCGGCGCAAAGCTTAATCGACCGCGCGATATATTGGGGACACAAGGCCGTTGCGATAACCGATCACGGCGTAGTGCAGTCGTTTCCGGACGCTATGAAGGCGTCGGGCTTTAACGAGAAAATCAAGGTACTCTACGGAGTGGAGGGCTACCTGATAGACGACAGCAAAAAAATAGTATACGGCGCGGACGACGAAAATCTCGACTCGCCGTTTGTCGTTTTCGATATTGAAACGACAGGACTTAACAATAAAAAGAATAACATAACCGAGATAGGCGCGGTAAAGGTTGTAAACGGCGAGATAGTCGATAAGTGGTCAACCTTTGTAAACCCCTGCGAGCCGATACCGCAAAATATTGTCGATTTGACCGGTATTACCGATAATATGGTTAAGGACGCTCCTAAAATCGAGGAGGTGCTGCCGGAGTTCTTCAAGTTTTGCGAAAATTGCGTTCTTGTGGCGCATAACGCCGCGTTTGACACGGGCTTTATAAAGGAGGCGGCGAAAAAACACGGTCTTGAATATAGCTTCTGCTCTCTCGACACGCTCATTCTCGCCAGATGTATGTATCCCGAGCTGCCGAATTTCAGGCTTGACACGCTCACGCGTCATCTGCACGTAATTCTCGATAATCACCACCGCGCCGTGGACGACGCCAAGGCAACCGCCGACGCTTTTGTGAAAATGATTGCGGAGCTTAGAGAGCAGGGTAAGTATGAGCTGAAGGCGCTTAACACCGACTTTGACATACGAAACGCCTCAAAAAAGAACAAGGCGTTTCATATTGTAATATTGGCAAAAAATCAGACGGGACTCCGCCACATATACGAAATGGTATCTGAGTCGCACCTGAATTACTTTTTCAGAACTCCGCGCATACCGCGAAGCCTTCTCGAGGAAAAACGCGAGGGACTTATACTCGGCTCCGCGTGCGAGGCGGGCGAGCTGGTACGCGCGATAATCGACGGCAAGAGCGACGAGGAGCTGGAGGAAATCGTTAATTTTTACGACTACCTTGAAATTCAGCCCATAGGGAATAACGCGTATATGAAAACCGACGAGCATCACCCGACAATAAACACCGACGAGGACTTAATGGATTTAAACCGGCGTATCGTAAAGCTCGGCGAGCTTTATAATAAGCCCGTGTGCGCGACGTGCGACGTGCATTTTATGGATAGGGAGGGCGCGGAGTACAGAAAGATACTTATGAACTATAAGGGCTTTAAGGACGCGGACAATCAGGCTCCGTTGTATTTCCGCACCACCGACGAAATGCTCAGGGAATTTTCGTACTTAGGTCCTCAGAAGGCGAGGGAAGTTGTAATCGACAACACCAATCTTATAGCGGATATGATAGGAAATGTACGGCCTATCCCCGAAAAGAAGTGTCCGCCCCATATCGACGGCGCGAAGGAGGGAATAGTAAACGACTCCACAAAACGCGCGAAGGAGATATACGGCGACCCGCTTCCGGACATTGTAAGAGAGCGTCTGGAAAAGGAGCTGCACTCCATAACAACCTACGGCTTCGCGGTAATGTACAGAATAGCGCAGGAGCTTGTGCGTCATTCTCTTGCCGACGGCTATCTTGTCGGCTCTCGAGGCTCTGTCGGTTCGTCGTTTGTGGCGTTTTTATCGGATATAACCGAGGTCAACTCGCTTCCTCCGCACTATATATGCCCCAACTGCAAAAACTTTGAGCTTGCCGAGAACGCTGCCGGCTTGTCAGGCTGCGACCTTCCCGATAAGATTTGCCCGAAATGCGGAACAAAATACAACAAGGACGGTCACGACATACCGTTTGAAACCTTCTTGGGCTTTAAGGGCGACAAGGAGCCGGATATTGACCTTAATTTTTCAGGCGTGTATCAGCCCGTAATTCATAAATATACCGAAACATTTTTCGGTGAGGGAAAGGTTTTCCGCGCCGGAACGATAGGCACTGTCGCGGAAAAGACGGCGTTCGGCTATGTGCGCCGCTATTGCGAGGATAAGGGCATTACTATGCGAAACGCCGAAATGAAGCGTCTTGCCAAGGGCTGCGAGGGCGTAAAGCGCACGTCCGGTCAGCACCCCGGCGGAATAATCGTTGTGCCGTTTGAGAACGACATACACGAGTTTTGCCCCGTGCAGCACCCTGCCGACGACCCCAATTCCGACATTATAACGACGCATTTCGATTACCATAAAATCGACCAGAACCTCTTAAAGCTCGACGAGCTGGGTCACGATGACCCGACCGTTATCCGAATGCTTGAGGACATAACCGGCGTTCACGCGCGGGATATTCCCATAGGCGACCCCGAAACGATGAGCCTGTTCATTTCAAATAAAGCGCTTAAATTACTGCCCGGCAAGGACATCGGCACGAAGCTGGGAACCTACGGCATACCGGAGTTCGGCACAAAGTTTGTCCGCCAGATGCTGGAGGATACAAAGCCTACGACATTTTCCGAGCTTGTGCGTATTTCGGGACTTTCCCACGGTACAGACGTTTGGCTCGGCAACGCGCAGGATTTGATACGTCAGGGCATAACAACGCTGTCGCAGTCCATATGCTGCCGCGACGATATAATGATTTACCTCATATCAAAGGGCGTTGAGGCGGGACATTCGTTTAAGATAATGGAGGCAGTCAGAAAGGGAAAGGGATTAAAGCCCGAGGACGAGGAAGCGATGAGGGCGGCGAATGTGCCCGAGTGGTACCTTGACTCGTGCAAAAAGATAAAGTATATGTTCCCAAAGGCGCACGCCGTCGCGTATGTCACCTCGGCTTTCAGAATAGCGTACTTTAAGGTACACTATCCCGTCGCTTTTTATATCGCGTACTACACCGTCCGCGCCGACGACTTCGACGCGTCTGTAATGGCAGTCGGGGAGGAGAGGGTACGCGAGGAAATAAATACCATTAACGCGAAGAAAAAGGACGGAACCGCGTCTCCCAAGGAGGAGAACCTCATTCCGATACTTGAGATATGCGTTGAGATGTATGCCCGCGGTATTGACTTTATAAAGGTGGATTTGTATAAATCGCACGCGACCGACTTTTTGCAGGTGGGAAACGACATTCTTCCGCCGCTCTCGGCGCTGCCCGGACTTAGCGAAAACGACGCGTTAAGCATCGCGAAGGAGCGTGAAAACGGCGACTTTAGAAACGTAGAGGACTTAAGACTTCGCACCGGAATAGGCAAGAACGCGCTCAATATACTTGAGGAAAACGGCTGCTTCGACGACCTTCCCGACGCCGACCAAATATCGCTGTTTGACTAAAAAATTTAACATAAAAAGGCGGTTCATACGAACTGCCTTTTTGCGTTATTTTTCGTCGTCATTTCCGATATACCCCGAAATTTTCTCGATTGTGCGGATAGGCGCGTCCTGAGCCGTGCCCCAAGGCATATCCTTGTTGCGGTAGTCGAATTTGAGTGTGAATTTATGTATATCCTCCTGAATACGCGAAAGCTCCTCAAGCTGCTTTTTATAAAGCGCGGCTATAAACCGCGCCGCGTCCGCGTCCTTTAAGGACTTTTCCGCCATATCCAAAAGCATACGCGAGTGCTTTAAGCACACGCCCTTTGAGCGGTCAAATTTCTCCTTAAACTTATCGTCGTTTGCCCACATATAGAGCAAAACGTCAATATACCGCTCCATTGTATGATTTATCTTCCGGCAAATCATACAGTCCTCCTCGGTTTCCTTCAACTCGCCCGAAACCTTCGCCGCAAACTCCGCCGCGCCCGACTTTTTAAACAGTCCGCCGCCTTTATCCAAGGACTTTGCCGCTTTTTCGTGCTTTTGGAGCTTGCTTCTTATTTCCTCGAGGTGCGTGTCCAAAACGAGCGCGAGACTTAATTTGTTCGGTCTTTTAAACATCTCGCGGTAATGCTTGTTGCAGTAGCCCTTCGCGTTTGACTCCTCTCTGTAGTCCGGCTCCATCATCGCCGCGCCCAGCGCGTAGTCTATGGCTTCCTTCTCAAGCTTTTTTTCAAGGAAGCATAACGGACACTCGCAGTCGGTATCATACGCTTCGTTCACCGGTATTGTATAAATTTGTTCTTTCATAAAATTCTCCCTGCCGCGCGGAGGACGCAAAGCTCTGTCCGCGCTGTCCGAATACGTAAAAAATTAAAGGTTTGTTCACAATTTTTGTGCAATTTTATTATATTACAGAATAAAAAGCTTGTCAATTAGGAATTATGTCCTAAAAATATATTTTTTTCGTGTAAGATATTCCAAAATCAAAAAAAATGTGGTATAATCTTAATCATAAGCTTAAAACTAAGATCAATGCCGTCTTGCGGCGTTGTTCTATATAAAGAATTGGAGGAGAAAACTATGCTACAGAACAAAACTTGTCAGGCATGGCTTGACGAAATGGCGGCTATGTGCCAACCCGAGAAAATCGTGCTTATAACAGGCGACGAGGCGCAGCTTGAAGAGCTTCGCGCCGAGGCTGTAAAGACGGGCGAAATGATTAAGCTCAACGAGGAAAAGCTCCCCGGCTGCTACTATCACAGAACTGCCGAGAACGACGTTGCGCGAGTAGAGGACAGAACATTTATTTGCACCCCGACAGAGGAGGAAGCGGGTCCTATCAATAACTGGATGGCTCCGGACGAGATGTACGCTAAATTAAAGGCGCTCTACACCGGCTCAATGAAGGGCAGAACAATGTACGTTATCCCTTACTCAATGGGTCCCGTCGGCTCGCCGTTCTCGAAGATAGGTATTGAGCTTTCGGACAGCATTTATGTTGTTTTGAATATGGCTATTATGACAAGAGTGGGAAATAAGGTTCTTGAGCAGCTCGGAACAGACCCCGACGCTGAGTTTATAAAGTGCCTGCACGCTAAAAAGGACGTAAATCCCGACGAGAGATATATCGTTCAGTTCCCGCAGGACAACACAATCTGGTCAATCAACTCCGCATACGGCGGAAACGTGCTTCTGGGCAAGAAATGCTTTGCGCTGAGAATTGCGTCATACCTCGGCAAGAACCAAGGCTGGATGGCTGAGCATATGCTCATTCTCGGTCTTGAGAACCCGCAGGGCGAGGTCAAGTACATCTGCGCGGCGTTCCCGTCGGCGTGCGGTAAAACAAACCTCGCGATGCTTATTCCGCCGGAGTATTTAAAGAAGCAGGGCTATAAGGTATGGACCGTAGGCGACGATATTTCCTGGCTCAACATCGGTCCCGACGGCAGACTTTACGCTATTAACCCCGAGGCGGGCTTCTTCGGCGTTGCTCCCGGTACAAGCGTAAAGACGAATTTCAACGCGCTTGAGTCAACGAAGAAGAACACAATATTCACAAATGTCGCAATAAACAACGACGATATGACGGTTTGGTGGGAAGGTCTTGACAAGAACCCGCCGGTAAACGCTACGGAGTGGACCGGCAAGCAGGTAAACGGTCCCGAGTTTATTGAGAACGGCGGCAAGCTCGCTCACCCCAACTCAAGATTTACCGCTCCGGCTGTAAACTGCCCGTG
>CAYVUD010000004.1:0-11515 GCA_964454725.1 uncultured Lachnospiraceae bacterium
CCGGAACCTCCTCGGCAGGCTCAATCTCAATCGCTTCCTCAACCTCGACCTCGGGGTCGGTTGAGTAAACAAGCGCCTCGGCCTTAACCGGAACCGCTTCCTCGACAGGCTTCTCGACCTCTTCCTTTTCGGGAACCGGTATAAGCGCGCGAATCGACAAGCTTATCTTCCTGTCCTCCCAGTTAATATCGGTAATCTTGGCCTCAACCTCTTCGCCTATTGTAAGCACGTCCTCGGGCTTGCCTATTCTTCTGTCCGCGATCTGCGAAATGTGGATAAGACCGTCAACATTGGGCATAATCTCCGCGAACGCGCCGAACGGCATCATACGAACGATTTTAACCTTAACAACATCGCCTACATTAAGCTTCGATTGCGCGATTACCCACGGATTGTCCTCGATTTTCTTAAATCCGAGGGAAACCTTCTTCGTTTCGGGATTTAAGTCCTTGATGTAAACGTCAAGCACATCGCCCTCTTTAACGACCTCCGAAGGGTGCTTAATCTTATTCCACGAAAGCTCGCTTATATGAACAAGACCGTCTACTCCTCCTATATCAACAAAAGCGCCGAATGATGTAAGCGACTTAACCGTTCCCTCGTATCTCTTGCCGACCTCGGCGTCCGCCCAGAACTTGGCTTCTTTTTCTTTTCTCGCGGCCTCCAAAAGGACTCTTACCGAACCGACAACGCGCTTTCTTCTTTCATCAATTTCGATAATCTTGTAATTAACCGTTTCGCCCACAAGACTTTGAAGGTCCTGTACAAATCTTTCCGATACCTGACGCGCCGGAATAAACACCTGTGAACCGTCCGTCGAAACGATCACCCCGCCTTTTACAGCCTTGATGATCTTACCTTCCAAGACCTCCTCCGATTCATAAGCCGCTTTGATTTTGTTCCAGCTTTCCATAGCTACCAATTTTTTCCTTGATAAAACTACTTTTCCCTCAGCATCGTTTACTCCAACAACATAAACCTTGATTGTATCGCCTTCTTTTACAACATCAGACGGCTTAAGTGCGGGGTCGTCCGTTATCTGATCGGCAGCCAGTTGTCCGTTATACTTGAAACCGCCCAAATCGACGATTACCTCATTATTGTGGACCTCTACGACCGTACCTTCAATGACGTCTCCGTTGTTGAGAGTTTTTGAACCGTACTGCTCGAACAGATCGGCAAAGCTCTCTTCATTTTTTAAATTTTCACTCATAGCCTTTACTACCTCCTCGATAATACTGCCGGGCGTCGAGGCTCCGGCGGTAATACCTATTTTATTATATGTTTTTTGAGGTAAATCCTCAAATGTTTCGATATGATAGGTTTCGGGGCAGTTACGCTTCGCGATTTCATAAAGCTTGCGTGTGTTGGAGCTTTCGCGCCCGCCTATGACTATCATCATATCCGAAATCCTTGAAAGCCTGTCCGCTTCCTTCTGCCTATCTTTCGTCGCACTACATATTGTATCAAATATCAGGGTACTTTTGCAAGTCTTTTTTATATTTTGTACAATTTTACCAAAAATTTCCCTGTTAATTGTTGTTTGTGCTACAACGCAAAGCCGTTTTTCCGCCCAATTCGGGTCAATTTCCGCGTTTTCGCCGTAAATTATATCGGCGCTCTCATCGCACCACCCGTTTATGCCCTTGACCTCGGGGTGGTTTTTATCGCCGACAATAATGATTTTATACCCGTTTTCGCGCCGCTCCTCAACAATTCTATGTATCTTGGAAACAAACGGGCACGTTAAATCTATATACTTTCTCTCCCCTATCTCCTCATATACCCTTTTACCGACTCCGTGCGCGCGTATAACTATTGTGTGGTCCGCGGGTATATCCTTGACGCTCTCATAGGCAAAAACGCCTTTCCCCGCCAAGTCCTCTATAACCTGACGGTTGTGGATTAAAGCGCCCAGAGTGGCGATTTTTTCGCCCCTTGCTATAGCCTCGTAAACTCCGTCCACGGCTCTTTTAACGCCGTAGCAGAAGCCGGCTGTTTTCGCGACCTCGATCAATTCTCTTTTCCTCCCGCCGCGCCAAGCGCTCTTATATTCTCCAAAATATTTTCCGCTTGCGCCTGCGCCGCCGCCTGATCCGTTTTTTTGCCGTCGGGTTTATCGAGATATATCGGCTCGCCGTAGGTAACGGTAATTTTGTGCAGCCACTTATACTCGCCCGAAATATTTACCGGAACCACCGGAACTCCCGCCATTTGCGCGATAACGGCGACTCCCGCTTTAGCTTTAACCTTTTTCCCGTTCTTTATACGGCCGCCCTCCGGAAAAATAAGCATAACCTCGCCGCCGCGCAGAATTTTCATCGCCGCCTTTATCGCTCCGATATCGTTTTTGCCGCGGCTTACCGGAAACGCGCCCAGACTTTTAATAAGTCCGCCGAAAAGCGGGTTTTTAAAAAGCTCGGCTTTAGCCATAAAATGCAAACGTCTTTTTGACGTAAGCGCCGCCGCGACGGGGTCCCAGTAGCTTTTGTGGTTAAACGCGAGAATAACGCCGCCCTCTTTCGGTACGTTCTCTATCCCGCGCCTTCTGAGTCTGAACACAAAGATAAGGAAAAAGCTTACTATTCCCTTGGCAATACTATAAAACATTCTGTATTAACTCCTTTAATTTTTTAACGGCTTCGTCAAAGTCAAGCTCGGTTGTATCCACCAAAACCGCGTCGTCGGCTCTTTTAAGAGGCGACACGGCGCGCGAGCTGTCATTTTTATCGCGGTACTCTATATCCGCCTTGATTTTTTCAAAATCGCACTCAACGCCCTTTTCGCGCAATTCCTTATAACGCCTTTTCGCTCTTTCCTCCGCCGACGCCGTAAGGAAAACCTTGACCTGCGCGTCGGGCAGAACGGTTGTGCAAATATCCCTGCCGTCCATTATGACGTTATCGCTCTTCGCCATATCGCGCTGCAGCGCGACGAGCTTTTCCCGAACCTCGGGTATGACCGCCACGTCCGACGCGCCTACCGACACGTCCTCGCGGCGTATGCGCTCCGAAACGTCGCCGCCGTTCAGATATATCCTTTGTCCGTTCTCCGTATGCTTCATCGCGATATTTATATCGTCGAGCCGCGATATAAGCGTTTCGCTCTCTGTTTTTATGTCTATGCCGTTTTCGATCGCGTACAGCGCGGCGCAGCGATACATCGCGCCCGTGTCGATATAAACAAATCCCATCTGAGCCGCCGCCGCTTTTGAGACCGAGCTTTTGCCCGCTCCCGCCGGACCGTCCACCGCTACGGAAATATAACCCATTCAGACGCACTCCCTTTCTTTATAAACGATACGTTTCTCAGTCCGCCAGATCCGGACGGAGCTTTTTCGCCTCGCGCAGATAAATATGCTTAATTTCCCGCTTCGTCTTGTCTGTGTTAATGTAAATCATAATACGTATACACCTTTCAAGGCTCCCGTCAATCTCGGGCGCGGCCATATCGAGAAGCGGAACGTATGTAAGTCCCATTTCGCGCGCCGCCGCGGCGGGAAAAACCGCCGTTAAATCCTTTGTTATCGTAAAAATAATAGAGATTGAGTCCGCGCGCTTTAAGTCGTTCTTGTCCTCAATTTCCTTTAAAAGCTCAAGCGTCGCGCCGATTATCTCCTCGCGCGTGTTCGCTTTCGCCGTCGTCGCTCCTCTTATCGCTCTTACCGCCATTTTCCTTCCTCCTTTACACGGCTCTGTGTCCCATACCTATCGCCACGTCGTTCAGATTGAGCAGACCGATAGCTAAAAATACGCAAACGCCCACGTGCGAGCCGTTTCGGGCAATACCGATCTTGCCGCCCAGATTAAGCCCTACGCACTTATTTACTATCTGCTGCAACGCCTCGTGCGCCGCTCCCGCGACCGCGCCCTCCTCGGCGTGGCTCTCGCCGATAACGCCCTCGCGCCGCGCGGCGACAACCGCGCGTTCAAGAATTTTCGGAACCGCGCTCGAAAAATCACTTCCGAAATCTATCGCTACCGCCTTAATGCCGCTTTTGAGAAAAGCGGCTTTAAGCTCCGACTCCTCCTGCCTGTCGTCCGAAAGCGCCATCTTCACCGCCGCCTTGCAAATTTCCTTACTTCCAAATTCCATACCGCCGTCCTCCTTATGTTTTGTCGCTAATACTATTGATACATCATAGGGGCGGATATTATCCGCCCGCAAGCCGTCCTGCGAAGTGCCGGAGGCAATTCGGAGGAAGGGGGACCGCCGCCGCAGGCGGTGGTGGAAGGTCTAAAACAGCACCAAACGCCGTCCCCTAAAAATTTTCGGCTATTGCATAGTACTGGCATTTAACCCTGCAAGATACCCTGTAGACCACGCAATCTGCAAATTATATCCGCCGGTGTAGCCGTCAACGTCGATAACCTCGCCGGCGAAATAAAGTCCGCGAACCTTCTTGGACTGCATATCGGACGGGTCAATCTCGCCGACCTTAACGCCGCCCGACGTTATGATTGCCTCGTCGATCGGGCGAAACGACTTAAACGTAAGCGGCAGCCGCTTCATCGCGCCGATAAGCGCCGCGCGCTCCTCTTTTGTAAGCGTGCTTGCCCGACGCTCGTTCTCAAGTCCGGAAAGCCTGATTATAACAGGTATCAGAGCCTTCGGAAGTAAATCCTCCATAGCGTGAAGCAACTGCTTTTTCCCGTACTTTTCAAAATCGCGTATAACCCTTGCCGTAAGCCGCTCAACGCTCAGCGCCGGCTTTAAATCTATCTCAAATCCGTACCTTTCGCCTTCCCTTAAATGAGCCGACATCGAAAGCACGATCGGTCCCGATATTCCGAAATGCGTAAAAAGCATTTCCCCGAAATCCGAATACACCTTTTTGCCTTTCGCGTTAAACGCCGTAATCGAAACATTCCTGAGCGACAGTCCCATTAAATCCCGCACCCATTTTTCCTCGGTAACAATAGGCACAAGAGACGGCTTCGGCTCGATTATCGTATGCCCCGCCTTCTTCGCGAACGTATAGCCGTCGCCGGTCGAGCCTGTTTTCGGGTACGACATTCCGCCTGTGCAGACGATAACCGCGTCCCCTCTAATCTCGCCTTTCGCCGTCCTGACGCCCTTAACCGCGCCGTCCTCTATGATAAGCTCCCTGACGCGCGCCGTCACAAGCTCCACATTACCCTTGAGCGCGTATTTTTTAAGCGCCTTAACCACGTCCGCCGCCCTGTCGCTTACCGGAAACACGCGCCCGCCGCGCTCGACCTTGGTCTTTACCCCGTTTTCCTCGATAAGCTTTACTATATCCGCGTTTGTGAAGGCATACAGCGCCGAGTACATAAACTTTCCGTTTGTCGGGTACGCGGCGATAATATCCTCAAGCTCCGCGGAATTGGTTATATTGCAGCGTCCCTTGCCGGTTATTAAAAGCTTTTTCCCGATTATATCGTTCCGCTCGACAAGGATTACCTTGTCGGCTGTTTTCGCGGCTGTACCGCAGGCTGTAAGTCCCGCCGCGCCCGCGCCTATTACTATTACCGTTCTCATTATCTTGTGCTCCACCCCGCGCTGCCGCGGTAGAACGCGCTCACGCTCGGGCATATTCCCGACTTAATCTTCGCACCGTAAAGCACGCTGCCCTCACGGTAGTAAAGCGGCACAAACGGCATATCCCGCGCCATAACGTCGGCAAGCTGAGCGAACAGAAGCTTTTGCGACTCCTCGTCCGAGGTCATACCGATTTGCGCGATAAGCGTATCGGCGTCGGG
The DNA here is from genome assembly GCA_964454725.1 of uncultured Lachnospiraceae bacterium. Lineage (GTDB taxonomy): Bacteria > Bacillota > Clostridia > UBA1381 > UBA1381 > JALEPO01. The sequence continues at coordinate 5,724 of CAYVUD010000004.1, forward strand.
GTTTGAATATGAAAAATAGTTCCCTCCCGAAGCCGTCAGCGGGGTCAGGTCGAGATTGGGGGAAAGCTCATACTCGCCTATGAACAGATCGAACTGCCGCGCGTTTATGCGGCTCACATAAATCTCGTAAGGCTCCGCGTCAACCTCCGCGTACACGCCGAGCTTATTGAAATACTCCGCTATTTTTTCCGCGACTCCCGTTTTTTCCGCGCTCTCCTCGTTTACCAGTATCTTAAACGACAGCGCCTGCCGCGAGTTATTTACAACTCTCGCGTAATTTCCGTTTGAATTAAGCGCCCAGCCGTCGTTCTCCAAATGCTCGCGCGCGGAAATTTCGTCCGCGTCGAAAACCGTCTTATCCGTGCTGTACAGATACGACGACGGATTAATCGGCGCGTCAACCGCCACCGCGTGCGAATAAAGCACCGAGCGTATTATATCGCCCTTATTGATGAGCTGCGACAGACCGACTCTCGTTTCGCTCGAGAGCAGCTCCTCCGACTGCAAATTAAAGCCCAGAAACGTAAGCCTGTCGGTAACGAACGTATCGATCGAAATACCGCCCTTGGGCATATACTGCGTCAAATCCACCGTTTCGCTCGTGATAACGTCGATTTCGCTCGCCTCAAACATCGAGCGGTACTTGTCCGCGTCGGGCGCGAAAACTATATACGCTCTGTCCGCCGCCGCCCGACCGCCGCGGTATTCCTCAAACGCGCTGAGCTGCATTTTATCGGTACTGAGCTTTCCGTCAAGCTTAAACGGTCCGGTCCCGATCGGAGTATAAGCCGAATTTACCGTAAGCGGCGTCTGGTATTTCACGATCGGAAACGTCAGAAGCGCGGCAATATTCGGCACCGGTCTTTTAAGCGTAAGCTGAATTGAGTAATTATCCGTAACGCTGTGATCCGCAACGTCGGCGAGCGCCGCCGTATATTCCGTATAGCCGTTTCGTATGCTCTTTATTGTGTAAGCCGCGTCATACGCGTCAAACTCCGCGCCGTCGTGCCACTTTACGCCCTGCTTCAGGGTGATTGAAACCGTTATGCCGTCCGGCGAAACGCTGCAGCTCTCCGCCAGAACCGGCACCGGACGCATTTCCTCGTCAAGCTCGAAAAGCGGTTCGTACACAAGCTGCATCGCCTCGCGCACCGTTTCCGACTTTGTGGTAAGCGGGTTAAACGTGTCAAAATCGAATACCCCGAGCGTTACGCTGTTCGACTCCTCCTCCGACAGTATCTCCTCCGTACCGTCGTCCGTCCGCGTTTCCTCAAACGACAGCCTTTCCTTTATCGTATCGAGAGCCGCGCAGCCCGACGTCATAAGAACCGCGGCGGCGGACGCCGCGGCAAGCGCAATAATCAGTTGTTTTTTCATCTATTATAAATCTCCGTTAAATCAATTCCATAAACGCGCCCATATTGCCGCGTCGCCCGTTGGTTTTTCTGTGCGAGAAAAGCAGCTCGCTCGCGCAGTAGGTACAAATTCCGCAATCGTCGATATTTTCCTCCGAAATACCCTCTTCGATAAACTGCCTTCGTATGGCTCTCTGCATATCCGCGTGATACTTTTCCCCGCGCCTTACGGCTGTATCCTCTCCGAACTCCTTAATAAAGGCTTCCGCGACCTCGTCGCCGACCTCGAAATGATCCTCCTGTATCGACGGACCTATCGCCGTTAAAATATCCTCCGCGCGGCTGCCGTAACCGCTTTTCATTTTCTGTATCGTTTTCTGCCCTATCCTCGCGACCGTACCCTTCCACCCCGAATGTGCCAGAGCGATAACCCCCTGACGCTTATCGAGGAAAAACAGCGGCACGCAGTCGGCAAAAAGCGTGACAAGCGGTACGCCCCTTTCATCGGTTATCAGCGCGTCCACGCTCTCAAAAGCGTTTTCGCGCACGATTCCGTTGCCGCGATCCGAGCGCGAGGCGGTGTGAATAACCGTCCCGTGTGTCTGCTTCGACAAAACGAGCCGCGTATAGTCCATACCGAGCGCGTCCGCGATTATCTCGTAATTTTTAAGCACGTTTTCGCGTTTGTCGTCGCAGTTAAAGCGCAGATTTAAGGACGAATAGCAGCCCTCGCTCACGCCTCCCGCCCTTGTCGAGAAGCCGTGGCGAACAAGCCCCGTTTTCTCAAACGAGGGTATTGTGTAATATAAAACATCGCCCTTTTTATCCAATCTGAACATCTTTACCTCTTAAAATAATTGTAAACTGCCTCCGCGGATTTTCTGTCCATTTCCTTTACGCTTAAAAGCTCGTCAATATCCGCTTCTTTTATTTTATCAACAGAACCGAAATTAGTCAATAGCGCTTTGCGTCTTTTTTCGCCTATTCCCGAAATTTTATCGAGCTCCGACTCTATTTTGCCGTGAAGCTTCCTGTGATACTCTATCGCGGTCTTATGCACCTCGTCCTGAATGAAGGCGACAAGCTTAAAAACCGCGCTCGACGGACTTATTTCGATCTCGCCCGACTTCGACACAAGCCCTCTTGTGCGGTGGCGGTCGTTTTTGACCATTCCGAACACCGGAATATCCGAGTCCATCATCTCCATAAGCTCCGTAATAACGCTCAGATGCCCCTTGCCGCCGTCAAGCAGTATCAAGTCCGGCAGCGGAAGAAATTTCGCGTCTTGGCGGCGCATTTCGCCGTTTTTAACCGCTTCCTCCTCGTCGAACGCGCGGCGGAAACGCCGGTAAACGACCTCGCGCATCGCCGCGTAGTCGTCCGCGCCCTCAAACGACTTGATTTTAAATATTCTGTACTTTTTTTTCTGCGGTCTGCCGTTCTCGAAAACGACCATACCGCCGACATTGTCCGCGCCCTGAATATTGGATATGTCGAACGCCTCGATGCGGTTCGGGCGCGTTTCAAGCGACAGCGTCTCCCGCAAAGCGTCGAGAACGGTGTTTTTCTCGCGCTCCTTCATAACCTTTATTTTGTAGTTTTCGAGCGCTATATCGGCATTTTTCCGCACCATCTGTACAAGCTTTTGCTTCTCGCCGCGTTTGGGGCAGGCTATAACCGTCTTTTTGCCCTTCCTCGAACGGAGCCACTCGCTTATCGCCTCAAAATCGTCTATCTCAAACTCCGTCAGTATTTCCTCGGGAATATAATCGCGTCCGACATAAAACTGCTTTACAAAATCCGTAATGACCTCGCGAGGCGTACTGTTTTGCGTATTGTCGATTTTGTAGCTCTCGCGCCCCATAACCTTGCCGCCTCTTATAAAGAACACCTCGCAGAACGCCGCGTTCTCCCCGAGAGCCGCGGCGATAACGTCCTTATCGGTCTGCTTATCGGCATTTATTATCTTCTGCTTCTCCTCGATGTCCTCGATAGCGCTTATCTTATCCCTCAGAGCCGCCGCCTTCTCAAACTCCAGCTTTCCCGAAGCCGCCTTCATTTCCTCCCTGAGCGCGCCGATAAGCTCCTTATGGTTGCCGTCGAGGAAACGGCATATGTTAAAAAACACGCGCCTGTATTCGTCCTTTGAGACCTTGCCGGTACAGGGCGCGAAGCAGTTATTTATATGATAGTTAAGACACGGCCGCCCCTTGCCTATATCCTGCGGGAACTTTCTGCGGCAGGTCGGCGGCGAAAACAGCTTTTGTATAATTTCAAGCGTGTTCTTGACGGTTGACTCGCTGACGTAGGGACCGTAGTACTTCGCGCCGTCCTTTTGCAGCCGTCTGACCTTCAAAACGCGCGGATAATCCTCGTTTATCGTGACCTTAATATACGGATAGTGCTTGTCGTCCTTCAAGAGAATATTGTACTTTGGACGGTATTTCTTTATGAGATTGCACTCGAGCGCCAGCGCCTCTGTTTCCGAGTCGGTAACTATATACTCGAAATACGCGACATTCGCGACCATCGCCAGAACCTTTGGCGTATGGTTCGAGTTCTTGCGAAAATACTGTCTGACCCTGTTTTTGAGTATCTTCGCCTTGCCGACGTAGATTATCGTGCCGGAGGCGTCGTGCATAAGATAAACTCCCGGGTCCTCGGGAAGATTTTTAAGCTCCTCCTCCAAATCAAACACTCTGCCGCCTCCCATAACAGAAATAACTCTACATAAAAATTATGTAGAGTTATTCCGCAAATTTTGATTTTAAATTATTCCGAGAAATTAGACTCGATTAAGGCTACAAGAGTCTTGACAGCCTCCTCCTCGTCACTGCCGTCCGCGATAATAGAGATTTTTGAGCCTTTTACGATACCCAAGGATAACACGCCCAAAAGACTCTTCGCGTTTACGCGTCTCTCGTCTTTCTCAACCCATACGCTTGACTTAAACTCGTTCGCTCTCTGAATAAAGAACGTCGCCGGTCTTGCGTGCAGACCTACCGAGTTTTGAACTGTGACTTCATTTGAAACCATTAGAAAGTGCCCCCTCGTCTAAAATTCATTATTATAAATGCAATTACCAAAGATTATTTACATATATTAGAATACCCGAAAAAACACTTTACGTCAATAGATTTTTTTATATTGGCGAAAATTTTAGTAAAAATAGTATTATAGTCCGCTATTTTTATCCTCATTTTCAGCTATTTCTACAACCGATTTCTCTTCTATCGGTTCCTGAATTTCGTGCTTGACTCCCATACCTAAGATTTCGCGCACCTGACGCTCGATATCGTCGGTAAATTCCTTGTTCTCCTGCATATATTTACGCACATTGTCGCGGCCCTGACCGATCTTCTCGCCGTTATAGCTGAACCACGCGCCCGATTTCTTTATAATGCCGTTATCGACCGCCACATCGAGGATATTGCCCTCCTTCGAGATGCCCTGACCGTACATAATGTCAAACTCCGCCTCCTTAAACGGCGGCGCGACCTTGTTCTTTACGACCTTCGCCCTCGTCTTGTTTCCGATGAACTCCGTACCGTTTTTAATCGCTTCCAGACGGCGCACGTCTATGCGAACCGACGCGAAAAATTTAAGCGCGCGGCCGCCGGGCGTAGTCTCGGGATTTCCGTATATAACTCCCACCTTCTCGCGGAGCTGATTTATAAATATAACGACCGTTCCCGATTTCGCGATAATCGCGGTAAGCTTACGCAGCGCCTGCGACATAAGTCTGGCTAAAAGTCCGACGTGCGCGTCGCCCATTTCGCCCTCGATTTCGGCTTTCGGCACAAGCGCCGCGACCGAGTCGATAACGATAACGTCAAGCGCGCCGCTTCTTACGAGCGCCTCGGCGATGTCGAGAGCCTGCTCGCCCGTGTCGGGCTGCGCGACGATTAAATTGTCTATGTCAACGCCTATATTCGCCGCGTAAACGGGGTCAAGCGCGTGTTCCGCGTCGATAAACGCCGCTTCTCCGCCCATTTTCTGCGCCTCCGCCACAACGTGCAAAGCGACCGTCGTCTTGCCCGACGACTCGGGGCCGAAAATCTCAACGACTCTGCCTCTGGGAAGTCCGCCGACTCCCAAAGCCTTGTCAAGCATCAGCGAACCCGTGGGGATAGCGTCAACCTCCGCCGTACGCGTGTCGCCCAGCTTCATAATGCTTCCCGTACCGTATTCCTTCTCGATAACCTCAAAAACCGATTCAAGAGCCTTTTTCTTCTCCTCGTCAACCTTCCTCACAACCGCGGGCTTACCCTGTTTTTCTGCTTTTGCCATAGCTTTTCTCCTTAAAGTTTAAATATTTGTAAATAATTTTAGCGAACATCTGTTCTGTTTTCTGATTTCATTATACACTATACTCTTACAAAATGCAAGCCTTTTTTTAAAAAATTTTTCGCGTAATAAAAATCCGCCCGCAAGCGG
>CAYVUD010000004.1:11615-32053 GCA_964454725.1 uncultured Lachnospiraceae bacterium
ATGCAAGCCTTTTTTTAAAAAATTTTTCGCGTAATAAAAATCCGCCCGCAAGCGGAAGTATAATATCTAAAACCGCAAGCCGCCCGCCGCCGCGCGAAACCCCGCTTCTTCTCCGACCGCAAGGCTTGTGCCGATTACGTAGGGGCGACCCTTGCGGTCGCCCGCAAGCGGTTGCGGAAGGTCCAAACCATTATATCCGCTCCAAAATCTTCTCAAACACGATTCTGCACGTTTCCTTTCTGACCTCTTCCCTGCTCCCATTAATATGCAGCTCAAAGACCTCCGTCACGCCCTTCACGCAAACGCCGGCAAAAACCGTGCCCACCGGCTTCTCCCTCGTACCTCCGTCGGGGCCGGCGATACCGGTAATGCCTACGCCGACCTCCGCGCCGGTATGACCGCAAATCCCCTCGCACATCTGACGCGCTGTTTCGGCGCTCACCGCGCCCTCCGACGCCAGCGTCTCCGATTTAACGCCCAGCTCGCGCATTTTCGCCTCGTTCGAGTACGTGACGATACTTTCCTCCAATATTCCCGACGAACCCGCCACGTCCGTTATAAACGCCGTAAAAAGACCGCCGGTGCAGCTCTCCGCCGCCGATATTTTAAGCTTTCTTTCTATAAGCCGCTTTACGGCTCTTTCGTTAATTTTGCCTATATCGCCAATCACGCCAATCCTCCTTATTTCGGATAAACCTCTATCTTCTCAACGCCCGCCAGAGCCGCCTCGATTAGGACCTCCGCGTCGAGCCTTCTCTCGCTTTTTTCTATATTTTCCCGTTTGGGGTTAGTCGTCGGGTGACGCGGTGTAAACACCGTACAGCAATCCTCATACGGCAAAATCGACGTCTCATACGCGCCCAGCGCCTCCGAACGGTCTATTATCTCCTGCTTGTCCATACCGATAAGCGGCTGCAAAACAGGCATATCCACCGCGGAATTGGTAACGTCTAAAGCCGCGAGCGTCTGGCTCGCGACCTGACCGACGCTCTCGCCGGTTATAAGCGCGAGCGACTTATTCTTTCTCGCCAGCCGCTCCGCGATACGCATCATAAACCGCCGCATCACAAGTGTCATATGCTCCTCGGGACACTTATCGCGTATCTGAAGCTGAATTTCGGTAAACGGCACGATATACAAATCGATTTTCGACGTATACCGCGCCAATATCGACGCAAGCTCGATAACCTTTTCCTTCGCCCTCTCGCTCGTATACGGGAACGAAAAAAAGTTCACCGCGTCGATTTCCACGCCTCTCTTCGCGATCATATGTCCCGCGACGGGACTGTCGATGCCTCCCGACAGCAGCAGCGTCGCCTTCGACCCCGTTCCTGTCGGCAAACCTCCCTGTCCCGCGATTTTATTTTCGGCGCAATATATATACGCGCCGAAGTCGCGCACCTCGACCTTGACCGTAACGTCGGGATTACGCACGTCTACAATGACCGGAAACTCATCGTCAAGGTAACCGCCGACCTCTTGGCAAATCTCGGGCGAGGTAAGCGGAAACAGCTTGTCGGAGCGTTTCGCCTCGACCTTGAACCTTACGCCCTCCGTCAAATCGTTTTTGAGATACTCCTTCGCCGCCGCCTTGATAGCCTCAACGTCCTTTTCGCACGCGGCGGCGCGCGTTATCGAAACAATTCCGAACACCTTCGCCAGACGCTCCTCGACAAGCTCGATTTTGTCCTCGTCGAAAACCTCGACATACACCGTCGCCTGCGCCAATCTCGCCTTCGTCTCGGCGACATTTTTTATCGCGTCGCGGATATTGTTCATCAATATGCTTTCAAACCTCGGACGGTTCCCGCCCTTTAAAATAATCTCGCCGTACTTGGCTAAAATAACTTCCTTCATTCCTGCCTCCGAGCATTAAATTTTTCTCCGCAAAGCCGCGCGGAGCGTCACATATACCGCCTTATGTTTTTTACTTCCTCCGCGATTATATCCGCCGCTTCCGTAACCTCGCCGAACGCCGTCGTCTCGTCGAAGCTGATCCTGACCGCGCCCGCTATCTCCTTGGGAGAGAGTCCCATCGCCGTCAGGACGCGGCTCGGCTGCGGCTTATGGCTCGAACACGCCGACCCCGTCGAAACATAAACGCCCCTCGCCTCGATCGCGTGAAGGAGTATCTCGGACTTGATTCCGACAAACGACACATTCAGAACACTTCCCGAATTATACTCCGCCGAACCGTTTATTTTTATGTTTTCTATCGCCGAAAGCCGCTCTATCATCAAATTTCTCAGCTCCGTCATATGCGGACTTCCTATTTCGCACTCACGCGCCGCCGCCGCGAACGCGAGTATGCCGCCGACGTTTTCCGTTCCGGGGCGCACCTCGTTCTGCTGCTCGCCGCCGTACAGAAGCGGCTTTATTTTGCCGCCCGCGATATAAAGCGCGCCCGCGCCCTTAAACCCGTGAATTTTATGCGCGCTTATCGTAACCATATCCGCGCCCCATTTTTTCGGCTTAACGTCGATTTTTCCGAACGACTGCACGCAGTCGCAGTGCAAAAGCGCGTTCGGCGCTTTCTTCATAAGCGGCTTTATTTCCGAAACCGGCTGAATAACGCCCGTTTCGTTATTTACGTGCATAACGCTCACAAGCGTGGTGTCCTCCCTGACGGCGCTCTCAAGCTCGTCAAGGCTTATACGTCCGTCCGCGTCCGGAGTCAGGTACGTCGCCTCGAAACCTTCCGTTTCAAGGCGTTTAAAGCACTCCAAAACCGACGGGTGTTCTATTTTCGTCGTTATAATGTGCCGTCCGAGCCGCGCGCGGCTGTACGCCGCGCCGAAAACCGCGGTATTGTTGGACTCCGTGCCGCCCGACGTAAAATAAAGCGTCTTTTTATCGACGCCGAGTATCTCCGCCAGATCCGAACGGCTTTTTTCAACAAGCTTTTCGCTCTCAAGCCCCAGTCCGTGCAGCGACGACGGGTTGCCGAACCGTTTCGCCGCCGAAACCATCGCCTCAACCGCCGCCGCGGACGGCTTCGTTGTCGCCGCGTTGTCAAGATAAATCATACATTCCTCACCTTTATAATAAGTCCCAAGCCCTTTTTCGCCGTAACGGAGCAGACCGGAGCGGTCATAATGTTGCTGACGCCCCTGCCCGTACCGAAAAACAGCGTCTCGCCGCTGAGCGGATACTCCAGACCCGCCGTCGTCACGCCCTCAAGGTCGCCGCCTATCGGCACGACAGAAACCGTATCGCCGATTTTGCCGCGCACCGCGACGCTGTCCCTGAGCAGATAAATCTCGTTGTTATCGTCGATAAGACAGCCCGATTTGCACCGCGTAAGAAGCAGAATATCCGTAATTGTGTGATCCGCGCGGTCGCCCGTCATAGAGAGCAGCAAAACCTCGTCGAACCCGCGCTCAACCGCGTAATCGACCGCCGCCTCGCCGTCGGTAAAATCCTTTCTCGCGGGGTATCGTATCGTCTCCGCGCCCTTTGGCGGCTTGGAAATCGAGTCAAAGTCCCCGACTGTAATATCGGGCGAAACGCCAAGCCTTACGGCTCTGTCGTACCCGCCGTCGGCGCATATAATATAATCGTCCGGACGGAGTTTCGACCGTATATATTCCGCGTCGCGTATCTCGCCGCCGCCTATAATAACCGCTCTCATCTCGTAAGCCTCTTGACCGACTCCGCAATATCGCCGCCAAACACAGCCGTACCCGCGACGATTACGTTAGCGCCCGCCGCCAAGATCTCGTCTATATTTTCCTCCGTAACTCCGCCGTCAACCTGAATTTTAAAGTCGGGACCCGTTTTTTCGCGCAGCGCGCGGATCTTATCGTTTACCTTCGTTATGTACTTCTGACCGCCGTAGCCCGGGTAAACCGTCATTAAAAGCGCCATATCGACCTTGCCGATATACGGCAAAATCACGTCGAGCGGAGTGTCGGGGCAAATCGAGATACCGACCTGCTTATGCCGTTTCCGTATCAGCTCGATACAGCCGTCAATATCGTCCGCGGCCTCGGCGTGAAACGTAATGCCGTCCGCGCCCGAGTCGATAAAGCGGTCAATATATATTTCCGGCTTTTCTATCATTAAATGCACGTCAAAAAACATATCCGTGTACTTGCGGATAGACTTAATGACCGGCATAGCAAAGCTCATATTCGGCACAAAATGCCCGTCCATAACGTCAATATGAAGCCAAGGCGCTCCGGCGTTTTCGGCTTCTTTTATCTGTTTCGCCAGGATCCCGAAATCCGCCGCTAAAATAGACGGTGAAAGTATCATTTCTTTTCCCATTCCTTTATCTGTTTTAATGTATTGTAAAGCTCTTTATAGCTTTCGTATCGCGACTTTGCCAGCTCCCCCGACTCCAAAAGCGCTTTAACGGCGCAGTCCGGCTCGTTTATATGCGAGCAGCCCCTGAAACGGCAGTCGTTTTTAACTCCGGACATTTCGGGAAAGCAGTCCTGAAGCTCGTCCGCTTTTATTCCCTCAATCTCGAGCGAGCTGAACCCGGGCGTATCGAGCGCGAACCCGCCGTCCTTAAGCTCCAAAAGCTCAACGTGGCGCGTCGTATGCCGTCCGCGCTGAATTTTTTCCGAAACCGAACCCGTTTCCATTTCGTTATTCGTTATAAGATTGAGTATACTCGACTTCCCGACTCCGCTCAGTCCCGAAAACGCCGAAACCTTGCCGCGTATAAGAGCCGTAAGCGCGTCAAGCCCCTCGTTAAGCTCGGCGCACACGCTCACACTTTTGTAACAGCGGTAAATCTCAGCCAAATCGTCCCTCTTCGCCAAATCGGTCTTATTAACGCAAATAATGGGCTCTATACCGTTTATCCGCGCGTTTACGAGCATTTTATCCAGCAGAAACAAATTCGGCTCGGGCGATGCCGCCGCGACCACCAGCACCAGCGTGTCGATATTCGCGACCGGCGGACGCGCAAGCGCGTTAGTCCGAGGCTCTATCGCCGTAACGCTGCCCCCGCCGTCCTTTACCTCGATGCGAACCCTGTCGCCTATCATAGGCGTTACGCGCTCCTTGCGGAAAATTCCGCGCGCCCTGCATTCGTAAATATTGCCGTCGGCGGCTTTAACATAGTAAAAGCCGCCGATACCTTTAATTATTATTCCCGTCATTTAGTCAAAATCTATTACCTTGTCGCTGACCTTCGAGCCGTCGATATACGCCTGAACGGACATCGAGCCGGAACCGCTTATCTGAACCGACACGGAACCCTCGTCCTTTGAATGGACTCCGCTGTAAACCGTTCTGCCGTCGGCTACGACCTCGACCTCGACCGTATCGTCGGCGGCGTCGGGTATCTTAACGGTGAACGTCCTCGACGAATTTCCCTGAGAAACCTCCTCGCCGCCGCTCGAACCCTCGTCGGAGCCGCCGCCCGTTTCCGTATTCGTTTCGTATTCGTATTCGTTTTCTTCAGTCTGCTGCTCGCTCTCCTGCTCGGACTCCTGCTCGTTTTCCTGCTCCGAAACCGTTTGCGTACTCGACTCGTTGCCGCTTGACAGTACGACGCTTACAAACGAGCCTCTCTCAACCATCTTTCCTATCGACGGACTCTGCGAAATAACCGTACCCTCCGGCGAGGACGAGGCCTTTCTCGTCACCGTACCGAGGCTCAGTCCGTTCGCCGCGAGAGACGACTCCGCCTGATCGCGGCTTAAACCGATAAGGCTTGGAGCCGAAACTCTTCCCGCGTTCGCCGTTTCGTCCTCCGCCGCGCCCTTGCTGATATGAAGCGTTACCGTATCGTCCTTGTTAAGCTTTGTGCCGGCTATGGGCGTCTGGCGAATGACCTTGCCCGCCTCCACAAGTATGGAGGACTCCTCGACTATGGTATAATTGAGTCCCGCGTCAATGATAGCCGCGATCGCCTCCTCGGAGGTTTTCTGCGTTACGTCCGGAACCGGTATATTACCGCCCGACGCGCCTATCGAAACTATTATCTTGACCGCCTCGCCCTTCGCCAAAAGCTCTTTCGGCAGCGGGTCCTGAGATATGATTCTGTTTTCCTCGACCGTATCGGAAAGCGAGTATTCCATACTGTCCGAAAGCGTCAGACCCGCGTCCTTGAGCGCCGCTTCCGCTTCCTCTATGGTCATATTCGACAAATCCGGCACGACCGCCTCCTTCGAGGAGGTTCTGAGGAAAAACGCGCCGAGCGCGACAAGAATTATAACCGCGACCGTGGAAATCGCCAGAACAGACGCCGTTCTGTCAGCCTTTCTCTGCGCCGCGCTCTTTTTCTTCTTTACCTTTTTCCTGTTCGTTCTGCCTATATTTTTCTCCGGCTCCGCAAGCTTTTCCTCGGGTATTTCGATCTTACGCGTCTCGCCCGAAACTCCGGCGGAACTGTCATCGCTGTTTATGAGCGCCTCGCGGCTCGGGAGCGGCTCGTCGGCAAGCACAGCGTGCAAATCGTCAAGCACCTCCTGCAAATTCTGATAACGTCCGCGCTGCTCCTTCGCTATCGCCTTCATCGTCACATACGCCAGATCCGCGGGAATTTCCATATTGACGCATCTTACGTTTACCGGCTCCTTTTCAAGGTGCATCAGCGCCACGCCGACAGCCGTATCGCCGTCAAACGGAACCTTTCCGGTAAGCATTTCGTACAGAACTATTCCGAGCGAATATATATCGCTTCTCGCGTCGGTAAAGCCGCCTCTTGCCTGCTCCGGCGAGATGTAATGCACGCTTCCCAGCGCCGTACCGCCGACTACCGTCGTCTCCGACGCGACCGCCTTCGCTATGCCGAAATCGGTGACCTTTAAAACCTTGTCCTTCGTCATAAGGATATTCTGCGGCTTAATATCGCGGTGAATGATATTTTGCAGATGCGCCTCGTTAATGCCCTGACCTATCTGTATGGCGAAATCGCACGCCTCCTGCCACGGCAGAGCGCCCTTCTCCTTTATGTATGCCTTAAGCGTTATGCCGTCAACATACTCCATAACCATATAATTCAGTCCGTCCTCCTCGCCGACGTCGAAAACGGAAACAATGTTGTTGTGCGCGAGACTCGCCGCCGACTGCGCCTCCTTGATAAAGTTTGAAACGACCTGCTTTTCGCCCTCCAGAGAGTCCCTTAAAACCTTAATCGCGACGAAGCGGTTCAAGAGATTGTCCTTTGCCTTGTAAACGGTCGCCATACCGCCCGTTCCTATTTTTTCGAGTATTTCGTATCTATTTCCAAGCGTTACATTCACTAAATTATCACTGTTCATTATCGTTAGTCTCCTTTTCCAACACCACAACCGTTATATTATCTCTGCCGCCGCGTTCATTCGCCAGCTTAACGAGCGCCTCCGCGCCCTCCTGCAAAGTGCTTGCGCTGTTTATATAATCTTTTATTTCCTCGTCCTCCGCGAAATTTGTAAGTCCGTCCGAGCATAGGAGTATCTTCTCCCCGCTGTACGGTTTTATTGTGATGTCTACCTTAACTGTCTCCTCCGCGCCCATCGCCCGCGTTATGTAGTTCTTCTTCGGGTGATTTTTGGCGGCCTCGGCGCTTATCTCGCCTCTCGATACAAGCTCCTGCACATAAGAGTGATCCTTTGTTATCTGTTTTATTTCCTTCGCGCTTATCATATACGAGCGCGAATCTCCCACGTGGGCGGTTATGACCTTATCCTGATAGATCATCGACAGCGTAGCCGTCGTTCCCATACCCATTATCTTGTAATGATTTTTCGCGTAGGTGTATATTATGCTGTTCGCCGCGACAAAAGCCTGCCGTATAACCTCGCCGGCTTCAACATAGTTTATGCTCGGATCGAGATTTTTCTCGAGATGATTTGTGATAATATCCACGACCATCATACTCGCGACCTCGCCGGCCTGATGTCCGCCCATTCCGTCCGCTACTACGGCATACGGGAACAAGCCGTTTTCCCTAAGATAGTAATTGTCCTCGTTGATTTTCCTGTGCAATCCTATATCGGTTACAGCTCCGAACCGCATTAAACCACCCCTTTCTTTTTTATTTTTTATCTTATAAGAAATTGCCCGCGTCGTGAGCAATTATGCTTATCGCGAAAAAGCGCGGCTTGGAAGCTGCTTTTTGCGTACCGCTGTTATTATAACACCTTTTTTCTCAGTTGTCCACAAGAAGCTGAAATATCCGCGCCCAATTCTCTGCGAACCGTCGCGTTTACGCCCATTTGCGTAAGCTTTTCCCGAAATTTTCTTATATCCTCCGCGCTTCCCTTCTTGAAATCGCGCTCCTCGACCCTGTTTACCGGTATAAGGTTCACGTGCGCGTGAAGTCCCTTTATTCGTTTCGCAAGCTCCGCGGCGTTTTCCTCGCTGTCGTTTACGCCGTGAATTAATGAATATTCAAAGCTCAGCCGTCTGCCCGTCGCCTTAACGTACTCTTTACACGCTTTAAGAAGCTCGTCTGTTTTGTATTTGCGGTTTATCGGCATTATCTTATCTCTTATCTCGTCGTTCGGCGCGTGAAGCGACACCGTAAGCGTGATCGGGAGTCCTTCCTCCGCGAGCTTATAAATCGCCGGAACTATTCCGCAGGTGGAGAGCGTTATATGCCTGTAGCCTATATTTATTCCCTTCTCACAGTTTACGTTATGGAGAAATTTTATAATATTTGCGTAATTGTCGAGCGGCTCGCCTATTCCCATTATAACGATATTTGAAATCCTCTCTCCGATGTCCTTTTGGGCGAATATCACCTGATTTAGTATCTCGCCCGCGGTAAGACTGCGGCGAAGTCCGCCTATCGTCGAGGCGCAGAAGCGGCAGCCCATACGGCAGCCGACTTGACTCGAAATACATATCGTAAGTCCGTGATGATAGCGCATAACGACGCTTTCTATACAGTTGCCGTCGGGAAGCTCAAACAGATATTTGACTGTGCCGTCAAGCCTCGAAACATACTTCTCTCGTATTTTAAGCGTCGAAACACGGCTTACTTCCTTTAGCGTATCCCTCGCCGCTTTCGAGAGGTTCGTCATCTCGTCATACGACGTAACGCCCTTGTGCAGCCACGAGAAAATCTGTTCCGCGCGGAATTTCTTCTCGCCGCGCGAAACGAGAAACTCCTCAAGCTCTTCATATTCAAAATCCTTTAAATCGATCATAGCCTTCTCTCCGGTATTTACGCGCGCTTTTTCATCTTGCATATATAAAACCCGTCCGTCCCGTCAATGTTGGGATAAAACGTCTTTTCAAACGCCTTTTCAAACTCGCTGTGCCTCGCCAGAAACTCAGATGTTATATCCTCGTTTTCGCGTCTGTCCACGGTGCAGGTGGAATAAACCAGTATTCCGCCGTTCTTTACGTACCGTCCGCCGTTTTCGAGAACCGCTTTCTGTATTTTATTAAGCGCGGCGGTCATCTCCCCGTTCCATTTTATGTCCGGCTTGCGCCTGATTATGCCAAGTCCGGAGCAGGGCGCGTCGCAAAGCGCTCTGTCCGCCGTTCCCTCGAGCGATTTATCGAAAACCGTCCCGTCGGCGATTCTCGCCTTTATTATGTCTATTCCGAGACGCTTGGCGTTTTCCTCGATTAATTTTATCTTGTGTTCGTATATGTCAAAGGCGAGAATTTCGCCCTCGTTTTCCATAAGCTCGGCGATGTGCGTCGTCTTTCCGCCGGGCGCGGCGCACATATCTATCACCGTGTCGCCCTTTTTCGGCTCGAGAGCCAACGCCGTTTCGGAGGCGGCTCTGTCCTGAGGCGTGTAATATCCGTTTTTGTACAAATTGTCCATAGCGACGTCAAAGCCGTCGCACTCGATTGAAAATTTGTTCAAAACGGGGTTTAAACCCCTCTTATCGAGCGTTTTTTTTAACATTTCGGGGGTTATTTTAAGCGTATTCGCGCGTAAAGTGAGCTTCGGCGTTTTGCACAAAGCCGCCATCAGCTCCTCCGTAAACGAACGCCCGAAATCCGCTTCCCACCTGTCGCAGAGCCATTTCGGGAACGAATATTTAACCGACAAATCGTCCTTCGGAATTTCCGTTTTTTCCCTCAGACAGCTCCTTAAAACACCGTTTACGAACCCCGAGGACCGTTTTGAATAGATTTTCGCGAGCTTTACGCTTTCGTTTACCGCCGCGCTTTCGGGTATTTTATCCATATACATAATCTGATAAAGTCCCATACGAAGAATTATCAGATTATATTTGGAGATTTTTTTGAGCCTGATATTCGAGTGCTTGGATATAACGTAATCGAGCGTCAGCTTGCGGCTTATCACACCGTAGACGATATTTGTTATAAGCCTTTTGTCAGCGTCCGAAATATCACGGTCCGCAAGCGATTTTTTCAGAGCCATATTGGAATACGCGCCCTCAAATTCCACCGAATATATTGCTTTAAGAGCGATTTCACGGGCGTTCACCTTCTTCTCCTGTTCGCGAGAGTAAGCAATCTCAAAAACTGCAAAGCCGTAGACGCCACCGCCGCGACATACGTCATAGCCGCCGCGGTGAGAGTTTTCCTCGCGCCCTTCAGCTCGTCGCCCTCAAGCATATACGAGTCGGAAAGAGTTTTCAACGCTCTTCTCGACGCGTTTATTTCGGTAGGCAGAGTCACAACCTGAAAAATCAAAACGGCTCCGAACAGCACCGCGCCCAAAAGCGCGAGCTTGCCAATTCCCAAAATAAGTCCTATTAAAAACACAGGCATAGAAAGCTGATTGCAGAGATTTACCGCCGGAACTATTCCGTTCCTGATTTTTATCGGCAAATATCCAACCTGATGCTGTACCGCGTGACCGCATTCGTGCGCCGCGACGCCTATCGCCGCGACAGACTCCGAATTATACGTCGCGTCGGAAAGTCTTATGACGTTTTCGTTGGGACTGTAGTGGTCGGTGAGATTGCCCTGAACGTGTTCTATTCTTATGCTGTGCAGTCCGTTCGCGTCAAGAATTTTTCTCGCCGCCGAAGCTCCCGTGTAGCCCCGCGAATTGGTTATCTTATCGTATTTGTTAAATGTCGCCTTAACTCCGAACGAAGCGAAAAGCGTCAGCAAAAAGCCTATAATTACCAGAACGTATGTCGAGTCGTAGTAAAACATAATCATTAACTCCCTTTCACGAAATTTACCCTATCCGAGAATCGCTCCGATTTCTATATCGTGTCCTCTCGCGTAGTCCTCTATGTTCATTCTCCTGCTTCCGAAAAACTGAGCGGTTTTAATATAGACCGCTCCGTTTCCCGCGGCGACCTTAAGTCCTTTTCCCTTGTCGAGAGATAAAATCTCTCCGCATTTCGCGTTTTTGTTTTTCGTATCGCCGGCGATAACCGCCTCGGCGATTTTGAGCGTTTCTCCCTTGTAAAGAGTTTGCGCCAGCGGCCAAGAATTCATACCGCAGATTAATTTGCAAATTTCCCCGGGAGATTTCGTCCAGTCTATTTTCCCCGTTTCTCTCGTTATCATCGGCGCCCACGTCGCTTCGTCGTGATTTTGCGGTATCGGGGTTATATTTCCCTTTTCCAGTCCCTCGACGGTTTTTACGAGAAGCTCTCCGCCGATTTTCGCGAGACGTTTAAAAAGCTCCTCAGCCGTTTCGTACTCGCCTATTTCCGTTTCGGCTCTTAAAAGCATATCGCCCGTGTCAAGACCCTTTTCCATTTTCATCGTCGTAACGCCGGTCGTTTTATCTCCGTTTATAACGGCTCGCTGAATGGGCGCGGCTCCGCGGTATTTCGGCAGGAGCGATGCGTGTACGTTTATACAGCCGTATTCGGGATAATTTATAACGTATTCCGGCAAAATCCTGCCGTAAGCCGCGACCGCGATTAAATCGGGTCTAAGCTCGTCGAGAACGGGACGAAGCTCGCCGTTTTTAAGCGTTTCGGGCTGATATACCTTAATTCCCGCGTTTTCCGCCGTGACCTTGACCTCGGTCGGCATAAGCTTATGACCTCTGCCCTTGGGCTTATCCGGCTGCGACACCGCTCCGACAACGCCGTATCCCGCGTCGATAAGAGCCTGAAGCGAAACGGACGCGAAATCGGGCGTTCCCATAAACAATATTTTCATAGACCGAAAATCCTTTCATTAAATTCCGAACCGCAAGCGCGCTTTAACCGATAACGCTCTTAAAGCGCGCTAAAGCGGTATTATTCGTCCACAAATCTTATTACGCGGTCGAGAAACAGTTTGCCCTCCAGATGCTCCACCTCGTGGCAGAACGCGCGCGCCAAAAGCTCCTCGCCCGTCGCCTTGAACCATTTTCCGTTTCTGTCCTGAGCCTTTACGGTTACTCTGTTTGGTCTTTCAACCTCGCCGAACACCTTCGGGACGCTCAGACACCCTTCGCTTCCTATCTGCTTTCCGCTCTCCTCGATTATCTCGGGATTTATAAGCTCGATTTTCCCGTTGCCGACGTCTATAACCACCGCGCGCTTTAAAATTCCCACCTGCGGCGCGGCAAGTCCCACGCCTTCGTATTTCTGCATTGTTTCGTACATATCGTCCAGAAGAATATGCAGTCTTTCGTCGAAATTCTTTACGGGCTTGCACTTTTTGTAAAGAATTTCATCACCCTTTGTTCTTATCTGTCTTATCGCCATTTTAAAGTCTCCCGCTTTCCAAGGTATGCCCGCGCAAAGCCGATTTGCCGATTGAAAACCGGCGAATACGCGGACGCGCTTAATATATAATGTTCGGATTTTTATCTATTATTACCGAGGTTTCCCTGTAATTTTTGTTTTTTCTGCAAGCGTCCGCGGCGTTCAGAAATATTTCGTTCAGCTCGTCGCCGTTTTCGCATTTTATCAGTATCTGCCAGCGGTACTTGTTTTTTATTTTCGATACCGCCGAGGGCACGGGTCCCAAAATCTGAATTTTCTGTTTAAGAGTTCCCATTTTGCCGAGCTGCTTTAAGAAAAATTTAGCCGTCTGCGGCACAAGAGTCTGCGAAGCGCCCTGAAACCGCACGCTTATTATTTCGCAAAACGGCGGGTAGTTCATAAGCCGTCTTTCGGCTATCTCGCTGTTATAAAACGTCATATAGTCGTGCGTCTTAACAAGCGCTACCGCGTCGTTATCGGGGCTGTAGGTCTGAATAACGGCTCTTCCCGCCTTATCGCCTCTGCCCGCTCTGCCCGAAACCTGCTCCAAAAGCGCGAACGTGCGCTCGCGGCTCCTGAAATCGTTTATATGAAGCATCGTGTCCGCGCTTATCACGCCCACAAGCGTCACATTCTCAAAGTCAAGTCCCTTGGAAACCATCTGCGTGCCGATAAGTATATCTATTTTCTCCTTGTCGAAGCGTTCCAAAATTTTCTCGTGCGACTGCTTGCGCTCGGTCGTGTCCACGTCCATACGTATGGTGGACGCGTCGGGGAAAAGCCGGTTTATTTCCTCCTCGACCCTCTGCGTGCCGCCGCCGAAATAACGTATATACAAGCTGCCGCATACGGGGCATACGGTATAGTTTGGTATGGTATACCCGCAGTAGTGGCATTTTAGGCTGTCGCCGTATTTATGATACGTAAGCGATATGTTGCAGTTGGGACACTCGGCTACGTAGCCGCAGCTTCGGCACGAAACAAACGTCGAAAAACCGCGTCTGTTCAGAAACAGTATCGTCTGCTCGCCGCGCTCCAAATTCTTTCCTATCTCGTTATACAAGAGCTTTGAAAACATACTCTTGTTGCCGTTCGCCAATTCGCCGCGCATATCGGCTATGGCTATATCGGGCATTTTATTCAGGTTATACCTCTTATCCATTGTGAGGAGCTTATATTCGCCTATGCCCGCCTTGTAGCTGCTCTCCACCGACGGAGTAGCCGAGGCGAGGACAAGCGCCGCGCCGTACTGCTTCGCGCGGAACTGTGCCACCTCTCTGGCGTGATAGCGCGGAGACATTTCGGATTTATACGTGTCGGAGTGTTCCTCGTCAACTATGATTATTCCTATATTTTTAAGCGGCGCGAAAACGGCGCTTCTCGCGCCTATTACGATGTCCGCGCCGCCGTCCTTGATTTTTTTCCACTGGTCGTATCTCTCGCCCATAGAAAGTCCGCTGTGAAACACGGCGACGCGTCCCGAAAAGCGCGAGAGAAACCGCGACACCATCTGCGGCGTAAGAGAAATTTCCGGCACAAGCACCAGAGCCGTCTTTCCCAGCTCCAGCGCGTTTTCTATCGTCTGCATAAAGACCTCGGTTTTTCCGCTTCCCGTCACTCCGCGCAGCAGATATGTAACGCTTTTCGAGTCCTTAAGCGACTCGGTTATCGCGTTTATCGCCGCCGCCTGTTCCTCCGTCGGGACAAGGCTCTCGGTCTTTTTTATATGCTTTTGCGCGAACGGGTCGCGCTCTATTACCATATCGAAAAACTCGATAAGTCCTTTTTTGTTAAGAGCGGCGGACGCGTTGCCCGTTCCGCCGGAAAAGCGGTTTAAATCGGCTGTGGTCATAACGCCGCAGCCCGATAAAATCGTAAGCATTTTAGACTGCACCGGCGCTTTTTTAAGAAGCTTTTCCGCTTCCTCCATCGCGGCTTCGGCGGATACCGTAAGACGCGCCGCGCGAACCTTTTTATCGCGTATATTCTGAGTCTGCCGGTACTCCTTGGAAAGCGTGCCCTTTTTTATCATATCGCGTATCTGAGGACGTATGTCCGTTTCAAACATCGAATACAGCGCGCCGCTTTCCATACCGCCTCCGTTATCGGAAAGGTACTCGATTATTTGGGCGCGGGTTTTGGCGCGTTCGGGAACGGCGTCGTTAAGGATAATCCACTCCTCGCTCTTTACCGACGTTCCCGCCGGCACAACGGCGCGGATTATCTCGAGATACGACGCGATGTAATGCTCCCTCATCCACTCGATAGTTTCAAGCATTTTTTCGTCAAACGCGTTTGTGTCGTTCGCCGTCTTTATAATCGTTTTGAGCTTTTTGCCCTCGCTCTTATCCGCAAAGCCGACGCAAAAGCCCTCCGTTTCGACGTTGCCGGACGAAAACGGAACTATTACGCGGCTCCCGATACGTATTTTGTCCCTTAAATCCTCCGGAACAAGATAGTCAAAGGGCTTGTCAAGCGCCTTTGACGGATTGTCAACAATAATTTTCGCAATCAATCAAATCACCGTTATTCCGCAGTGTTTTCCTCTGCTTCCGCGCTTTCCTCGTTTTCTTCCGCGCTCTCGTTTTCTTCCGCGCTCTCGTTTTCTTCGCCGCTCTCGTTTTCGGAGCTTGAAAGCGAGTGAATTGCCGCGGTTTTTTCCGCCTCCCATTCCTCGGCGCGAACGATCGCCTCCGAGCGGACATAGCCGATTTTGCCTTCGGCTATTTCTCTCGCGGCTTCGGAAACGGGCTTTTCCTTTTCCTTCTCGTAGTCTATCTCAAAGCTCTCCTCGCTGTCGTGTCCGCCCAACATTCTCGCGCGCTTCGCCGCCATTATAACGAGCGTGTAGCGGCTGTCAACACATTTTGAAAGCTCTGTAATTCCCGGTTTTATCATCATTGTCTTATACCTCCAGATTTTTATTTAGTTCTTTTAATAATTTATCTACAAAGCCGCGTTCCGAAACCTCTTTACGCAGGATAGACGCGACCTCATTTACGCATTTGTCCAAATCGTCGTTTATTACTCTGTAGTTATATTTATCCGCCTGGGTAAGCTCCCATTTGGCGGCTTCGAGCCGCCTCGCAATCTCCTCTTCGGTTTCTCTGCCGCGCTCGGTAAGCCGTTTTTTGAGTTCCTCTATCGACGGCGGCAGCACAAATACCAAAACCGCGTCCGCGAAAGCCGCCTTGACCTTCATCGCGCCCTGAGCCTCAATCTCCAAAAGAACGCTGCGTCCGGAGGAAAGCATATCCTCAACCGCTTTTTTCGGCGTGCCGTAATAGTTGCCGCTGTATTCGGCGTATTCGAGCATTTCGCCGTTTTTAATCATTTCCTCGAAGCCCGCGCGGTCGGTGTAGTTATACGTTTCGCCGTCCACCTCGCCCTTGCGTATCCCGCGCGAGGTGCTTGAAACGGAAAGATATATGTCCTCTTTTTTAAGAAGCTCCGCGCATATCGTTCCCTTGCCCGTTCCGGACGGTCCGGACATCACGAAGAGTATTCCCCTCATTTGGCAATCAGTCCTTTCTCCGAATGATTTTATTCGGTTTCCTCGCCGCTGAGCCGTCCCGATATTGTTTCGGGCTGCAGAGCCGACAATATAATATGCCCCGAGTCGGTTACGATAACGGAGCGTGTGCGCCGCCCGTAGGTGGCGTTTATAAGCGAGCCGTTATCCTCCGCCTCGCGGATTACGCGCTTTATCGGCGCGGACTCGGGACTTACGACGGTTATTACGCGTTCGGCGGCAACCATATTCCCGAAGCCTATATTTACAAGTTTCATTTCCCTCACCTATTCGATATTCTGTATCTGCTCTCTGAGCTTTTCCGTTTCGCCCTTCAGTGTAACGACAGTTTTGGCTATCTCTATATCGCTCGCCTTGGAGCCTATGGTGTTAATCTCGCGGTTTATTTCCTGAATGAGAAAATCGAGCTTTCTGCCCGCGGGTTCGCCGCTGTCGAGGATTTGGAAAAACTCCTCGAAATGGCTCGAAAGCCTCACGGTTTCCTCGTTTACCGCAACCTTGTCGGCAAATATCGCGACTTCGGTTAAAATTCTCGCTTCGTCTATATCCCTGTCCTCGAGAAGCTCCTTGATTTTCGCGTAAAGCTTATCCTTATACTCCGCGACGGTCTGCGGCGAGCGCTCGTCTATGCGCTCGGCAAGCTCTCTCATATACGCTACGCGCTCTCTTAAATCCTTTTCTATCCTCTCGCCCTCGCGCGAGCGCATAGCCGAAAACGCGTCCATCGCCTCCTCCGCTACGGGCTTTACCGCCGCCCAGACCTCGTCCTCGTCCTCCTCGCGGCGTTCGGTTTTGAATATATCCGGATACATAGCTACGCTCGATACGGAAATATCGTCCTTAAGTCCGAACTTATCGCGAAGAGAGCGCAAAACATCGATATAGTTTTTCGCGAGCTCGGTATTCAGCGTTATGTCGCAGTCGGCGGTATCGTAGTTCTCGACGGCGACGTATATATCGACTTTGCCGCGCGTAACGCGCTCCGACGCGTACCGGCGCATTTTGTCCTCGAGAAAACCGAGGTGGCGCGGAACCTTGATATTATAGTCCGAAAAACGGTGGTTGACGGACTTTATCTCGACAAGTATCTTTTTTCCCTCCGTTACGGTTTCGCATCGGCCGTAGCCGGTCATACTCTTTAACATTCTTAACTCCTTTTTTATGTAGTTACGGGCGCAACATACCCATTATCTTTTTTATTATAACACATAATTTTCAAATTGCATACAGTTTTTGAAAAATTTTTTGATTTTTTTTCAAATATATGTTAAAATAGCGGATATAGGATAAAATACGGAGTTTGGAGGAAACGAAATGGCTATGGACGCTTTGGCGGTTCGCTGCCTTGTCAGCGAGCTTAATTCCCGCCTTGTAAACGGCAGGATAGACAAAATACATCAGCCCGAAAAGGACGAAATCACCGTTTCGGCGCGTACTTTTACGGACAGCTTTAAGCTTGTTATTTCGGCAAGCTCCGCGAATCCGAGAATACATTTTACGGAAAGCGCGAAGAAAAATCCGCTTACGGCTCCGATGTTCTGTATGCTTCTGAGGAAGCATATCGGCGGCGGAAAAATTACGGCGGTCGAACAGATAGGCTTTGAGAGGATAGTTAAATTTTCAATAGAGAGCTACGACGAGCTGGGCGATTTGACGGTCAAGTACCTGATAATCGAGATTATGGGACGGCGCTCGAATATAATTCTCGCCAACAGCGATATGAAAATACTTGACTGCATTAAGCACGTTGATTTTACCGTAAGCTCGGTTCGTCAGGTTCTGCCCTCGCTTGCCTACGTTCCGCCCCCGCCGCAGGACAAGGTTGATTTAATCGATATTACCGCCGACACGGTAATCGATTTTTCAAAGCCCGTCCGCGCGGACAAGGCTGTTTTAAACGCGGTCGCGGGAATAAGTCCTCTGACGGCGCGCGAGGTCGTCTACCGCGCGACGCGGCGCGCGGACGTTATGGCGCGGGAGCTTAACACAAACAAGCAGAGCGCCGTTAAGGTCGAGCTTCTGAAGCTGGCGGAGGCGGTTTTGGAAAATAAATTCTGCCCGTGTATGATCACGGAAAAGGCAACGGGCAAGGCGGTTGATTTCAGCGCGGTCGAAATTAAGCAGTACGAGGATATTGCCGAGGTTACAAGGTTTTCGTCGATGAGCGCGCTCATTGACGCGTTTTTCAATACGCGCGACACGCGCGAGAGAATGAGGCAGAAGAGCGCGGATCTGACCAAGCTTTTAAATAACGGTATCGAGAGAGCCGCGAAAAAGCTGGTTATTCTCGAGCGCACCGTCACTGACGCGGAAAATAAGGATAAGTACAAGGCTTTCGGCGATTTAATCACGGCGAATATTTATAAAATAAAAACGGGTATGAAGGAGGTCGAGGCGGAAAATTACCTCGAAAATCCGCCGTCGGTCGTGAAAATTCCGTTGGACGTTTCGCTCACGCCATCGCAGAACGCGCAGAGGTATTATAAAAAGTACGCCAAGGCAAAAACAGCCGAAACGGAAGCCGCCAAGCAGATTGAGGCGAGCCGCGCGGAGCTGGAGTATCTGGAAAGCACGCTCTCGGCGGTCGAAAATTCGGAGACGGACGCGGATTTGAGCGCGATACGCGCGGAGCTTGTAAACGAGGGATATTTAAACCGCAAAACCAATCCGAAAAAGCAAAAGCAGCCGTCGCAAAAGCCGCTTCATTTCGTGTCGTCCGACGGGTTTGACATTTACGTCGGCAGGAACAATACGCAAAACGATTATCTGACGCTGAGGTTCGCAAATTCGTCGGATATGTGGTTCCATACGAAGAATATTCACGGCTCGCATACGGTTATAAAATTAGGGCTTGAGAAGGACGTGCCCGACACGACCGTGCGCGAGGCGGCGGAGCTGGCGGCGTATTATTCCAAGGCGCGCGAGTCCTCGCAGGTGCCGGTCGATTATACGCGGATAAAAAACGTCAAAAAGCCGAACGGCGCGAAGCCCGGTATGGTGATTTATGATAGGTACAACACGGTTTACGTTACTCCGGCGAAACCGAAAAAGGAACAGGGGTAGCCTGTTCCTTTTTAATTATTCCGCGTAGGCGTATTCGCCCATAAAGAATATCTGACCGGTCTCGTCGTCGGTTATAAAATACGTAAACGGTCTGTCCGCCTTAAATTCCACAGGCTCGGGCGGTTTCGCGCCCGCGCCCGCCATTCCGCCCATCGTTACGGCGGCGGCTTCGGTACCGTTTTCGTCAACGCTTATATACGTCTTTTGAATTACGTAATCGAGCCACAAAAATTCCGGCGCGGGACTTAGCATAGTCGGGAACCGCGCGTCGGTTTTTGAAAACGCGGTTACGACGTCCATATCCTTTAAAATGTCGTTAAAATTCAGCTTCGTTTCGGTCTTGAATTTCGGAAGGCTCAGCGAAACGTACGCGCTTTCGGTTTCGCCTCTCACGTCGAAAAACTTCGACGCGTCGCCCAGAACCGCGTACATACTCAGTCCGCCGTAGTACGGTATTTCGATAAGCTGTATCTCGTCGTCGGCGTAATAGCTGTAGTAGCCGGTTTTGTGCATAAAATCGATTTGCGACTCCTTGCCGTTACGGTCGGTGAAGGTATCCGGTTTTGTCGCGCCCTCGTCAAACGGCGCGCTCCACTGCGCTTTCATATATATCGCGTTTATGAGCGCGGCGAGAAAATCGGTATCGTCGTCTATAAGCTCGGGAATTTTGCCGCGGGTCTTTTCGTTTACCCAGCCGTTTATGGTCGAGGTCTTATCGTCGTTTCCGACTACTCCGCTCTCGCCGCCGTAGCAGTCGGCTATGATTTTTGAGAAGCTGTCGGAAAATGCCGTGTCGGGAGAAACACCGCCGTAATCGCGGTTAATCCATATGGAGTTGGCGACCTCGAATACGGGGAGCTGCCGGTTGCCCTCCTCGCCGTCGTTGATTTGAGCCGCTTTTTTTATGTATTCCGTAAACGACTGTATGTACTCGTTAAATTCGTTTAAGTCGTCGATGCCGAGAGCGTCGAGTATTTCCTGTTTAGTGTCCCCGTCGGCTCCGTTCGCCGCCATAGCGAGTACCATTTTTACCGAGAACGGCGAAATCATATAGTTTTCCTCGTCTGTCATTCGCTCCAAAAGTCCCTGTTCAAACGATACCGCTTTGTTTACCGGCGCGGTCGGTTCGGGTGATGGAGTATTTTTTGACGGGCGGCTGCCGGACGAGCCGCCGCCTAAGCTTTGGGGCTTTGGCGTTGCCGGAGTTGCGGTGGGTTCGACGGTCGGTTCGGGCGAGGAGGCAATGGTTACCGTTTTGGCGTCCCCGTCCCACTCTACGTCGCAGTCAAACGCTTCGGAAA
>CAYVUD010000005.1:0-7700 GCA_964454725.1 uncultured Lachnospiraceae bacterium
CGAGCCCGCGCGATTGAAACCCGTGAACCTTGTCAGATGGGGAACCAAGCAGCAATAAGCGGTGCTTTTGATGTGTTGCGGAAAACTCGGCCGGAGCCTTTTTTTGATTAAGAACAGAAGGAAACGCGTTATGGAGCATCAGGCTATATACCGTAAATGGCGTCCGATGGTGTTTGAGGACATCGTCGGTCAGACGCACATCACGAAAACTCTTAAAAACCAGATATTAACAGGCAAAATCGGTCACGCCTACCTCTTCTGCGGCACGCGCGGCACCGGAAAAACCACCTGCGCGAAGGTCTTTTCCCGCGCCGTAAACTGCCTCAGCCCGCGGGACGGAAGTCCCTGCAACGAGTGCGAGGTGTGCCGCGGCATAATCAACGGCTCGGTTATGGACGTTAAGGAAATAGACGCCGCCTCCAACAACAAGGTCGAGGACGCGCGGGAGATAATCGAGGACATACGCTATGTCGCCTCAACCGCAAAATACACCGTATACATTATTGACGAGGTGCATATGCTTACCAACAGCGCCTTCAACGCGCTCTTAAAAACGCTTGAGGAGCCTCCGGAACACGTTATATTTATCCTCGCCACAACCGAGGCGCACAAGGTTCCGCAGACGATTTTGTCGCGCTGTCAGCGTTTTGACTTTAAGCGTATAAAGCCCTCGGACATAATCCTCCGTATGAGAGAAATAGCCCACGGCGACGGTTACGATATAACCGACGAGGCATACGAGCTTCTCGCGAGGCTCGCCGACGGCTCGATGAGAGACGGTCTGAGTATTTTGGAACGCGTTATATCCGCGTGCGGCAATACGATAACAGCCTCGGACATAACGGCGACTTTGGGCATATCGACAGCCGACTCGCTTTTCCATATAACCGACGCGGTTATCGCGCACGATGTTGACGATATACTTTCAACTCTTCAATCGGTAATCTCCGACGGCAGGGACTTAAAGGTTTTTATCGACTCCTTAATTAAGCATTTTCGTGATTTGCTTGTGGTTAAGGTAAGCGAGAGACCCGAGGCGCTGCTCGATTACAGCGAGGACGAGATTGTAAAGCTTAAGTCGCAGTCGGAAAAGCTGACGTTTGAAAAGCTCTCAAACGCGGCTTCGCTGCTTAGCGAGGCGCAGGCCGAGGCAAAGTGGGTAAAGTCGCCGCGCGTGATTTACGAAATGGCGCTTATAAAGCTCGCACGACCCGAGTTTGACTCCACTCCGCAGGCTATGATGGACAGATTGAGCGCGGCGGCGGCAAATATTCCTTCGGGCGGAACGGACGCAAAGCTTGAAGCGAGAATCGAGGCGCTTGAGGAAAAGCTTAAAAACGGCGTTATGACGGCTCCCGTCTCCCCCGCTCCGGAGGAAAAAAAGGCGGCGGAGAAAAAAGAGGTATCAATAAGGCTCTACAATCCGATACCGAAAAACGAGCTTACCGCCGATAACCCTATAGTGCAGCTCGCCAAGAACTGGGCGAATATTTCACGCTCGATAAGCGCTTCGGCTCCATATCTGAAAGCCGCGCTTTTAAACCGCTCCATAACAATAGACGCGGACGGAATACTTATGATTTTCAGCCGCGAGGAAAAAGGCGCTTACGATATAGCTAAGCTCTATTTGAATAAATTGCAGCAGGGCTTCAAAAAGGTTTCGGGAAGCGACTACAAGATAAAGCTCGCCTACCGCGACGAGCTTGACGACGAGCTTCCGGATTACTGGAGCTTAAAGCCGTCGGAAACGGCCGACCCCTCGGTTCAGACCGCTGACGCGGACGGCAAAGCGCCGCGGGCGGCTATGCGGTCGTCAGACCCCTTGGACACGGTTATGCTGAATTTTTCGGAAATAGTCGAGGACGCGGACGAACGCGAGTTCGTCGGTTACAGCCCGCTCGACGATAGCTTTGAGCAGTCCTCGCTCGACGATGACCGCGAGGAATTTTTGGAGGATAGCGAATTACCCGACGACAATGATGAATAAATCGGAGGATAATCAATAAGTCGGCGGATAATTAAAATATTTTTAAAAGGAGATTAAAAAATGGGAAAATACAAGGGTTTTTCAGGTTCGGGAATGAACACAAACAAAAATATGAGCAACGTCGTAAAGCAGGCTCAGAAAATGCAGGAGGAAATGGAAAAGGTTCAGTCGGAGCTTGAGGACAAAACCGTCGAGGCGACAGCCGGAGGAGGTATGGTCACGGTTGTGGCTAACGGCAAAAAGGAGATTTTGTCGCTTAAAATCAACCCCGAAGCAGTAGATCCGGAGGACGTGGAAACACTTGAGGATCTCGTCACGGTCGCGGTAAACGACGCGATTAAGCAGGCGGACGAGATGATGGCGGAGGGTATGAGCGCCGTTACGGGCGGACTTTCCATACCCGGTCTGTTTTAAGCTATGCACGCGGCGGCAATAGAAAGCTTAATCGAGAAGTTTGAACAGCTTCCCGGTATAGGGCATAAAAGCGCGGAGCGCATAGCGTTCCATATATTGGAGCATATGTCGCCCGAGGCGGCAAAGTCGATGG
Source organism: uncultured Lachnospiraceae bacterium (assembly GCA_964454725.1). Classification (GTDB taxonomy): domain Bacteria; phylum Bacillota; class Clostridia; order UBA1381; family UBA1381; genus JALEPO01. Next base: position 2,535 of record CAYVUD010000005.1, read on the forward strand.
CGGACGTTATAGTCGAGGCGAAGGAAAAAATATGCCTATGCAAAATATGCCAGAACCTCACCGACTCCGACCCGTGTAAAATATGCTCGTCGCCCAAGCGCGACAAGTCGCTTATATGCGTTGTGGAAAGTCCCGAGGACGTTTCGGCTATCGAAAACACGAACGAATATAACGGACTGTATCACGTTCTTCACGGCGCGCTCTCCCCAATGGACGGTATTTCGCCCGACGATATAAAAATAAACGAGCTTCTTCTGCGGCTTACCGGCGGGGACGTTAAAGAGGTTATTATGGCGACAAACCCGACCGTAAGCGGCACGGCGACGGCTGTATATATTTCAAAGCTGCTCGCTCCGTTTGACGTTAAGGTCACGCGCATAGCTCACGGCATACCGATAGGCTCCGATTTGGAGTACGCCGACAAGATTACGCTTATAAAGGCTCTCGAGGGCAGACAGACAATGTAAAAACCAAGTTCTCAGCTTATCGGCAAAAATGCCGATAAGCCAAAATCAGCGTTTACTGACGCTGATTTTGAATATTTCCAATGTAAAAACCAAAAGTTCCTCGTTTCTCGAAACTTTAGGTTTTAAGCCATTTTTGACGCGCCTGTCGTCAAAAATGATTTAATTGCGAGGCTTGCGCCTCGCGCTCCCTCGGATAAGGAAGCAAAACCTTGCGGGTTTTGTCCACGGTCTGAAAGGTGTTTAAAAAACACCTTTTTTTAGTACCCTTTTTGAGGATTTTTTCTACTTGACTATTTGCCGCAAAAACCTTATAATATATTTGTATACTATGGATTAATATACACCTTAATATATAGCTTTACAGTATAAGGGGGTTATACTTATGAGTAATCTTCATATGGGTATCGACGTGGGGTCTACTACCGTAAAGGTGGTGGTTTTGGACGATACCGGCAAGGTGCTTTTCTCGGAGTACCGCCGCCACTTTTCCGATATTAAAAGCACCGTAGCGGGGCTTTTCGACGAGGTAAGAGGCACAGTAAAGGACGCGCCCTTCACGGTCGTTATTACCGGTTCGGGCGGTCTTTTGCTTTCAAAAATGCTTGATTTGCCGTTTGTTCAGGAGGTTATTGCCAACAAAACCGCGATTAAGACCTACTTGCCCGAAACGGACGTCGTAATAGAATTGGGCGGCGAGGACGCGAAGATTTTATATCTTTCCGGCGGTCTCGAGCAGCGTATGAACGGCACGTGCGCGGGCGGCACAGGCTCGTTTATAGACCAGATGTCCATACTCCTTAAAACCGACGCGGACGGTCTTAATTCGCTTGCCGAAAAGCACAAGATAATATATCCGATCGCCGCGCGATGCGGTGTTTTCGCAAAATCCGACGTTCAGCCGCTCTTAAACGAGGGCGCGGCGAGAGAGGATATTGCCGCGTCGATTTTGCAGGCGGTCGTAACGCAGACAATCTCGGGTCTGGCGCAGGGCAGACCGATTAAGGGCAATATTGTATTTTTAGGCGGTCCGCTGCACTTTCTTCCGCAGCTTCGCCGTCAGTTCGAGGAAACATTAAAGGAAAACGCGACTTCGTTTAAGACTCCCGAAAACGCGCAGCTTTTTGTCGCTATCGGCGCGGCGCTGATGTATGATGAGGGCAAAACCGTTACTATAGACGCGCTGTCTGAGCAGCTCAAAAACTCAAAGGACGCGGATACGGAAATCACAAGAATGAGAGCGTTGTTTTTAAATGACGAGGAAAAGCGGGAATTTTTTGACAGGCATAACAAGCACGTCGCAAAGAGAGCGGATATAAAGGACGCGAAAGGTCCGGTATTCCTCGGTCTTGACGTAGGCTCAACAACCATAAAGGCGGTTGTTATAAATCAAAGCGGCGACATAATTTACGATTACTACGGCAAAAACGAGGGCAGTCCGATTAAGTGCGGAATTAATATTCTCAGGGAATTGTACTCAAAGCTCCCGTCGGACGCTTTTATCGCCAACGCCTGCACTACCGGCTACGGCGAATTGCTGCTTAAAACCGCTTTCCGCATAAGCGAGGGCGAAATCGAAACTATCGCGCACTACAAGGCGGCTAACTATTTCTCCCCGGGCGTTGACTTTATCATAGACATCGGCGGTCAGGATATGAAATGTATGAAAATACGAAACGGCGTAATCGACAGTATTATGCTAAACGAAGCTTGCTCGTCAGGCTGCGGCTCCTTTATACAGACGTTTGCCGAGGGACTCGGTCTTGATACGATAAGCTTCTCAAAAGAGGCTCTTACCGCGGAAAATCCGGTAGATTTGGGTACTCGCTGTACGGTGTTTATGAACTCGCGCGTTAAGCAGGCGCAAAAGGAGGGTGCGACCGTCGGCGATATAAGCGCGGGACTTTCCTACTCCGTAGTCAGAAACGCGCTCTACAAGGTTATAAAGCTCAGAGACCCCGAATTAATGGGCGAGAACATAGTCGTTCAGGGCGGAACCTTTAACAACAACGCCATTCTCCGCTGTTTTGAGCTTCTTACCGGAAAGAACGTAATCCGTCCCGATATAGCGGGAATTATGGGCGCGTTCGGCTCGGCTTTAATCGCGAAAGAACGCTGGGACGGCGGCGACCGCTGCGACATTTTGGCGGCGGACGAGCTTGACGACTTTACGTTTGAGACGTCGCTGACGCGCTGTCAGAAATGCAATAACCACTGTCAGCTCACGATTACGACCTTCGGCGACGGCGGGCAGTTCGTATCCGGAAACCGCTGCGAGCGCGGCGCGGGTATTGAGAAAACCGCCAAAAAGCTCCCCAATTTATACGATTATAAGTACAGACGGGTGTTTGACTATAAGCCGCTAAAGCCCGAAGAGGCGGCAAACGGCGTTATAGGACTTCCCAGAGTGCTTAATATGTACGAAAACTATCCGCTGTGGTTTACGTTCTTCACCAAGCTCGGATTTTCGGTTAAGCTCTCCTCCAGAAGCACGCACGACATTTATGAAAAGGGCATTGAGTCAATCCCCTCCGAAAGCGCGTGTTACCCCGCGAAGCTTGTACACGGTCACATTCAGGACTTAATCGACAAGGGCGTAAAAACTATTTTCTACCCTTGTATCCCTTACGAGCAGATTGAGTACAGCGCGGCGGGAAACCATTTCAACTGTCCTATGGTTACCTCCTACCCCGAGGTAATCTACAACAATATGGACGCGGTAAGGCAGAGCGATATAAAATTTATGTTCCCGTTTGTCAATCTCGCCGACAGACCGTCCTTCAAGCGTCAGATGATTAAGGCTCTAAAGGATTACGGCCTGACGAAGGAACAAATTTCAAGAGCCGCCGACGAAGCGTTTGAGGAATTGCAAAATTATAAAAACGACATTCGCCGCAAGGGTGAAGAGGTTCTTAAGTGGCTTGACGATAACGACAAGCGCGCGATTGTGCTTGCCGGCAGACCGTATCACATCGACCCCGAAATCAATCACGGCATACCCGATATGATAAATTCTCTCGGCTTCGCGGTGCTTACAGAGGACTCAATCGCGCATTTGGGTCATTTACAGCGCGACATACGCGTCGTTGACCAGTGGGCGTACCACACAAGACTCTACGAGTCCGCGGCGGAGGTCGTTAAAAACAATCGCCTTGAGCTTATTCAGCTAAATTCCTTCGGCTGCGGTCTTGACGCTGTTACGACCGACCAGGTTCAGGAAATTTTACAGGCTAACGAAAAAATATACACAACTCTTAAAATAGACGAGGTTTCAAACCTCGGCACCGCCAGAATAAGAGTGCGTTCGCTCAAAGCCGCGGTCAAGGAGCGCGACGACAACAACTTTGTCCCGCACAAAATCGAGGACTACACCATAAACCGCGTGAAGTTCACGGAGGCGGAGCGCAAAAAGCACACAATAATTTTCCCGCAGATGTCCCCTACCCACTTCGGTATGTTTGAGGCAGTTATGCGCGCCAACGGCTACAACGCGCTTGTTTTGGAACACGCTACAGCCGAGGACGTAGAGGCGGGACTTAAGAGCGTCAACAACGACGCGTGCTATCCGTCCATTATGGTTACGGGTCAGCTCGTAAATGCATTTATAAGCGGCAAATGCGACCCCGACAACACGTCTGTTATGATTACCCAGACCGGAGGCGGCTGCCGCGCGACAAACTACATCGCGTTTATCAGAAAGGCGTTAAAGGAGGCGGGTTATCCCAATGTTCCCGTTATCTCGCTCAATGTTTCGGGACTCGAGGGCAACCCCGGATTTAAGATTACGCCAAAGCTTGTGGACGGTCTTTTAAAGGCGTGTACGTGGGGTGATTTGCTGCTTGCGGTAACGCTTCGGGTGCGTCCGTATGAGGTCAATAAGGGCGAAACCAACGCTCTTTACGATAAATGGCAGAAGCGTCTGTGCGCGGATTTGGCGAATAATAACCGCAAAAACCTGAAATTAAAGAAGATTATCGATGAGATAATAGCCGATTTTGACGCTGTTCCCATCGACGAAACCGTTAAAAAGCCAAAGGTCGGCGTTGTCGGCGAAATACTTGTTAAATTCCACCCCGACGCTAACAACAATATCATAGACGTTATAGAAGCCGAAGGCGGCGAGGCTGTTATGCCGGGACTTGCGGACTTTATGCTCTATTGTCTTTATAACAACAACTTTAAACGCGATAATCTGGGCGCGAAAAGCTCAACCGCGATGCTTTGCAACCTCGCGATATGGGGCATTGAAAGCTTTAGAAAGCATATGGCGGCGGTAATGGAGGCGAACCCGAAATTCAAGACCCGCTCGCCGAAGCATATCGCCGACGTCGCGGAGGGCGCGAAAAAGGTTTTGCAGCTCGGTCATTGTACCGGCGAGGGTTGGTTCCTGACGGGCGAAATGATTGAGCTGATAGAATCGGGAGTTCCCAATATAGTGTGCGTTCAGCCGTTCGCGTGTCTGCCGAACCACGTTACCGGAAAGGGTATGATAAAGGAACTGAGACGTCAATTCCCGCAGGCAAATATAGTCGCGGTCGATTACGACCCCGGCGCAAGCGAGGTTAATCAGCTTAACCGAATTAAGCTTATGATCGCGGTGGCGTTTGAGAATTTGAAAAAAGAAGAAGCCTTTGACGCAATCAAACCCGAGAAAGAAAAAATTAAGCAAACCGACGCGGTTACAGTATAACGCAAATAAAAA
>CAYVUD010000005.1:7800-19551 GCA_964454725.1 uncultured Lachnospiraceae bacterium
TTTTCCATACCCTCGGTTGTGGTATCCGCGCCTATATGGATAAACTCAATTCCCATCATATTCGCCCAATCCTTCATCATTTCGGCGGTTACGTCATATGACAGCACGCTGTGGTGCGCGCCGCCCGCCATTATCCAGCACTCCGCCGAGACCGCAAGCGAGGGAAGCGGCTTCCACATAACGCCCGCGACCGGTAATTTAGGCATAGGCTTTAGGGGGTTGCAAGCCTTTATGTCGTTTACAATAAGTCTCATTCTGCCGCCCATATCGACAAGCGAAGCCACGATAGCGTCGCCGTCCTTAGAGTCAAACACAAGTCTTGCCGGATCGCCCTTGCCGCCTATTCCCAAGGGGTGTACCTGAATTTTCGGCTTGTCCGCCGCGACGAGCGGACATACCTCCAGCATATGCGCGCCCAAGATATGCTCGTTGCCCTTCTCCAAATGATATGTATAGTCCTCCATAAAAGCCGTGCCGCCGTTCATACCCTCGGACATAGCTTTCATTATAGCGTCCATCGCCGCGACCTTCCAGTCGCCCTCCGCGCCAAAGCCGTAACCGTCCGCCATCATATTCTGCGCCGCGAGTCCCGGCAGCTGCTCCAGACCGTGAAGCGTATCAAAGTGCGTTACAAACGCGCTGTATCCATACTCCTCGCAAATCTTGCGTATCGCTATTTCCTCCTTTGCCTGATAGCGCACCGCCGCGATATTATCGGTATCCATTGTGTAGCGGCTCTCATACTCCGCCATTTTCGCGTCTATTTCAGCTTCGGTGACCTCGTTTAAAACGTCAACCAAATCGCCCACCGCTCTGTACTCAACGTCCCAGCCGAACTTTATCTCCGCCTCGACCTTATCGCCCTCGGTAACGGCAACCTGACGCATATTGTCGCTGAAACGAACCATTTTAAGCTCCTGCGAAAGAGCATAGCCGCACGCGCTTCTCATCCAGCTTGAAAGCTTCGTTCTCGGCTCCTCGTCCTCCCAGTAGCCTACGATTATTTTTCTCGGCATACGAAGTCTTGAGCCGATAAAACCGTGTTCTCTGTCGCCGTGTGCCGACTGGTTAAGGTTCATAAAGTCCATATCGATTTCATTCCACGGTATCTCGCGGTTAAACTGCGTATGGAAATGGCAATAGGGCTTTTTAAAGTTCTTTAAGCCGTTTATCCACATTTTCGACGGGCTGAACGTGTGCATCCACGCGATAACGCCCGCGCACTTGTCATCATACGACGCTTCTCTGAAAATTTTCGTAATCTCCGCCGGCGTCTTTACCGTCGGTTTCCATACGATTTCGCAAGGCAGCTTTCCTGAGCGGTTAAGACCTTCAACCATAGCCTGCGAGTCCTTTGCGACTTGATCGAGCGTTTCCTGTCCGTAAAGGTACTGACTGCCCGTAACGAACCAGAACTCATATTCTTTTATTGATTTCATTGACTTTCTCTCCTTTTTATGATATTTGATAAATTAATTATACAATATCCGCTCAAAATTTTCAATAGCCTTTTCTATCATTGGACGCATATTTTATCCCGTATCGTTTCAAGCGTTTTCTCGCTTATTCCGCTCACAAGCATCAGTTCCTCAACAGTCGCGAAATCACCGTTCTCCGTTCGGTAGTCGATTATACGCTGAGCTATCTTTTCGCCTATTCCGTCAAGCATTACAAGCTCCTCGGCGGGAGCGGCGTTTATATTTATTCTTCCGTCCTCTCCCATTCCGCTCACTCCCGCGGACGCGCCGTTAATCTCCGCCTTATCCGTCACGGTTTCAACGACAAAGCGGTCGCGCTCGAATTTCTCGATAAATGTTCCCGCCGTACCCACGGCGAGGAACACAAATACGGCAAGCGCTATCTTAAGCCATTTTTTCCTTATCATTTGTATCACCTGTAATTATTTTATTCTTCGCAAGGCTTCGGCGTATTCCTTCGCGTCCGCGCATTTCATAAATCCCGACATAACGCACGCGCCCGCCGCTCCCGCGTCTATGGCGGACTGTACGTTTTCGGGCGTTATTCCGCCTATCGCGTATACCGGAATCGCAACCGAGCGGCATACCTCCTTTAAAAAGCCAAGTCCGCGCGGCTCCAATCCCCTTTTGCAGCCGGTCGCGAAAATATGTCCCGCGGTTATGTACGACGCGCCCAAGGCTTGCGCCTCAGCCGCCTCTCGTACCGAGTGGGTTGAAGCTCCGACTGTGTCAAAGCCCGTCAAATCCGCCGTCCTCAATAACGCCATCGGCAAATGTATTTTTTTACAGCCGAGCCGTTTCGCCGCGTCGGGGAAATTATGCAAAATAACGCTCGGACAAAGCTCCATTACCCGTCTCGCCAAATTTTCATATTCCGTTTCACTCAAATCCTTCTCGCGAAGAATTATCGAAACTCCCGCGCCGTTTATTTTTTTAATCCGCTCCAAGAAATCGGAACAGAGCGCGCGGTTTGAAACCGCTATTATATCATACGTAAACATAGTCGCTCATAACGGGCTGCAGCCCCGCGTCCTCGATCGCCTTAAAGACCTCATCGACGTTTCTCGGGTCGGATATTTCAAACTGCTCGTCGCCCTTCTTCTCGCCGCTGTGGTCGCCTATTCCGGTCGAAACTCCCGCGCTTATTTTTGTCGCCGCGATTTTTATAATGTTATCGCGGAACCGCTCGCACTCGCGCGTCGAAATGGTAATGCTCGCAAACGGCATAAAAAGCCGGTACGCGCAGATAATCTGCAAAAGTTGCGGCTCGTGAACGTCTTTCGGATTTATTTTGTCGTTATTTATGATAGGTCTGAGTCTCGGGCAGGAAAACGCTATCTCCGCGTGCGGATATTTGCGCTGCAATAAGTACGCGTGCATACCTGTCGCGAACGCGTCCTTTCTGAAATCGTCAAGCCCCAAAAGCGCGGCAAAGCCCACGCCTCGCATACCGCCCAGTATCGCTCTTTCCTGCGCGTAGAAGCGGTACGGGAAAATACGCTTGTGTCCCTCCAAATGCAGCGTTTCATACTTATCGCTGTTGTACGTTTCCTGGAAAACCGTTACAAAGTCCGCGCCGCACTTATGCAGATACGCGTACTCGTCACTGTTCATCGGATAGACCTCAAGACCTATGAGCTTAAAATATTTCCGCGCTGTCTTGCACGCCTCGCCGATGTATTCAACGTCCGACATCTTCCTGCTCTCGCCGGTCAGAATAAGTATTTCCCGCAATCCCGTGTCGGCTATCGCCTTCATCTCCCTGTCAATTTCATCAAGCGTAAGCTTGGCGCGGTTGATTTTATTATGGCAGTTAAAGCCGCAGTAAATACAATAATTCTCGCAGTAATTGGCGATGTAGAGCGGCGTGAACATATAAATCGAGTTGCCGAAATGCTTTCGCGTCTCCGACTGCGCCTTTTGCGCTATCTCCTCTAAAAACGGCAGCGCCGCCGGCGAGAGAAGCGCCTTAAAGTCCTCGGGCGTAACCGCGTCGGCGTTTATCGCTCGCCGCACGTCGGCAGCCGTATATTTATTGTAATCAAACGCTTCCGTTTCCGCCATTACCTCGTCGAGAAGCGTCGAGTCCAAAACCTCCATATCGGGAAGGTATTTCATATGGTCAATTCTTTCTTTCATTTTAGTGTCCCTTTAATTTAGTGTCCCTATTTGTGTTTAGTGTCCCTTTAAGCGGCGCCTCAGTCGTGCAGGAAGCCCGTCAGGGGCGACGACGCGCTCGCGCCCTTTTCGACAATTCTGCCGAGTCCGCTCAGATAGGCGGCGCGTCCCGCTTCAATCGCCTGTTTAAACGCTCCCGCCATAGCGGGAACGTCGCCCGCGGTCGCTATGGCTGTGTTTGCCATAACCGCCGCCGCGCCCATTTCCATCGCCTCGCACGCCTGCGACGGGCGACCCAATCCGGCGTCCACGATTATCGGCAAATCGATCTCGTCAATAAGTATCTGTATAAATTCCTTTGTGCAAAGACCCTTATTAGAGCCTATCGGCGCGCCCAGCGGCATAACGGACGCTGCTCCGGCGTTCTTTAAATCGCGCGCCGCGTTAAGGTCGGGATACATATACGGCATTACGACAAAGCCCTCTTTCGCGAGTATCTCCGTAGCCTTAACAGTCTCCGCGTTGTCGGGCAGAAGATATTTCGAGTCGCGTATGCACTCTATCTTTATAAAATCGCCGCAGCCCGCCTCGCGCGCAAGTCTTGCTATTCTCACCGCTTCGTCGGCGTTTCTCGCGCCCGAGGTGTTGGGGAGAAGCGTTACGTTTTCGGGGATATAGTCGAGAATATTGGCAACGTCCCCCGTCGCCGCGCGGCGAAGCGCAAGCGTTATTATCTGCGCGCCGGCGTTTTCAACCGCCGCCTTTATCAAGTCGAGCGAGTATTTGCCCGAGCCTAATATAAACCTTGATGTAAATTCGTGTCCGCCGATTATTAATTTATCGTCCATTGTTTAGCTCCTTTTTACTTTAAAATGCCGAAATACGCGGTTTTAACCGAGCCGCAAAGCCGGCTCGTGATAAAATCGTTCAGATTGCCTTTTTGAAAAAACGGTGATATGGGTGATTTTAGCCGAACCGAGAAAATCAGCCGCCGCCCATAAAGCTGACCACCTCGATAACGTCCCCGTCCTTTACGGCGGTTTTGTCATATTCGTCCTTTTTCAGTATACGCCCGTTATGCTCGACGGCGACGCGCGCGATACGGAATTGCCGCTCCGTTAAAAGCTCCGTAACGGTTATTCCGTCTTTTATTTCGGTTTGGCGTCCGTTTAAAGCTATCATACTGTCCTCCTTATAAAAAAATCGCGAAGAAAGCTACGCCCTTTCGGTGGTGTACCCCTTCGCGACCATTATTACGCTTAAAGCAATACCGTGAGCCGTCAGATTGTCTTTCGCGGTATTACTTTAATATTTTACCAAATTTCGCGCCGTTTGTCAAGACTATTCCTTAACCTTATTTATTACAAATATTCCGATTGAAACAAGCGCGAGAGCGATTATGCCCCGCAATCCGAACGCCTGGCTTCGCTCGCCGAGAAATATCGCGGAGAGCAGCACTCCGAATATGGGGTTGGTAAACCCGAACACCGCTACCTTGCCTACGGGGTTGTACTTTAAAAGTATTCCCCATACGGTGTAGGCAACCGACGAAATCATCGCAAGGTAGATAAGAAGCGCGGTTGAGGTCACCGTAAAGCCGGTCACGCGTCCGCCGGCAATAAATCCGGCTATGCTCATCGCAAGTCCGCCGAGGAAAAACTGATACCCGCTCAAAACCACAGGGTTTTCGTCCTGCGAATACTTTTTAATCATACCGGAGGAAAGCGCGTAAGCGACAGCCGACACAAGTATCGCGCCCTCGCCCGCGAACGTCAAATTCATATCAAATCCGCTGCCGGTAAGATTAATTATAATAATTCCCGAAAAGCCCATAATGCACGCCAGAAGCTTGAGCCACGTCATCTTTTCGTATCTGAATATAACGACGGCGAAAATTATCGCCAGAAACACTCCCGAACCGTTTATTATAGCCGCCTTAACGCCCGAGGTGTGGGCGTGTCCTATGTAGAAAAATACATATTGCAGTACCGTCTGCACCAGCGCGAGCTTTAATATGGGCGCTATGGACTTTTTTCGGGGTATAAGCGCCTTTTTGCTTATAATACTGCCGAACAGTATTGTCAAAAATCCCGCAAGCACAAACCTCATTCCCGCGAAAAGTATCTGCGACGCGGTATCGTTCGCGGCTATGGCAAACGCCTCGTACCCCTTTTTAATCGACGGCGTGGCGCTGCCCCAAAGTATACAGCATAAAATCGCCAGCGCGCATACCACCGGCGTTTTCGTAAGTACATTTTTATTCATCTGTTTGCCTCCAAGTAAAATTATACGTATATTTTACCATAAAAGTTACATTAAGGCAACTGTTTTGTAAAAGTATGCGCTCCCTCGCCAAGCTCATACGTTTCACCGCACAGATACAATGCCGCTGTTGTGCCCTCGGGTATTTCGCATTTGTATATAACCTTGCCGTTTTTAAGCTCCCACTCGGAGCGTATTACGCCATAGGGCGATTTGTGCCACGCTTTCGCGTAAGCGAGCGTGCCGCCCCAATGCGGAGTCAGACGTATTCTTTTATATCCCGCCTCACTTGCGTTTATGCCCGCGACCGCTCCGAAAAGCCACTCTCCGACCGCGCCGTAGGCATAGTGGTTGAACGAGTTCATTTTCGCGTCGCCAAACTCGCCCGTTTCGGCGTTGTAAGAGTTCCACCGCTCCCAAACGGTAGTCGCGCCGTTTTTTACGCTGTAGAGCCAGCTCGGACTTTCCGTTTGCTCCAGAAGCGCGAACGCTTCCTCTATATATCCCGCCTTTTCGAGCGCGGGAATGAGGTGAGAAACGCCTAAAAATCCCACGGAAAGCAGTCCGCCGTTACGCTTCACGGCAAGCTTTAAGCACTCTCCCGCGCGCGGCAGCTTATCCTCGTCAATCAGCCCGAAATCAATCGCGAGCGCGTAAGCGGTCTGACTCGGGCGGTTTTCGCCCTCGCCCCAATCGGTATAATACGTTTTATTAATATCGTTTCCGTTTTTGTCAACTCCGGCTCCGCTCCAAACCGAGGTTTTTGACGAGAGCGACATCTCGCCCCAATAACCGATCGAGCCGTCCTCGTTTACCCACGCTTCGTTAAACGCGCGCTTGATATTTAAAAAGCGTTCCCTGTATTTCCTCTCATCGTCCGTTTTGCCGAGTATACGCGCGGTTTTCGCCATAAGCTCGGCGGAGTGCGCGGCGTAAGCGGTGGCGGTAAGGATAAACGGCGTGGTTATGTCGTAGGCGAGGTGGTCGCCGCGCCGCTGCTGTACCTGAATAAACGGCTCGCTCGCCAAATCCGACGGCGCGCTCCTGCCGTCAACCGTTCTCTCGCCGCGGTTTTGCCTGTCGCTCCGGCTCTGGTATTCCACCCAACTCCTCATCATCGTGTAGCTTTCCTCCAAGATACCGACGTCGCCGTATGCCATATACAGCTCCCACGGAACTATAACTGCCGCGTCGCCCCAGCCGCCGCAGCCGTCCGGACGGTTGTCGCCGCCGAGCGGCGCGGTGTCCGGCACCGCGCCGTCACGGTTATACATAAGCTGCGCGTCAGCCATATCGTGAAGCCACTTTTTTGTAAGAGAGAGCATATCCATATTGTACGCGCCTGTTTTTATAAACACCTGCGCGTCGCCCGTCCAGCCCATACGCTCGTCGCGCTGCGGACAGTCGGTCAAAATCAAAAGCGAGTTGCCGCGAAGTCCCCACTGAATGTTATGCTGCAGGCGGTTTATATCCTCATTTGAACACTCAAATCCGCCCGTAACACCGTCGAGGTTGTTTATAACCAATCCCTCGATGCTTCTTATAACGTCCGACTCAAGCGTAAAGCCGCTGCCGCTGACCTCGGCGTAACGGAAACCGTGCGAGGTAAAAAGCGGTATCCATTCCTCCTCGCCCGCGCCGGAGAGCGTATAAACATCGGTGTTTTTGGCTTTGCGAAGATTGGCGGTATACAGAGAACCCCCGTCGAGCATTTCGCCGTAACGTATCCGGAGGGACATTCCCCTCTCGCCCTTTACCCTGAGCCGTATCGTTCCGACCATATTCTGACCGAAATCGTATATAAAGCGGCCCTTTTGCGGCTCTGACGGCGGCGCGATTGGCTTTAACACTGTTTCAAGCCTTGCCGCGCTCTCTTCGGGAGTCAGCGAAAATCTTACTCCCTCAAGCGCGCCGTTTGTCGGCGTTACCGCGCGGTCCCATTCCTCGGTTTCGCACCTTATCCAACCGCCCGTTTTTATGCGCGCGTCATATGTTTCACCGTCCAGGTAGTCGCCGGAAAGAAACGGCGTTTCTTTCGCGTACTCCCAGTCCCCGTCGGTAACTATCGTTTCAACCGAGCCGTCAATGTATTTTATAACAAGCTTTGCTATAAACGCGTTTTTACTGCCGTAAACCTCTTTTCCGCTGTAGCCGCACGAACCGCTGTAATAGCCCTTCGCGACGACCGCGCCAAGCTCGTTTTCACCGTTTTTGATTAGTCCGCTAACGTCGTATGTCCGGTACGGTATACGAAGGCGGTAATCGGTAAAGCCGGGGTTATAGAAGCTGTCGCCGACGCGAGAGCCGTTTACGTAAGCGTAATAAAAGCCCTTCGCGCTCGAATAAAGCTTCGCGGAAGCGATTTCCGCGCTAGAATTGAATTTGCGCCGTACCGTAAGCGACGGCAGTTTCCCCGCCGCGATTACCGCTTCTTTCGGCGCGGTTATCCATTTCGCCCCGCTCAGGTCATATTCGTGTTTCATTTTCCCGCCCCCTCTTTCCTCAATGATAGCATAAATCCACGCAAAAAACAAGCGGCAGCGCCGCTTGTTTTTTTGATATGTAGCAAAATCCGCGCTACATACCCATATTATATACCGCCCAAACCGAAGCTTATCGAAAGCGCCCCGTTGACGCTTGCCATAAGCCCCTCGTCGAGGCGGCCGATTTTCTCTCGTAAACGCTTTTTGTCAATGGTTCTGATTTGTTCCAATAAAATCACCGAGTCCTTGTTCAGTCCGTACTCCCTTGCCGAAAGCTCGATATGCGTCGGCATTTTCGCCTTATTAATCTGGCTCGTTATAGCCGCCGCGATTACGGTCGGACTGTATTTATTTCCCACGTCGTTCTGCACAATAAGAACAGGTCTTACTCCGCCCTGCTCGCTCCCGACAACCGGACTCAAATCGGCATAATAAATATCTCCTCTTTTCACAATCACTTTTATTCACACTCCGTCAGTTTTTCCTCACATTGAAAAAGACATTCGTTGTCGGCTTCAAGACAGTCCTCGGCTATTTTGCGGTTAATTTCCGCCGTTTCCTTATAGCCCTTCTCAAGCTGACGCTCCAATTCGGCTTTTGTTTCGTGTGACAAAGCAATCAGGCTCCTTTCTTTTTTTATGCCGCCCGCCAAGACGCGTTATCGCGCTACAGCAGGTAGTTAAGCTCCTTCACCGCCTCTCCGTTTTTGGTATAAATCCTCGGGATACGCTTACCGATAAGGCACGAAACCTCGTAATTTATGGTTCCGAGCCATTTGGCAAGGTCGTCTATCGTGACGCCCTCCTTGCCGAAAATGATTGCTTCATCGCCTTTATTGATATTATGGACATTTGTAACGTCAATCATACATTGATCCATACAAATTCTTCCGATGACGGGAACCTTTGTTCCGTTTACAATCATTTTGCCTTCTTTGGAAAGCCTTCTTAAATATCCGTCGGCATAACCGATGGGAACGGTGGCGATTTTCGTCACGCCCTCGGTTATGTACTCCTTACCGTAGCTGACGCCTCTGCCCGCCTCAACTTCCTTTACATATGTTATCGAAGCCTTCAGCGTCATAGCGGGAATTAAATTCAGCTTTGATTTATCAACCTCGTCGGACGGGTACATTCCGTAGAGAATAATGCCCGGGCGCACCATATCAAGGTGCATTTTTGGATACATCATTATTCCCGCGCTGTTGCAGATATGCTTAATCGGGATTTTAACGCCCTTTTTCTCAAGACCGTCAACAACGTCCATAAAGCGCTTATACTGCAAAAGCGTGTACGAGCTATCCGCTTCGTCCGAGGTCGCGAAATGCGAAAATATGCCCTCTATCTCAATATACGGGAGCTTGGAAATCTTAACTATTTCGTCAATAATCGCGCTGTTGTCGTCAGCCGCGACAAAACCTATACGGCTCATACCCGTGTCGATTTTTATATGAACCTTGGTTACCTTCTCCTTCTTTTCGGCGGCGTAAGAGAGCGCCTTGGCGAACTCGTAATCGAAAACATTGGGCGTAATGTTGAAATTAATCAAATCGTCCACGCCCTCCTCGCTCACCGCGCCGAGAATTAAGATAGGCACATCGACTCCGCGCGAGCGAAGCTGCTTGCCCTCCTGCAAAACCGCGACCGCGAGTCTGTCCGCGCCGTTTTCAAGGAGCGTTTTCGCGACCTCCATAAACCCGTGACCGTACGCGTCGGCCTTGACGACCGCCATTATCTGCGCGTCGGGGCTTGTTATTTTTCTTATTTCCTTGATGTTATGAGCGATAGCGTCAAGGTCTACCTCAGCCCACGTTCTTCTATCCATAACTAATGCTCTCCCGTGTTTGATTATAACATAAATTTTATCGGTTTTCCACTTGTAATATCTGGCACAGCGCACGCGGTACAGCGTTCATTACCGACGACGCGGTAACGGAGTCCTCACCAAGCTCCGCCGCGGCGATGTCGCCCGCTCTGCCGTGTATGTAGACAGCCATGGCGGCAGCCTTCGTTTCGTCAACGCCTCTTGCGATAAGCGAAACGGTAAGTCCGGCTAAAACGTCGCCGCTGCCGCCCGTGGCTAAGCCTGAATTGCCTGTAGTATTAATATATTGCGCTCCGTCCGGCGCTGTTACAACTGTACGGTGTCCTTTTAATATGACCGCCGCGCCGTATTCCTCGCAAAACTCCCTTGACGCGAGCAGGCGGTTTTCTTCAATATAATCCTTCGTAAGCCCCGTAAGGCGCGACATCTCGACCGCGTGCGGAGTAAACAGGAGTCCGCACGAGCTTTTCGAGAGCATTTCCATATTCCCCGCCGCGGCGTTTATGCCGTCCGCGTCGATTACGACCGGAACCTTTGAGTATTCAAGCACTGCCGCGAGAATTTCCCCGATTTCCCGCGAGCGTCCCAGTCCCGGGCCGATTAAAACAGCGTCCGTGCCGTCGATACGTCTTAAAATCGAGTCAATCGCGTATGCGGACAGGTGACCGTCCTCAGACTCCAAAGGAATTGTTATAGCCTCCGTGGTCTTTGCCTCAAGTATGCCGTTTACGCACTCCGGTACGGCTAAAAACACCAGTCCGCTGCCCGCCGTTACCGCCGTCTGCGCCGCGAGATACGCCGCGCCGGTCATACCTTTCGAGCCGGCTATAACAAGCACCTTGCCATAGTCGCCCTTTTGCGAATTATTCGTTCTTTTCGGGAAATTTTCTCTTATAAACTCGTCGTCTGTAACCGTCACCGTAAGGTTTTCGCCCTCAAGTATATATTCGGGGATTGAAATATCCGCGACAACCACATTCCCTACGCAGTCCGCGGCGGGAAACATCAGCATACCAATCTTATACGCGGCAAACGTCACGGTTTTATCCGCCTTTACGCAAACGCCGCATATCTCGCCGCTGTCGGCGTCGATACCGCTTGGAATATCGACAGACAGCACATATTTCGCGTTTTCGTTAATCGCCTCGATAACGTCGCAGGCGATACCTCTGACCGCGCCGTGAATACCCGTGCCGAAAACAGCGTCAACAACTATATCGTACGATTTTATAATGTATCTGAGATTTTCCGTATCGGTAACGGTTTCGATATTTACATTCATTTTTTTGATTATCTCAAAATTGGTAAGAGCGTCGCCCGAAAAACCGTTTCCGCACACAAGATAAACGCAAACGTCCGCGCCGAGATTATACAAATGCCGCGCTATCGCAAAGCCGTCGCCGCCGTTATTGCCTTTACCGCAAAAAACAGCGACGCTCTTTTTTGTCAGGTCAAAATCCTTTTGAAGCTCTCCGACGCAGGACGTCGCCGCGTTTTCCATAAGCACAATACTCGGCACTCCGCCCTTTTCGGACGCCGCGCGGTCAACCGCTCTCATCTGAGCCGCGAAACAAGCCTTAGACATA
>CAYVUD010000005.1:19651-31148 GCA_964454725.1 uncultured Lachnospiraceae bacterium
TTGCATTTTTTTATCGCTTCAATCATCTTCGACGTCGGCTGAAAAAGCACGCGTCGTTTCTCTTGCTTTTCATGGTCGAAATAATCGACAAAGTACACGCCGCCGCGCGACTTGTCGCCCGTAATATCCGTAACCCTAAGTCCCGGCTCGGGATTTTTATATCTGTGATTATGCTCGTTATCCTCAACGCTCGCGACTATCTCCGCCTCGGCAAAATCAAAGCTCGCGACTCTCTTTCTTCCCTTTCGCGACATTATCCTGTCCATATCGATCTCGCTGTTGGTGAGGATATACTCGTACTCAATATTTCTTGAGCTTATAATGAGATACGCGCCGTACCACATAAGCGCTATCAGAACGAAGCCGATACTGAACGCGAACGATGAAATTTGGCTCCCCGCCAGCGCGAACGCCGCCGCGAAAATAACTATAATCATCGCTATCGAAAGCAGGACTCCGAGCGTTATAACCGACGCGATTATCGCAATATCCTTGCCGTCCTTTTTCTTTTTGAGCATATATTCCATATAAAAATCCATTTTTATTCCTCCGTGTATTTCTTTAGCTTTTCACATAACGCCAAAAGCGCGCGCCCTCTGTGGCTCACGCCGTTTTTCTCTTCATCGGAAGCGTCGGCAAAGGTTTTTTTAAGCTCGTCGCAGTAAAAAATCGGGTCGTAGCCGAAACCGTTCTTGCCCGAGGGCGTTTCGGTGATATGCCCCAAAACCTCGCCCGACGCGGTAAGCTCTCTGCCGTCGGGGAATATAAACGCGACCGATGTCACAAATTTCGCTCTCCTATCCTTTACGCCGTCAAGCTCGCCGAGAATTTTAGCGGTTTTTTCCGCGTCGGACGCGCCCTCGCCGGCATAACGCGCGCTGTAAATTCCCGGACGCCCGTCAAGAGCGTCTACGCAAAGCCCCGAGTCGTCCGCCAGAACCGCGCCGTCGCATACCATAGCGAGCGCGCGAGCCTTTATAAGCGCGTTTTTCTCGAACGTGCCGCCCGTTTCAAGAATATCCAAATCGTATCCCGCGTCCTGCTGAGATATTACCTCAAAGCCCAAAGGACTGAGAATTTTTTGAATTTCCTTTATCTTGCCTTTATTTTTCGTTGCCGCTGTAATCTTCATATTTCCTCACTTCCGCGCTCAAAACGAGCGTTTAATAATGATAGATACATTTTACTACATTATAGTAATTTTTGCAAGTTTTTTATTAAAAGTTGTTCCGAAGCCGCGCTGCGGGCGATTTCCCGAAAAATCAAAAAAGCCGCACGCAAGTTCGCGTATGGCTTTTCCCGTTATTCAATGCCCGTGACCTCGAAGCCCAAATCCTCCACGGCGGTTTTGAGCTTATCGTCTCCGACCGCCTTGGCGAGCTTGAGCCGCGCCGTTTTCGCGTCGAGCTTTACCTCGGCTTTAACGCCCGCGATAGCGTTTAACGCCTTTTCAACGCTCGCCTTGCAGTGTTCGCAGCGCATACCCTCGATATACATTGTTTTTGTTGTTTCTTCCTTTTTACCTAATCCGAACATTTTTATTTCCTCCTTAAAAATAATTTATTTCATCAGCTTTTGCAGCAGCGATACCAATTCGTCTATTACCTCGTCGTTTCCGGCGCGTATATCGTTAGCGACGCAGGTGCGTATGTGATTACCCAGCAAAACCTTATTAAAGCTGTTTAACGCCGCGTTCACTGCCGAGACCTGCGTCAGAATATCCACGCAGTACGCGTCGCTTTCGACCATTTTCTTTATGCCCCGCACCTGACCCTCGATACGGCTGAGGCGGTTAAGCAAATCCTTGTACTCCTCTTTTTCGCGGCGCTTTGTTTTGTGTTCCTCGATCATAGCTTCTTTCTCCTTAATCTTAACGCGTTAGACACTACGCATACCGAGCTTAAAGACATCGCCAGTCCCGCAAACATCGGGCTTAACAGCATACCGTTTATCGGGTACAAAAGTCCGGCGGCTATCGGTATGCCTATCGTGTTGTAGCAAAACGCCCAGAACAGATTTTCCTTTACGTTTTTAATCGTCATACGGCTCAGCTTTATTGCCCTGTAAACGTCCCTTAAATCCGATTTCATCAAAACTATATCCGCCGACTCTATCGCTATATCGCTGCCGCCGCCTACGCCGACTCCGACGTCCGCCGCGGCGAGCGCCGGCGCGTCGTTTATGCCGTCGCCGACCATCATAACGGTATCGCCGCCTGCCTGATACCGCTCCACGACCCGCGCCTTATCCCGCGGGAGTACCTCGGCTATAACCTCATCCGCGCGCACTATCTTCCCTATATGCTCCGCCGCGGCGCTGTTGTCGCCCGTTAAAAGGCAAACCTTAATTCCCGCCTTTTTAAGGCTCTCTATCGCTTCCGCGCTCGTTTCCTTTACCTTGTCGGCGACGCTTATAACTCCCGCCAAATCGTTGTCAATGGCGACATACATAGGCGTTTCGCCCTGAGATGACAAACGCTCGACCTCCGCCTCGGCTTTTGATACGTCTATGCCCTCCATCAGCCGTCTGTTCCCGACAAGCACCGTTTTGCCGTCAACCGCCGCCTTTATGCCCATACCGGAAATATTTTCAAAATCGCTTACCTTCCTTTTGACCTCGCCCGCGCGCTCGACTATCGCTTTCGCCAGAGGGTGATCGGAAACCGACTCGACCGCCGCCGCGTACTCCAAAAGCTCCGTTTCGCCCATACTCTCGGGTATAATTTCCGTTACAACCGGTCTGCCCTCGGTGACCGTTCCGGTTTTATCCAATACAACGACCTTCGTTTTATGCGTTATTTCCAGAGCCTCGCCGCTTCGTATGAGTATACCGTTTGCCGCGCCAAGACCCGTGCCGACCATAATCGCTGTCGGAGTCGCCAGCCCCAGCGCGCACGGACACGCTATAACCAATACCGACGTGAAAATACGGAGTACAAACGATACGTCTTTGCCGGCGATTAGCCAGATTACGCTCGCCAAAACCGCTATGCCGATAACCGTCGGCACAAAAACTCCCGCGACCTTGTCGGCTATCTTCGATATGGGCGCTTTTCTGCCCTGCGCGTCCTCAACGAATTTTATTATTTTCGACAGCGTAGTGTCCTCTCCGACACGCGTCACCTCAACATAGAGCGCGCCGTTATAGCTTATGCTGCCGCCTATAACCTCGCTTCCCGCGGTCTTTTCGACAGGCAGGCTCTCGCCGGTGAGCATAGACTCGTCAACGCCGCCCGAGCCGTCCTTAACGATGCCGTCAAGCGGTATTTTCGCGCCCGGCTTAACAAGCACTATATCGCCCGTCTTGAGCGTTTTCGTGTCAACCTCGCGCGTACCGCCGTTTTCGCATAAAAGCGCGGTGTCGGGAGCAAGCTCCATTAACGCTTTTATCGCGCCCTTCGTCTTTTCCTTGTTTCGGCTCTCCAAAAACTTGCCGACCATTATAAATGTAATAACAACCGCCGCCGACTCATAGTAAAGATGGTGTACGTGATGCGGATTATACGGCAGCAGATACGTTAAATACAGACTGTACAGAAACGAGCTGCCGCTGCCTATCGCCACAAGCGAGTCCATATTGGGATTTTTATGAAACAGCGCCTTGAAGCCGTTTATAAAAAACCGCCGTCCGAAATAAAGTATCGGTATCGCCAGCAAAAGCTGGGTAAGAGCGAAATCAGTCGGGGATTTGTCCATATTTATTATATCGGGTACGGGCAGACGGTATTTAAACATTTGCCCCATTGAAACATACAGCAAAATAACCGTAAGGACTATCGCGCCTATAAGCTCTCTTTTTTGCGACTTCAGCGCGCCGTCCGCCGAAACCGCCTCCTTTTTTCCCTCGCCCTCGGCTTCTATCCCGAAACCCGCCTTTTTTACCTTGTCCTTTATCATTTTCGGCTTGACCTTCGTTTCGTCGTAGACAATCGTCATTTTTCCCGTCGTAAGATTAACGTCGCTGCGCTCAACGCCGTCAAGCCTTCTCGTCACGCGCTCAACCGCGCTTGAACACGCGGCGCACGACATACCGCTTATTATATAAACCTCTGTTTTCATAACAGTAATTCATCAGCTCCTTTACCGTTATTATATACCCCGCAGGGGTATATGTCAAGTAATTACACCGATAATTTATATGAAATTATTCAAAAAAATGACAATAATTAAATTTATAATACAATTTAACAAATTTTTCGTTTCATTTATTGAAATACTAAGAGCGGTTATGTATAATATTAAACTGAGACTATATCTAAATAAATCGGAGGAAAAATAAATGAAAAGGAAAAGAATATTTTCGGCATTTCTCGCGGCGGCAATATCGTTTATGACGCTTATGCCGGTGTTTGCCGAGCCGGAAACAGATACGGACGCTTCCGCCGTAGAGGACAGCGCCGTAAATTCGACGGATTCTTCGGACTCAAGCGGCGATTCGCTCTACATCGAGGACTCAACGCTTACGCCGCCGGACGTTTCACATTCGCAGTCGGCGCTTCTGATGGACTTTGCGTCGGGACGTCTGATATTCGGCAAAAACATAGATGAGCGCGTATTTCCCGCGAGTACCACTAAAATTATGACCGGTATTCTCGCTTTGGAGAACCTCCCCGACCTTGATCAGGTTTTGACGGCTAACTATCAGGCTCTCGCGCCGATAACGCTTGAGGACTCGCATATGGGAATACTTATCGGAGAGGAGCTTACTGTCGAGCAGCTCATAACCGGAATGCTTGTTTACAGCGCGAACGACGCGGCAAACGTCCTTGCGGTTAATATATCGGGTTCTATAGAAGCGTTTACCGATATGATGAACGCGAAGGCGCAGGAGCTTGGTATGACCGGCACGCACTTCGCAAACGCCTGCGGTTCGCACGACGACAACCACTACACCACAGCCCGCGATTTGGCAACGCTCGCGAAGTACGCTATGCAGAATGAAAAGTTCCGCGAAATAGTTAAAATGCCAATCTACAAAATAGCGCCTACAAATAAGTACCTTCAGGAGCGTATCCTTGTAAATACAAACCTCTTCTTAGGCACATCGCGCTCAACCTACTATTATTACCCTCCCTGCACAGGCATCAAAACCGGACATACGTCGCAGGCGGGCTATTGCCTCGTATCGTCGGCAGCGTATAATGACACAAATCTTTTGGCTATAGTTATGAACTGCCCCAACTCCGACACAAAAGAGGGCGCGTATTCCTATATTGACGCAAAAAATCTGTTTGAGTTCGGCTTTGATAACTATGTTCAAAAGACCATAGCCGCGCCCGGCGATATTGTTTCCGACTCAAAGGTGTATGAGGCGAAGCACGATTCGCGCGTCGCTCTTACGGTGGAAAACGAGCTTGCGGCGCTTATTCCCTCGAACGAGGACAGCATATCGGAAATAGTAAAAAATGTTCAGATGCCCGAACCCGAAGAGCTTAAAGCGCCGATAACGAAGGGCGATATTATAGGAACGGTCGTATATACTTACCGCGACACGCAGATAGGCACCGCAAACCTTGTCGCCGCGAACGATGTTGAGAGAAACGAATTTCTGCATATTTTCCATATCGCGATTAAAGTAATCACAAGTCCGTTCTTCTATATACCGGTTATTATAATTATAATTATCGCTCTTTTCGCCAACCACCAAAAGAAAAAAAGAGAGCGCAAAAAGCGTATTCAGCAGCTAAAACGCAACCGTCAGAAAAACGGCGAGGGCGAAGTCGGCGGAAGAGTTCCCGACAGAAACACGCTCCGCACCGAGCGTCAGCGTCAGGACAGCAAAGGCTCGACCTCGAGGTACGGAAGCAATAACAGCGACGATATTATATAAGGCGCCTTAAAATTATTTTAAAAAAACTATTGACAAGCTCCCGAAAATATGCTATTATATTTAAGCGGTTAAAAAAGCATACGCGGGAGTGGCTCAGTGGTAGAGCGTCACCTTGCCAAGGTGAACGTCGCGAGTTCGAATCTCGTCTTCCGCTCCACAAAAAAAGAGTGATTTTATCACTCTTTTTTCTTTTTGTATTCTGAGAGAAACTCAATGTCCGCCTTTGTCAAATCCGCCTTTTCGAGCATATCGGGGCGTTTTTTCAGCGTGTTTACAAGCGACTGCTCCCTCTTCCATTTCTCGATGTTGGCGTGGTGTCCGGATATGAGTATTTCGGGTATTTCCCTTCCTCTCCACACCGGCGGCCGTGTATACTGCGGATACTCCAAAAGCCCGTTATAGTGCGACTCGTTCTCGTATGAACCCTCGTTTGCCAAAACTCCCGGGATAAGCCGAGATACGGCGTCGATAACAGCCATAGCGGGTATCTCGCCGCCGGTAAGCACAAAATCTCCTATTGATATTTCCATATCGACGATTTCGTCAATCACGCGCCGGTCTATGCCCTCATAGTGACCGCAAAGCAAAACCATATGCTTCTCCTTGGAAAGCTCCTTTGCCGTTTCCTGATTAAACACTCTGCCCTGCGGAGACATATAAACCGTCAGCGGCTTGTAGTCAAGTCCTTCGGCAACGGACATATACGCGTCATAGACCGGCTGCGGACTCATAAGCATACCACCGCCGCCGCTGTAAGGGTAATCGTCTACCTTGCGGTGTTTATTTTCGGTAAAATCGCGTATGTCTATGAAATTCATCTCCAGCAAACCGTTTTCACGCGCTCTGCCTATTACGCTGTCGCCCAGAACCGCCTCGAACATCGCCGGAAACAGCGTCAAAACGTCAAACCTAATCAAAGCTCATCAAGCCCTTCCATCATTTTTATCCGCACAAGCCTGTTTTCCAAGTCAATTTCCTTTACAACGTCATCTATTACGGGTATCAGAATATTTTTCTTTCCCTCGCGCTTAACGTCGTAAATATCGTTTGCGCCTGTGTTTATAACGTCCGCGATAACGCCTATTTCCTCGTCGTTTTCATCTATTACCCTCAGTCCGATTAAATCCGCTATATAATAAACTCCCTCGGGCAGCTCGCCGAGCATTTCGCGCTCAACATACAAAATCCGGTTTTTATATTTCTCCGCCTCGTTTATATCCTTTATCTCGGCAAATTTAACAATCAGATTGTTTTTCTGATATTTTACCGATGAAATATGCAGCTTTTCATCGCCCGCTTTACTTTTTACATACACATACTCAATATCCTCGAAATCCTCGGGATAGTCCGTCCACGCGATTACCTTGACCTCGCCGCGCAGACCGTGTGTATTTATGATTTTCCCCGCTTCTAACATATTTATCCTTTCACAATGTCAAGGTTGAAAGAAAATTGTTCGGATTGCCGCTTTCAACCTTTTCCTCCGCAACAGAAAATGCGGACTTATATGTCCGCATTTCGTCAAACAATATCAACCGAAACCTGCTTGTTCTCACGGCTTGCGGCTGCCTTCACAACAGTTCTGATTGCCTTCGCAATTCGTCCCTGCTTACCGATAACCTTGCCCATATCGCCCTGAGCCACTCTCAGCTCAAGCGTTACGGAATTGTCATCGTTGACTATCTCGGTAATGTTTACATCATCGGGACTGTCTACAAGTGATTTGGCTATTATCTCCAATACTTCTTTCATTAGCCTTGTCCTCCATAACTCAGATAATGTTCGACTTCTTCAGAAGAGCCTTAACAGTATCTGTAGGTTGGGCACCGTTACCAATCCATTTTTTTGCCGCCTCCGCGTCGATTTTAATCTCCGCGGGGTCCGTAAGCGGATTGTAAGTGCCGATTTCCTCGATAA
Source organism: uncultured Lachnospiraceae bacterium (assembly GCA_964454725.1). Classification (GTDB taxonomy): domain Bacteria; phylum Bacillota; class Clostridia; order UBA1381; family UBA1381; genus JALEPO01. The sequence goes on from CAYVUD010000005.1 coordinate 27,398, forward strand.
ATCTGCCGTCTCTGGGGTATCTTGAGTCGGCAACAACTACTCTATAGAAAGGAGCCTTCTTAGCGCCCATTCTTCTAAGTCTGATTTTTACTGCCATAACCTTTTCACCTCCCGTAAATGTTTGTTTATATAAAGTAAGCTTGCGCTTAGTCTTTATCTGAATTTACGAAGCTTTTTAAGCATTCTCGCCTGTTTGGGGCTGCTTAGCTGCTTCATCATCTTCTGCATCTCGCCGAACTGCTTCAAAAGCTGATTTACGTCCTGAACTCTTGTGCCGCTGCCCTTGGCTATTCTAACCTTCCTGCTCGCGCCGATTATGCTCGGCTTTCTGCGTTCCTGCGCGGTCATCGACTGAATAATGGCCTCAATATGAACCATTTTTTTCTCGTTTTCCTCAGTATCCGCATTCTCAAGCGTTTTTTTGTCAATGCCCGGTAGCATACCGAGTATCTGCGAAAACGACCCCATTTTGCGTATTTGTCTAAACTGCTCCAAAAAGTCGTCCAAATCAAACTGCTGCTTGCGTATTTTCGCCTCAAGCTCCTCGGCTTTTTTTTCGTCAATCGCTTCCTGCGCCTTGTCGATAAGTGTGAGCATATCGCCCATACCGAGTATTCTCGACGCCATTCTGTCGGGGTGGAACTGCTCCAAATCGGAAAGCTTCTCACCGACCGACGCAAACTTTATCGGTTTTCCCGTGACCCGCTTAACCGAAAGCGCCGCGCCGCCGCGCGTGTCGCCGTCGAGCTTGGAGAGTATAACTCCCGTCACGTCAAGCTGTTCGTTAAACGCCTTGGCGACGTTTACCGCGTCCTGACCCGTCATAGCGTCAACAACGAGCAAAATTTCGTTGGGGCTGACCTCTTTCTTTATTTCGGCAAGCTCGTCCATCAATTCCTCGTCTATATGCAGACGTCCCGCCGTATCGAGGATTACGGGGTCGTTGCCGTGTTTGACGGCGTGAGCAACCGCTTCCTTCGCGATTTTAACCGGACTTATGTCCGCGCCCATCTCAAACACCGGAACATCTATCTGCTTGCCCAATACCTCAAGCTGCTTTATGGCGGCAGGACGGTACACGTCGCACGCAACCATAAGCGGACGTTTCCCCAACTGCTTTCGCATATACAGCGCGAGCTTGCCTGCCGCGGTCGTTTTGCCCGCGCCCTGAAGTCCGCACAGCATTATGATTGTCGGCGGCTTTGAGGAAAACTCTATTCGCGCCGTTTCGCCGCCAATCATAGCGGTTAGCTCCTCATTTACTATCTTTACAAGCTGCTGCGCCGGAGTAAGCGACTCCATAATCTCCTGCCCGAGCGCCTTTTCGGAAACGGTGTTTACAAATTCCTTTACCACCTTGAAATTTACGTCCGCTTCGAGCAGCGCCAGCTTGATTTCGCGCATCGCGTCTTTTATGTCCTTTTCATTCAGCTTGCCCTTGCCGCGCAGCTTCTTAAAAACTCCCTGCAGCTTGTCGCCCAGGCTTTCAAACGCCATACGCTATGCTCCTCTCTAAATTTCTTCGGACAATTTCCGTGATATTTCCTTTAAGCTTTCTACTTTCTCCGTATTTTCAAGCTCATTTATAATACGGTTCATTTCCGCGATACGAGCCGTCATATCCGAAAAGCGTTTTACCAGACCGAGCTTCTCCTCAAATTCGGATAACCGCTTCTCTCCGCGCTTAATCGCGTCTCTTACACCTTGGCGGCTGATTTCCGTTTCCGCCGCGATTTCGGCAAGCGACAAATCCTGATTATAATACATATTCATCATATCAAGCTGCCGCTCGGACAAAAGCTGTCCGTAAAAATCCATCAGAATACTTACGTTTAAATCCTTTGCCATAGCATCACCTGTAAAGTAATTTTCTTTACACACTAATTTTACATCATAATCCGTAATTTGTCAATATAATTTTTATTAATTTTTACTTATTTTTTACTGTAATTTTTGTACAATTTCACAAAGCTCCTCGTATGTGAGCAATCTGTTAATCACATCTAACAGCATATTCGCGGATATTTTAATCGGCAGCCCCAGCTCCTTCGCGAGCGCGTCACGTTTTTTCGCGCTTTCCGCCCCGCCCGACAGTCCCAGACGGAACATATCCGCCTTTGTCACCGCGCGTCCCGCGCGCGGCGACTCCTTGTCGCCGTCAAGCGTGCAGCCGGCTTTTCTGAGCGCGTCGATTATAATATCGTCGCTTATTCCCTCAACGCCCAAAAGCCCCTCCGCGCCCGCGGCGCTTTTACGCTTTTCCTTTCCGTGTATGTCGGGAATATAAGCATTGAGCGTCTTATCGGAGGGGAGCATCTGTTTTATATAATTGCGTATCTTAAACCCCGCGCTGTCGGAATCGGTAAGTATAACAACCCCCGTTTCATCGGCAAGCTGTTTTATCGAGGCTTTAAGAGCTTCATTTTTAAATATCGAAAAACCGTGAGTCGTTATGATAATCCCGTCGATAAAGCGCGAGAGCTTAATTTTATCGTACACGCCCTCAACAATAACCGTTTCTTTTATTTTGTACATAAATAACCCCGTTACGCAAAACAAGCAAGGCGTACGCCTTGCTTGTTTGGATTTTTAGTTTTTAATTAATACTCAAGCTGTGAATCGTAGTTATCAAGCTTATTTCTGATGTTATCCTGTCTGATTTCAAAATCAACGTAACCTTCATCATCATAAGCGCTCGTAGCCTTAAGTATTGTTTTCTCAGCCCAGTGACCGCTTATATCAACTATCGAGTAATCCGCCGGCGTAACCGTCTGTCCGTCAGCCGTTTCAAGACCCATTCCCTCTCTGCCGATGATGTTGTTGAACAGCTTACAGAACTCAGCTCTTGTCATAACTCTGTCCGGCTCGAACGCTGAGTCGCTTGTGCCGTTCATATAACCGTAAGCGTACATAATTTCGATATACGGCTTATACTCGCTGTCGTTTATATCGGTAAACGGAGTTTCCTCGGTGTCCGAAAGGTTCAAGCCGTAAGCGATAAGCTTCGCGACCTCGCCTCTCGTAACGGGACCGACATTTACATAGTCAATGCCGTCAAACGCGCCCTTGCTCGCAAGATAAGCGAGACCGCGCTCAAACCACTGACCTTCCCAAGCCGCAATATTCGGCGTAACCTCGTATGTCTTGTTCTTCGTGGCGTTTGTCTGATCCGTCATTCTCATAAGCATAGCCGCAACCTGCTCGCGCGTTACGTCGTCGTTCGGAGCCATATAAATCGGCGTATACTCAACAGTTACCGTATTGCCTTCCTCGTCAACTTGATCGAAATAAAGCGTTTCCGGCTCATAACCGAAGATGTACGCGTAGCCAAGACCGTTCAGGTCAATCTCGTCGCCGTCGGGAATAATCGGTGCCGGCGTCGAATCCTGTTCCGGAGTATCGCCGACAAACACAACCTTTACCGTATGCTCAGAGCCGTTGCAAGCCTTTATAACAAAATATTTGCCTACAATTTCCGCAAGCAGATCCGCGTCAGTGATTTCCGTACCCGTGAGTGAAACCGTAGAAAAGTCGGTTATCCATGTGCCGTTATAATCATTGACATAATCTTTTATTGAAATGCTACCCGAATCGTTCGATATTGTATTTAAATACTGGTATACGTCATACGAATCGTCCGTCAATTCCCAGTAATATCCCCACCAGCTACCGCCGTTGGGTTCCCACGCGATGTTTGTCACCGTCGTACCGTCAAGATGTACGTAAACAACCTCGTCTGTAACAACATCGT
>CAYVUD010000006.1:0-17524 GCA_964454725.1 uncultured Lachnospiraceae bacterium
AACCAGCCGATAGCGCCCTCTGAAATAGTTACCGACATTGAGTCGGGGCTTGCCTTCGCCGAAAAGATAGGCTATCCGGTCATCGTGCGTCCCGCCTATACGTTGGGCGGCACGGGAGGCGGTATCGCCGAAAACGAGGAACAGCTCGTGACTATCCTCTCGCAGGGACTTCACCTCTCGCGAGTCGGTCAGGTTCTTCTCGAAAAGTCGATAAAGGGCTGGAAGGAAATCGAGTTCGAGGTAATGCGCGACGGCGCGGGCAACTGCATAACGATTTGTTCAATGGAAAATATCGACCCCGTAGGCGTTCACACGGGCGACTCAATCGTCGTCGCGCCCGCGCTGACGCTCGCGGACAAGGAATATCAAATGCTCCGCAAAGCCGCGATTGACATTATAAACTCAATCGAGATTAAGGGCGGCTGCAACGTACAGTTCGCGCTCGACCCCGACAGCTTCAACTACGCGGTTATCGAGATTAACCCGCGTGTGAGCCGTTCGTCGGCTCTGGCTTCAAAGGCGACAGGCTACCCAATCGCCAAAATCGCGGCGAAAATCGCTCTGGGCTACAATCTCGACGAGATAAAAAACGCCGTTACCGGCAAAACATACGCTTGCTTCGAGCCTGCCATTGACTATATCGTAACGAAAATCCCCAAGTGGCCGTTTGACAAGTTCTTCGGCGCGAAACGAAATCTCGGCACGAAAATGATGGCTACGGGCGAAATAATGGCGATAGGCAACACGTTTGAGTCGTCGCTTCTAAAGGGCGTGCGTTCTTTGGAAATAAATCAGTACACGTTAGAGCGCGCGTCGTCAAAAAAGCGTTCGACGCTTGAATTAAAGCAGCGCGCCATAGTTCCCGACGACGAGCGTCTGTTTGATTTGGCGGAGCTTATAAGACGCAGCTACAATATGGAAAAGCTTGCCGAAATCACGGGTATGGATTTATTCTTCCTTCAGAAGATTAAAAACATAGTCGAAGCCGAGGAGGAGCTAAAGCGGCTTTCACTCTCGGAAATCACTCCGGAAATAATGAGAAAATATAAGAAAATGGGCTTTTCCGACAGAGGTATGGCTGAATTAATCGGCTGTCACGCCATAGAGATTTACAAAAAGCGCGTTGATATGGGCATTACTCCGGTTTATAAAATGGTTGATACCTGCGCGGGCGAGTTCGAGGCGGTTTCGCCGTACTATTACTCAACCTATGACGAGGTTACCGAGTCCTTCCCCACCTCAAACAAAAAGGTAATCGTTATCGGCTCGGGGCCGATAAGAATAGGTCAGGGCATTGAGTTTGACTACTGCTCGGTTCACAGCGTACTGTCCCTGAAAAAGGCGGGCGTTGAAACTATCATAATAAACAACAACCCCGAAACCGTATCGACCGACTTTGACACCTCCGACAAGCTGTATTTTGAGCCGCTTACGGAGGAGGACGTTTACAATATAATCGAGCTTGAAAAGCCCGACGGCGTAATTTTACAGTTCGGCGGTCAGACGGCGATTAAGCTCGCCAATTTCCTCGCCGATATGAATGTGCCGGTGCTTGGCACGCAGCCAAAATATATCGACGAGGCCGAGGACAGAGAAAAGTTTGACGAAATGCTTGAAAAGCTCGATATAAAGCGTCCCAAGGGAAAGGCTGTCTGGAGCGTAAAGGAAGGCGTCGAGGAGGCTGACAAGCTTGAATATCCGCTTCTGGTGCGTCCCTCGTATGTCTTGGGCGGTCAAGGTATGGAAATCACAAGAAACGAGGAGGATCTCGTCAGATACCTTACCGACGCGTTTTTGAAAGACAAAAAGAACCCTGTTCTTATCGACCGTTATCTGGGCGGACGCGAAATTGAGGTTGACGCTATCTGCGACGGCAAGGACGTGCTTATACCGGGAATAATGGAGCATTTGGAGCGCGCGGGCGTTCACAGCGGCGACTCTATATCCATTTATCCGCCGCAGAACCTCTCGGATAAGATTATAGAAAAAATCAAGGACGTTACGTACAGAATCGCTATCGAGCTGAAGGTTATCGGAATGATCAACATTCAGTTTATAGAGTTTAAAAACGAGCTTTATATCATCGAGGTAAACCCGCGTTCAAGCCGTACCGTGCCGTATATCACAAAGGTCACAAACGTGCCGGTAATAGATATAGCGACAAATATTATGCTCGGACACAGCTTAAAGGAAATGGGATATACTACAGGCATAGCGCCGGTCACGAACACGGTTGCGATTAAAGTGCCGGTGTTCTCGACTGAAAAGCTGCCGCAGGTTGAGGTTAGTCTCGGTCCCGAGATGCGCTCGACCGGCGAGGTGCTGGGCGTAGGCAGGACGTTTACCGAAGCGATGTACAAGGGTTTCATCGCCGCGGGAACAACTATTCCCAAAGCGGATTCGACAATACTTGTTACCGTGCGCGATTTGGACAAGGAAAATTTCCTGCCTCTGGCAAAGCGTTTCGCGGCTATGGGCTGCAAGTTTGTGGCAACCGCCGGAACCGCGAAAATGCTTACCGAGCATAATATACCCGTTCAGGTGGCGAAAAAGATTTCCGAGGGCGTACCGAATGTATTGGACGTTATCAGAAGCGGAATTGTTGATTTAATCATAGACATACCCAAAAAGGGCAACGATTTCCATTCGGACGGCTTCAAAATCCGCCGTACCGCGATCGAATGTTCGGTATCCATTATGACGAGCCTCGACACGGTAGGCGCTCTTGCGGACGTAATGGAAAAGCGCTACACTCCCGAAAGCGTGAATATAATATCACTGTCGGATATAAAATAAATCTTTTCTATTTACAAATTTTTAATTTTATGGTATGCTTATACCGTAAAATTAAACTATGGGAGGAAAAAATATGTATATTGCAAGCAGTGAGAGATACGGCACAATGAAATATAACCGCTGCGGAAGAAGCGGACTGAAGCTTTCGGCGTTCTCGCTGGGACTCTGGCACAATTTCGGAAGCAAGGATAATTATGATAATATGGTTGATATGGTAACTACCGCGTTTGATTTGGGTATTACCCATTTCGACCTCGCCAACAACTACGGTCCGTATCCGGGCAGCGCCGAGGAAAATTTCGGCAAAATTATGGCGAATGAGCTTAAGCCCTACCGCGATGAGCTTATAATTTCCACAAAAGCGGGCTACGGTATGTGGGACGGTCCATACGGCGACCACGGCTCGCGCAAGTACCTTATCGCGAGCCTTGACCAAAGCTTGAAGCGTATGGGGCTTGACTATGTTGACATTTTCTACCATCACCGCCCCGACCCCGAAACGCCTATGGAGGAAACCGCCGCCGCGCTTGACCATATAGTACGGAGCGGTAAGGCGCTATACGTCGGAGTTTCAAACTACAGCGCGGAGCAGACGAAGAAAATGGCGGCAATAATGCGCTCGCTCGGCACTCCGCTTACCATTCATCAGCCGCGCTACAATATGTTCGAGCGCTGGATAGAGGACGGCTTACAGACGGTTCTCGAGTACGACGGAATAGGCTCCATATCCTTCTGCCCCCTCGCGCAGGGACTTCTTACGAATAAGTATATTCACGGTATTCCCGAAGGCTCAAGAGCCGCGAGCGGCTCGCCGTTTTTGACTGCCGACAGAATTAAGCCCGAGGTAATAGAAAAGGTTGTTAAGTTAAACGCGGTAGCCGAAAAACGCGGTCAATCACTGGCTCAAATGGCGGTCGCGTGGAATTTACGCGGCGGAAAGCTTACGAGCGTGCTTCTGGGCGCGTCAAAAGCGTCGCAAATCGTTGAAAACGTCGGCGCTCTCGCAAATCTCGACTTTACCGATGAGGAACTTAAGGAAATCGACGAAATTTTGGCATAAAACGAAAAAAATCCGCGCGCGGATAAAAAGGGAGCTTGAGATTTTTACTCAAGCTCCCTTTTCAATATAAAATTTACGTTTTATTATTTACTCAAAGAATTTTCTCAGCCTTGCGGTTCTATAACCTCGCTGTTGCGGCCGAACATTGTATTTATGTTTATCGTACCGAACATATCGGTCTTTTTACCGTCTATCAAAAACTGCACTCTCGAAATAGAGTTAAGCTCGGTAAGGGAGTCTACAACAGAATAAATCGCGAGTATCTCCTTTTCCTGATTGCCGGAATTTTTATCGATAAAGTTGGAGTTGAAGTTCACAAAGCAAATATCATCGGCTATGTCTACGCTTAAAAGCACGGTTTCACGGCTGAGAGTCGCGGCGTGTTCCTTATCGTAGGGACCTTTTATGAGCTCGTTTATTATATACTGTTCAAGCGGCTGCTGGTCGGTTATCTTTACGGTTCGCATCTCCTCGGACAGCAGGTTGGAGTCCTTCTTCGTAAAATACAGCTTAATATCGCGCGTTTCCGAGGTATTTGTATCGGTCGATAGGTTTATGTCCGCGGCTGTCAGATAGCCTATCGGCGCGCCGTCGGGCGTAAAAATATCCTGTCCGTCCGCGACTACCTTTACGCTTTCAACGTAATATATCTCGCAGAGCGATTTTACGACCGAATACGTTTTTAAAATGTCCTTCGCCGAGTCGCCGCTTATATATTCCTTTGAAAAATTAACGACTATATTCGCGGGGGTTCTCATATCCACGCCCAAAAGCTCAACGTCGCGGTCAAGCGTGCGCTGAAGCTTCGGTACGGACGGACCCTTTAAAAGCGCCTCTATCACGGCGCGCGGCAGCTCCTCCTCGGTTCTGTACTTTATTTCACGGCTCTCGTCCGCGAGAGACGTTCCCGTTTCGTTTAAAAAATACAGCGTACCCGTAAATTTGCTCATATTCCTCTGTCCGTTTACAACGGCGATAACCGTAAAAGCCGCGGCAATGGCAAGAACTGTAAGTATCGGAATTATTCTTTTCTTGTTCAAGGTCCGTCACCCCCGTTATATCGTGCGGCTCTGCGGGAGTCTTATGGTAAATATGCTTCCGCCCTTTTCCGCGTCGGTTATTTCTATGCTTCCGCCGTGCATCGCAACGCCTTCCTTCGCTATCGCGAGTCCCAGTCCCGTTCCGCCGGTATCTCGCGCGCGCGAATCGTCAAGTCTGTAAAAGCGCTCAAACACGTGTTCGCGCTCACTTTCGGGAATGCCCGAACCGTTGTCCTTTATCTCAATGACAATATCGTCCCCGCTCTCTCTGAGGTCAAGCTCCACCATAGAGCCGTCGGGCGAATACTTTATGGCGTTGTCGGCAATATTGTAGACCGCCTCGTAAATCTTGTCGTAATCAAGCAGCATCGGCTTAAATTCTCTGTTTTTATAGTCGCTGTAGAGCGCTATTCCGCGCGGGCTTGCTATAGGCTGAAGCTTACGGATAACGCTGTCCACAAGCACTTTTATGTCCGCCTCCTCAAGCTTTAACGACGCGCCGCCCGCGTCAAGCTTCGTAAGCGCCAGCAGTCTTTCAATTATTCGCGTCAGACGGTTTACCTCCTCCGACAGGTCGCCCAAAAACTCCTTAACCGTAGCCGTGTCAAGGTTCTCCGCCGAAACAAGGCTGTCGCAGATAAGCTTAATTCCCGCCATAGGAGTTTTCAGCTCGTGCGACGCGTCTGAAACAAACTTTCTTCTCTTTTCCTCCAAAAGCTCCAGCTCATCGCACATATAGTTAAGCGTTTCGCCCATCTTCGCTATTTCGTTGTGACCGCGCACCTTTATGCGCCGTGTGAAATTACCCTTTGATATTTCATTCGCCACCGCCGTAAATTCAGCCATCGGCGAAGTCACGACATAGCTCATAGCGAAGCTGAGCATACCGATTAAAAGGACTATAAGCACGCTGAATACGATAAGGCTCGTGCGCGTGGATTTAACCGCCGCCTCAATCGAGCCCGCCGCCTTCGCCAGATACACGCTGCCGACAATACCGCCGTTTTTCTCGATAGGCACGGAAACGGTTATCATCTTACCGCCGTTTTCGCCGTCGCTTATAAGCTCCGCCTGCTCTCCGTCAAGCGCCAGCTTTATAACGTCGCGCATATACACCTTCCCGAACAGCTCCGACTCTCTGTTGGTGTCATAGAGTACGTTATACGACGAGTTCTCCACTACGCCGCGTATGCTCGTACCGCCGAGAATACTCTCTACGTGTTCCCCGAACTGCTCGGCTGTATTCTCGTCTCCCCAGCTCTCGGAAACCGTTATGCTTATTATATTTGCCTTGGAAAACATATCTATCGTTTCCGTTTCGTAAAGATTTTCGCTCAAAAGCCCTATTACGTAAGCGCACATCAGCACAAGCGTCGTTATAATTACCGCGAAATAAGTGGCAACCATCATAAAACGCATTGATGATGTCATATTCTTTATTTTTTCGGACAGCTTAATCTTTTTTATAGTAATAACCAACACCCCATTTTGTCTTGATGTACATAGGCTCCGCCGGATTTTCCTCTATTTTTTCGCGAAGCCTTCTGATATGCACGTCAACCGTACGCACATCGCCCAGATAATCAAAGCCCCACGCGATGTCCAAAAGATTTTCTCTTGTATATACCTTCCCCGGATTTTTCAAAAACAGCTCCAGAAGGTCAAACTCCTTGCTCGTAAGCTCTGTCGCCTTGTCGCGTATCATAACGCGGCGGAAATTATAGTCAAGCGTTATATCGCCCGAAACTATTACCTTGTCCCTGTCCCCCTTGGGAGCGGGATTTACGCGGCGGAAAATAGCCTTTATCCTCGCCGTCAGCTCGCGCATATTAAACGGCTTTGTTATATAATCGTCCGCGCCGTATTCAAGACCGAGAATTTTATCTATATCCTCGCCCTTTGCCGTAAGCATAATTATGGGTACGTTTGAAAAGCTCCTTATCGTGCGGCATACGGTAAAGCCGTCAATTTTGGGGAGCATTAAATCCAAAAGTATAAGGTCTATACTCTCGTCGTGCGCGAGGTTTATCGCCTCCTCGCCGTCAAACGCCGTTTCTACCGTATAGCCCTCCTGTGTAAGGTTGAATTTTATCGCTTTTACAATCACTTTCTCGTCGTCAACCACTAAAATTTTCATCTATATTACCCTCTCAGTCGTATTTTAACCCATAATAATTATATACCGCTTACCTTAATCTGTCAAATAAAAAATGCAAAACAGCGCATAAATTTCGCGCTGTTTTACGTTAAATCAGATTAAAATGATTCAGGGCGTACTCTATGCCGTCGTCGTAAAGTCCCTTTGTGACAAACGCCGCCTTTTTCTTTAGCTCCGCGACGCTTTCACCCATCGCGACGCTGTTTGCCGCGGCTTCAAGCATCGGCAAATCGTTCAGGCTGTCGCCGACGGCTATGGTCTCGCTTATCGGGATATTGTGGTATTCGCAAACCGCTTCAATGCCCGTAGCCTTTGAAAATCCCTTCACCGCAAGCTCGCAAAAGCCCCAACCGCGGTCGATATAGTCAAACTCCTTCTCTACTCCGCGCTTAAAGCGCTCCAAATCGCTCTTTTCGTCATACCAAGCGACAAACTTGTCAAAGCCGAAATCCGCCTCGCTCACGTCGCGCGAAATATCCTTGCCCTGTCTTTTAAACCGCTCCATAAGCGCCGGAAATCCGCCGAGTCCGCGCGTGCGTTTATCCATAAAGAACGAGTCGGAACGCTCGTATATGGGGTTCATATCGCACGCGTATATCAAATCCGCTGTTTCGCGGCACAGCGGCTTAGGTACGGTACGGTTTAAAAGCAGCTTTTCCCCGCACTCGATATACGTGCCGCAGCCGCAGACGTAGCCGTCAAAGCCTATGTCCTTAATCTCCGGCTCGATGTTCATAATCGTGCGTCCGGTATTAATATACATCAGATGACCGTTTTCGCGCGCGGCACGTATGGCGCGCGCCGCGCTTTCGGGGATAACGTGCGCCTCGTCGTCTGAAACAAGCGTACCGTCAATGTCAAAAAATACTATCATTTAGCTCTCCCAAATTAAAGGTTTTTCATCAGGTTTACCATTTCAAGAGCCGACATAGCGCAGTCGGCGCCCTTATTGCCCGCCTTTGTGCCGGCGCGCTCTATCGCCTGCTCAATCGTGTCGGTCGTGAGTATGCCGAAAAGCACCGGCATCTCGGTTCCGAGCGATACCGCCGCTATTCCCTTTGAAACCTCGCTGCAAACATAATCGTAATGGCTCGTCGCGCCGCGTATAACCGCGCCCAGACAAATTACCGCGTCATATTTGCCGCTTGACGCCATTTTTTTCGCGATTACCGGAATTTCAAACGCGCCCGGGACCCACGCGACGCTTATATCATCATCTGCTACGCCGTGACGCGTCAGGCTGTCCTGCGCTCCGTCCACAAGCTTTGACGTTATGAACTCGTTAAAGCGCGACGCGATAATACCTATTTTCAAGCCTTCGCCCCTATAAATACCTTCAATTACCTTCATTTTATTTTCCTCCTTCATATATTTCCAATCCGCGAGATACACGGATTAATAATCCAATAAATGCCCCATACGGTTCTGCTTCGTTTTCAAATAAAACTCGTTTTCCTTTTTAGCCGGAATTTGAATCGGCACTCGCTCAACAATCTCGATACCGTATTCCGATAAATCGGAAATTTTCTCGGGGTTGTTGGTCATAATACGAAGCCTCGACGCGCCGAGATCCTTTAAAATCTGCGCGCCCTCGCTGTAATCGCGCAAGTCCGGCGCAAAGCCGAGCTTTATGTTGGCGTCAAGCGTATCGTAGCCGTGTTCCTGCAAATCGTATGCCTTGATTTTATTCAACAGTCCTATTCCTCTGCCCTCCTGACGGAGATAGAGCAATATGCCCCGTCCCTCTTTATTGATGTCGGTGAGAGCCTGAGCGAGCTGCTCGCCGCAGTCGCAGCGGCACGAGCCGAACACATCGCCCGTCAGACATTCCGAATGTACGCGGCAAAGTACCGGTTCTCCGTCCGCGACGTCGCCCATAACGAGCGCGACGTGCTGGTTGCCGTTTACGGTGTTTTTATAGCCGTATATGTCGAAATTGCCGTATTTCGTGGGCAGATGCGCCTTTGAGACCCGCACCATAAATTTATCGTGCCGGCGGCGGTAAATCTGCAAATCCTTTATGGTTATAAACGTCAGCTTATGCTCCTTGGCGAACTCCTCAAGCTGCGGGCGGCGCATCATCGTTCCGTCGTCCGCCATAATCTCGCAGCACAGTCCGACTTGCGCCAAACCCGCGAGACGCAGCAAATCCGCCGTCGCCTCGGTGTGACCGTTTCGCTCGAGGACTCCGCCCGCCTTCGCCTCAAGCGGAAACATATGACCCGGGCGGCGAAAATCAGCGGGAACAGTTGTCGGCTCAACGCACATACGGGCGGTAAGTCCGCGTTCCTCGGCGGAAATGCCGGTTGTGGTCGAAACATAGTCTATCGACTCCGTAAACGCGGTGCAGTGGTTATCGGTATTATTGGCAACCATTGGGCGAAGCCCGAGCTTTACCGTATAGTCACTGCTCATCGGCATACAGATAAGTCCCTTGGCATACGTCGCCATAAAATTGACGTTTTCCGTCGTCGCAAACTGCGCCGCGCATATCAAATCGCCCTCGTTCTCGCGGTCGGGGTCGTCGGTAACGAGAATTACTTTTCCGTTTTTCAAATCCTCCAAAGCCTGCTCGATTTTCGCAAATTCATACATACAATCATTCCTTTCCGCGGGGTTATTTTAAAAATTATATTTTCTGAGAAAATCCTCGGTTATATTGCTCTGCTTTCCGACTAATTTCTCAACGTATTTCCCTATTATGTCACATTCAAGATTAACTTGGTCTCCCGTTTTTTTCGACAGAAGCGCGGTTTCGCCCGCGGTGTGCGGGATAACCGACACAGAAAACGCGTCCTTATACACCCGCGCTACCGTAAGGCTTATTCCGTCAATCGCTATCGAACCCTTTTCAACTATATACCTCATAAGCGTTTCGTCCGCCGTTACGGTGACCCAGACGGCGTTATCCTCTCTTACAAGGGACCGCACAAAGCCCACTCCGTCAATATGTCCGGATACGATATGTCCGCCAAAGCGTCCGTTCGCGCTCATAGCGCGTTCAAGATTTACCGGCGAGCCTTTTTTTAGTGTCCCCAAGCCGCTCCGTCTCATCGTTTCCGCCATAACGTCGGCGGTGAACGTATTTCCGTTTATCGCGGTCGCCGTAAGACACACTCCGTTTACCGCCACACTGTCGCCTATCTTTAAATCGCCGAAAATTACATTTCCCCTGACGGTGAGCGCACACGACTTCGCGCCGCGCGCTATGGCGGCTATCTCGCCTGTTTCCTCAATTATTCCGGTAAACATCATTTCACCTCGTACTCAATCAATATATCGTCGTCAAAACGGGTTATAACGGGATTTTCAAGCATAACCGCGTCCTTTACAAGCTCTATCCCCATCGGAGCGACGGCGTTTTTACCGTCCCCGCCCAGAAGCTTCGGGGCAACATACAGCTGAACCTTGTTTACTGTCCCCGATTTAAGCGCGCCCGCGTGTATTTCGCCGCCGCCCTCTATAAGCACGCTGTCTATATTCATTTCGCCGAGCTTTTTCATTAAGTCCGCCAAATCCACGCGTCCGTTTCGGGAGGCCGTTTTTATTATACGCGCTCCCGCCTGTTCTATTTCCGCTGTTTTTTTAGTGTCCCCATTCACGCAAACAATGTACGTCGGGATTTCGCCGGCTGTTTTTATGATTTTGGAGCCGAGCGGTATTCGCAGACCGCTGTCGCAGATTATCCTTATCGGATTTGACGGATTTTCGGCGCGGCAGGTAAGCGTCGGGTCGTCGGCAATAACGGTGTTTACTCCGACTAAAATCGCGGCGACGCGTTTGCGCGTTTCGTGCGTGTGCGCGCGCGATTTTTCGTTCGTTATCCACTTCGCGTCGCCCGTCGCCGCCGCGATTTTGCCGTCGGAGGTCACGGCAGCCTTCATTATAACATACGGCGTTTTTGTCGTGATAAAGTGAAAAAATATATCGTTTAGCGCGTCGCACTCCTCTTTTAAGACATTCTCCACGACCTCGATTCCATGTTTACGAAGAATTTCCACTCCCTTTCCCGCGACGAGCGGATTGGGGTCTGAAGAGCCGACAAAAACACGTTTTATGCCGCTCTCCGTTACCGCTTCCGTACACGGCGGCTGTTTTCCGCTGTGACAGCACGGCTCAAGCGTAACGTACATATCCGCGCCCGCGGGACTTTCAACGCAGTTTTTGAGCGCGTTTCGCTCGGCGTGAGCCTCGCCGTAACGCTCGTGGAAACCCTCGCCGATAATTTTGCCGTCTTTTACGATAACCGCGCCGACAAGCGGATTGGGGTTTACAAAGCCTATTCCGCCCTTCGCCAGCTCAATCGCGCGGCGCATATATCTATGCATTAAAAAACCACCTCGAAATTTCTTCGGGGCGGTCAAAATTTTTGCAGGTCAAAAATCCATATCTTCTCCCATCCGGACTTTACCGTCGGTTTCGGAATCGCACCGAATCAGCCTTGGGAGAGCGCTCCGCAAGGCTCACGGACTTACAGCAAAAATTACTGCTCACCGCCGATTATGAATTTCACATACCCCGAAGATTATATACTTATCATACACCGTTTATATGCCTTTGTCAACAATTATTTTTCGCTATCGCTTCCGCGACCTTTATTCCGTCCGCCGCCGCGGTCATAATGCCGCCGGCGTAGCCCGCTCCCTCGCCGCACGGGTACACTCCGCCTACGCTTGACTCGAGCGTTTCATCACTGCGTAAAATCCGCACTGGCGAAGAGGAACGCGTTTCTGGCGCGGTCAGAACCGCGTCGGGCGAGGCGAAGCCGTGAAGCTTTTTATCGAGTAAGGGTATCGCCTCGCGCATAGCGTCGGTAACGAATTTCGGCAAAACCTTATCGATTTGCGTCCATTTTACCGACGGCTTGTACGTCGGCTCAACATCGGCGGTTTTACAGCCTTTCCCGAGGAAATCGCCCACGCGTTCGGCGGGAGCGCCGTAATTCCCGCCGCCCGCGGCAAACGCTTTCCTCTCGATTTCACGCTGAAAGTACATTCCCGCCAAAACGTCGTCACCCCCGAAATCCTCGGGCGTTACGTTTACCAAAAGCGCGCTGTTGGCGTTTTCTCCGCCGCGCGCAAAATCGCTCATACCGTTTGTAACGACTCCGCCCTCCTCCGAAGCCGACGCGACAACGCGTCCGCCGGGACACATACAGAACGTATAAACGCTTCTGCCGTCCGGTAAATGCACCGAGAGCTTATAGTCGGCAGCGCCGAGCTTTTTACGCGCTTCTCCGTACTGGCTTATGTTAATCATTTCCTGTCTGTGTTCGATTCTCGCGCCGACCGAGAAATTTTTTCGCTCCATTTTAAATCCGGCGTCCCTCAGCATCAAAAACGTGTCACGCGCGCTGTGACCTATCGCGAGCGCTATGCTCTCGGTCTTTATCTCATATTCGCCCTCCGGCGCGCTTACCCTTACGCCCGCGGCGCGGCCGTTTTGGATTATAATTTCGGTGAGCTTATGAGAAAATCTCACCTCTCCGCCGAGATTTATAATATCCTCGCGTATTGCCTTTGCCATAGAGTGCAGATTATCCGTGCCGATATGCGGTTTTGACGCGTAGAGTATCTCCTCCGGCGCGCCGTGGGCGTAAAATTCCTCAAAAACCTTTTGTATGCGAAAATCGTTTACGCCGGTGGTGAGCTTGCCGTCGGAAAACGTACCCGCGCCGCCCTCGCCGAACTGCACGTTCGACTCGGGATTCAGCTCGCCCGTTTCCCAGAACCGCTCCACGTCTAAACGGCGCGAGTCCGCGTCCTTTCCCCTCTCAAGCATTATGACCTTGTAGCCGTTCTGTGCAAGCGTAAGGGCGCACATCAGTCCCGCGGGGCCTGTACCCGCGATAACTATCGGCAGCTCGGGCTTCTTCCCCGACGGAAAAATATATTCGTATTTTTTCACTGTCCGCGCGTTTTTAAGGCGTTTGAGCAGCCTATCCTCGCCGTCCGTTTCCACGTCAACCGCGTACACAAAATGAACGTCGCTCTTTCTGCGCGCGTCAACCGACTTTTTCGCTACGCGAAACGATTTTACGCGTTTCCCGATAAGACGCTCAACCTTATTTTTCAGTTCCGCCTCGTTTTCGTCGGGCGAAAGCTTTATATTGCTTATTCGTATCATAGTTCAATATAGTGCGGAATAATATCCTCGTATGTTCCGTCCTTCATCAAAAATCCGCCCGGGATAACGCCAAGCCGCGTAAAGCCGAGCTTTTTGTACAGCTTCAGCGCACTCTCGTTGGTTTTTACGACAGCGTTAAACTGCAAAATTCCAAAACCCAGTCCTTTCGCCGTTTCCATACAGTGCTTAACGAGCGACTCGCCTATATGCTGCCCGCGCAAATCCGCTCTTACGGCGTAGCTCGCGTTGCAAATATGTCCGCACCGCCCGACGTTGTTGGGGTGGAGGATATAAAGTCCGACCGCCTCGCCCGTATCGGAGTCACGCGCTATCGCGGTAAACGACTGCGATTTGAAAAACTCATCGCCGCTTTTTTCGTCGAGCGTTTCAATCTGCGGAAACGCGGCTCCCTCCTCCACGACCTCGTTCCAGATCGCGATTGCCTCTTTGTTGTCGTCCGTTTTGTACTGTTTTATCTCAATTTTCATTTTTAACTCTCCGTAAGATGAAAAAAGGACTGTAAAAACAGTCCTGTATTTTTAGTCGGCATAAACACTGCACTGTGTCTTATCTCTGCCTTTTCTCTCGAACTTAACCTTACCGTCGATAAGCGCGAACAATGTATCGTCGCTGCCCTTACCTACGTTGTTGCCCGGATGAATTTTTGTTCCTCTCTGTCTTACCAGAATGTTGCCGGCTAATACAAACTGACCGTCGGCGCGCTTCGCGCCGAGTCTTTTCGACTCGCTGTCACGGCCGTTTTTTGTACTGCCCATACCTTTTTTATGAGCCATTTAAAAACACCTCGCTATCCTTCGATTTTATCCGCTGTTACGCGTTAATCTTTGTAATCTCTACCTTTGTGTAGGGCTGTCTGTGACCCTGCTTCTTACGCTCGTTCTTCTTTCTCTTCATCTTGAAAACGTAAATTTTCTTAGCCTTGCCGTTCTTTACGACCTTAGCCTCGACGCTCGCGCCCGCAACTGTGGGAGCGCCTACCTTTACGTCCTCGCCCTCGCCGGCAATAAGAACCTGATCGAAGGTAACATTTGAGCCTTCCTCGACGTCAAGCTTCTCAACAAAAAGCGTATCGCCTTCCGAAACCTTGTACTGCTTGCCGCCCGTAACTATTACTGCGTACATTATAAAGACACCTCCTCTTATATTAATGAGGACACGCTATCATAGGTCTGCGAAAACGCACGTTAATAGAACCTACTCTATGCGGTCACCGTGATATTATACCAAACACTCCGCAATTTGTCAAGTATTTTTTCAATTTTCTTTTAAATTTATTATTACTCCGACCGAAGGCTTGGGGAACACGCTTAACGTATTCTTGGGCATCTTTTCGCCCGCCGCGGTTACATTTTTAATCTGTTCGGTTTTTACGGGGTTTAAGATAAACATAATATCGTACTCGCCCGTCTGAACGTCCCTCAGACAGCTCGCGTGGCTTCTTGTGGAGTGAACGCGTTCCTCGTACTCCTCCTCGCCTATGCGGAGAATATCGTCAATTATGAGCTTGTTGAGCGCAACTACGTCCAGACCGCAGTACGCTTTTGACATTTCGGGCGAAAGCTCGGTTTTTATATAATCCTTATCGATAAGCGTGAGCCGGTAGAAATAGTTTCCGCCGCAGTAGGCGGCTATTCTCGTCTCGGGTTTTGTTGTCGCGATCTGCTTCTTCATCGTTTCAACGATACCGTCGTCGTCCTCGTCAACGATTATTTTCTCGATTTTAAAATGGTCCTGCGCTCCCGCCACGAAATAATCCTCGCGAAAATGCTTGCAGCGAACCTCGCGGTGTACCGGCAATATTACGATACCGTCCGAATTGGAGTTCGCAAGCGACACCATTGTGAAATTATACGGCTCGGTTCCGTTATGCTCGGGGTTATTTGCCTTCATAAAATTACGGTATTTTAAGCACGTTTCATAACGGGTCTGACCGTCTGTAATATAGAGCGGCATATTCTTAAAGCGCTCCGTTATAAAATCGATCGTGGGCTGATACGTTATCACCCACAGGCGCTGATGAACATTATCCTCGGACGTGAACTCAACGTCGGGCTTCTCCTCGCTAAGCTCGTTCATAAGGTTTAAAAGCTCCTTTTCGCGCTCAGCGTAAAGACAGCTTATCATACTCAAATCCGCGTTTGTGGCGGTCAGAAAATCGTATCTGTTCTGAAGGGATACCTCCCTGACCTCCTCACACGGCATAATTCTGTCCTCGTTGAACTCCTCAAGCTCCAAAAGCGCGACAAAGGTTCTGTTGGAATACTGAACATTATATACCTCTATTGTCTGCTCATACATATAAATCGCGGGCGTTTCGTCGCGTTTTAAAATATCTTTTGCTATCCAGTCCTTAAGATACGCCGCCGCGCGCGTGAAACGGTTTTCCTTTTCGTCGTCGGTATCGAGCTTTCTGCCCGAAAACAGACGAATCGAGTTATACTCGCTCAGAGCGTAAAGCTCTTCTTTCTCCTCGTCGCTTATATTGTAATAGGGCGGCGAGGCAACTGTGCCGAGATTTGAGATTTTCTCGGGATTATATCTGTATCCTTTAAACGGTTTTATATTAGCCATAATTATTCTCCATTTTCCGATTTTGCGTATAAATACACTTATGATATATATTATAACAAACCCGTCGTTTAGTCAATATGATTTTTGTTAAATTTTTGTTACACGGCTATTTTTCCGCAAAATACTCAGATTTTAACACGGTTATTCTTTAAATTTCGTCGGATAATAGATTTGACAAAATTTTTAAGGGAGGTGCTGACATTGACAGGCAGCGGATTTTTTAAAGGAATGGCGGCGGGACTCGTAATGGGCGCGACCGTTACAATGCTTGCCGACCCGATTTCGGACAAGCAGCATAAGAAGATGAGCAAAAAATCACACGATATGTTCAAAAATATCGGCGGTATGATCGACAACGCTATCGGTATGATGTGATTATTTTAAAAGGCTTCGGTTTATAAACCGAAGCCTTTTTCACACTAATTACTTGTAATTTTTATTAAGTTATGATATACTTACAGCATACAAAATTTAACAAACTGAGGTGTTTAATTTTTGGAAAGCAAATCTAAAAGAATATTCGCGCTGTTTACAACCTTCTTTAAAATCGGCGCGTTCACCTTCGGCGGCGGCTATGCTATGATACCGCTTATTCAGCGCGAGATAGCCGAAAACCGCAAATGGATAACAAACGACGATATACTTGACGTTATCGCTATAGCCGAGTCAACCCCCGGTCCTATCGCGATAAACTCCGCCACCTTCGTCGGTTACAAGGTCGCGGGCTTTTGGGGTTCGTTCTTCGCGACGCTGGGAATTGTGATTCCATCTCTTGTAATCATAACCGTAATCGCGTTTTTTCTTGATATGTTCCGGCATATTCAGGCGGTAAATTTCGCGTTTAACGGAATACGCGCCGGCGTCCTTGTGCTTATACTTAAGGCTCTCGTTTCGATGTATAAGCAGTGTCCGAAAAACATAGTCGCCTACATCATTATGGCTCTCGCGTTTATCGCGGCGGCGATACTTGATATTAACGTGCTGTTGATTATTATTGTCTGCGCGGTTATAGGTCTTGTCACCTATAACATAAAATCGGGGAGGGCTGAAAAATGATATTGTTAAAGCTCTTTCTGACCTTCTTTAAAATCGGCGCGTTCACCTTCGGCGGCGGCTACGCTATGCTCCCCCTTATTCAGGAGGAGGTACTCAAAAACGGCTGGCTCTCGGCTCAGGAGCTTGTGGATTTTATCGCGGTAAGCGAGTCTACGCCCGGGCCTTTTGCGATAAACATCGCGACATACGTCGGGACTCACCTCGGAACGGCGGAGTTTAACGGCTTTTTCGGCGGTATCATAGGCGCGATATGCACAACGCTCGGCGTTGTACTGCCGTCGTTTATAATAATACTTATCGTGGCGCACTTTTTTGAGAAATTCAAGGACAGCAAGGCCGTAAAGGGCTGTATGTCCGGACTTAAGCCCGCGGTTATAGGTATGATAGCGTCGGCTGTACTCTCGGTCGGCAAAACGGCTCTCTTCCCGAACGGCTTCTCCGCCGCCGCGCTCTCAAGCTATGAATTTATATGCTTGATTATAACCGCCGTCGTCGCGGCGGTAATGGTGTTCAAGCTGAAGCTGCACCCGATTCTCGTTATATTGATCTCGGCGGCTATGGGTATAGCCGCGGGTTATCTTAAAATTCTTATATAGGAGGCAAATATCAATATGAAAATCAAACTGTTCGCGGTTATCGCCGCGCTTTGTCTGCCCGCCGCGGCGGTTTACGCCGAGCCGACCTCTGTTCCGGCTT
>CAYVUD010000006.1:17624-29286 GCA_964454725.1 uncultured Lachnospiraceae bacterium
GCGCTTTGTCTGCCCGCCGCGGCGGTTTACGCCGAGCCGACCTCTGTTCCGGCTTTGCCCGAACCGACTATGATTGCCGTCGAGCCATCGCCCGTTGCCGAAGCAAACGAAGGAAGCGAAGCAAACGAAGCAAGCGAAACGCCGGTCGAAAATACCGAGCCGGAAATTTTTGAAGATTACGACACAGCGTCGGAAATAAATGTGGATTTGAATATTCTCAAGCGGGAGTTTGTAATAGACGATTTTATAAAGCTCGAGCTTTACGATATGAATGACGAGCCGCTCTCGTCCTACACCGAATGGATAGGCGGAATTACCGAAAGCATACACGCCCATTTCGACGTACCCGTCTACAAGCTCGGAACCTCCTTTAAGCTTAAGGTCGCCGGCGGAGTCAATTACATAAAATACTACGATACATACGCCGGAGTCGGCGGCAGAACGCTCGTCCTCGACACCTACGGTTATTTTGACGAAAACGGAAATTACGTAAAGGGTACGGATTTCTCTATGGAATGTGAGCCGCGATACGAAAAGAGCGTTAATATTTATATGCCTGACGGCATTTATGAGCTTAACGAGCGGGCGCGCATAATCGACGGAGTGACAATGGTTCCCGTAAGGCAGGTCGCCGAAAAAATCGGTCTTAAGGTCGAATATGACGAGAAATACAACAGCATCGTATGCTCCGCGGGTGACGACGAAATTATTTTTAACATAGGCAACACGTACACGACTGCCTGCGGCTATGATTTTTACGCGCCGCACGAGCCGTGCTACATTAACAAAACCGTGTTTGTACCGGTAAGAACGCTTGCCGAAGCCGCCTGCGCCTCTATTGACGCGCTCGATTTCGGCGATCATCTCGACGTCGTCATCGGCGAGTCTGAAATCGTGAAAAATTACAGAAACCGTATTCCGGTAAACCGCTGGGGAATTGACAGCGACACGGATTATCTCGTATGGATCTCAAAGAGCGAGTTCCGCACGCGCGTTTATATCGGCTCGCAGTACCGCTGGGAGCTTGTTAAAAGCTTTCCGTGCGCGATAGGCGCATGGGGCAGCGAGACGGTTACCGGCTCTTTCCGCTATGAGTACCGAATGGATAGCTGGACTTATCCCTCTTATTACGTAGGTCCGTGTCTTGTGTTCTACGGCAACTACGCTATGCACTCCACGCTCCTAAGCTACGGCGGCGGCGAATACGACGGCACTGTGGAGGCGAAAATATCACACGGCTGCGTGCGTATGCACCCGCAGGATATAAACTGGATCGACTGCTATGTCCCGAGGTATTCGAGAGTGTACATAACCGAATAAGCGAAAACGGAAGCGTTTTAAACGCTTCCGTTTTTATTTCAAAAGAAATCCGAAAGGAATATGAAGCCCAGAGCCGCCAAGAGCAGCTTGTCGTCGCAGTCGTCCAGAATAAGCGCCAGAACGACTATTATAAGTATTATATCGTCCGTCTTGATATTTATCGGCAACCCGCCGCTTTTTGGCTTTTCGGGCGGTTTTGGCGCCGGAGGAGGACATTCCTTTTTTACCTCCTCCTTCGGCTTTTCCCGATACGGTATCGGTGCGGGCATATTGCTTACGCTGTAGCTGCGATACATATTCTCACTCCCTTTTTACAATTTTATAAGCTTCGACAGCTTCGTTAAATTCAGAAGCCTCACCGCCGAGTCTATTGAATGTTGTCTTGTTTCGCGCATATACGGCTTTAATGACATAAGAAGATTTGAGCGCGGGTCGTTTGAGCTTTTACCGAGATTGTTTATCATATCGCGTATCCGCATCAGCTCCGCGCTGTCGCCGCTGTCGCCGTCACCTTCCGAAAACGAACTCATAACATTTTTTATTTTATCCTCCGCGTCGTCGCCTAAAAGATTTTTCAGTGTATCCATCGCGTCCGCCATTTTATATCACCGCCTCCGGCTTACAGATTATTTATTATACGTCTTAAATCGCTCTCGGACATATTCGCGAGCGTTCTTTTTACGTCGTTTTCGCTCAGCTTTGAAAACTCGCGCATAAGTCTGTCCTTATCCGCTCCCGAAAGACTGTTTTTAAGCTTATTTCCCTTTGCGGAATTAAGGAACGCGTTAATTTCCCGAAGCTGTCCCTGATTAAGATTTTTAAGCATATCCTGCATCTTTTTATTCATAGTTATCTCCTTTCACCCGACAAGGCGCGAAAAATCTTATATCGCTTTTCCCCGCCTGAATAAATAATATGATTTCACTCTTAATTATATTCACAGGCAAGAAAAAAAGAGTATGTCCGCTGACATACTCTTAAACCTTAATCCGCCACCTTAACGCTTATTATCTCTCCCGAGGTCTTGACGTACTTTGAGTAAATATCCACATCGCGTCCTACGGAAAGCTCGGTGCTGTCGTCCATAATGTAGCTGTCATCGGACTCCTTGCCGCTCGCGCGTATGGTAACGATGCAGGTATAGCGGTCGGGAAGGTCGGTCGTAATTATTTCGCCTGAGGCGGTAACCGACTGAAACCTCGTCGGAATCATTTCAACATTCGTTATCTCGCCCAAATCCATTTCGCTTTTTTTATCGGTGATTTTGCCCTTTTTGTTAAGAGCGTCTATCGTGTACTGCCGCACTCCCGTAACCTCAACCTGATACTCAAACTCCTTATCGGATTTTACCGCGGTCGTTATGCCGCTTGAAAATCTTACAAATATTCCGGCGGCGACAATCAGAATAATAAGAATTACTCCGGCGTCGATAATGCTGAACTTTCCGCCGATTTTACCGTTTTTATCTAAAATCATTCTAACCGTCCCTCCTATTTCTCGTCAACTTCGATTATAAATCCGTTGGTCGCGTAGCCCTTGCCGCGAACAGGTATCTGCTCGCCGACTCTAATCTCGGTTCCGCCGGTCATAACCGACAGATCGGACGTTTTGACGTCCGCCTCTATTGTAACGTAAATATCGCGCTTGTCCTCTATCTCCTCGATATTGTACGAGCCATCAATACTGTCAAACGCGAGCGTTTCGGCTGTCTTAACGTCTATGTCCTTTACGACTCCGCCGTCCTTTTCGGTAAGGCTCAAGGTCACCCTGTCGCCCACGCTCATCGCCTCCGCGAAGCTTATATCCTTTTCCGAAATAAGCACCGTAAACTCAGCCTTGCTCTTTTCGGTTTTTGTCAAGAGCGACGGCGCGAATTTGACCGCGCCGACCGCGGCTGCCGCAAGCACGACAAGTATTATAATCGCGTCAATCACGGTGAATTTTACTTTCTTTTCCGCCATATTTATTTCCCTCCCAATATGTCAAAATATAATTTTTCGGTATTTTCCGTCATAGCCTTTGCCGTAAAGGTTTTGGCAAATATCTCCTTCGCCCCGTCCGAAAGCTTTTTGTAAAGCGCTTCGTCCGTAAGAAGCTTTCCAAGCGCCTCCGCAAGCGCGCCGGAATTTTTCTTCGGAACGACAAAGCCGTTGACTCCGTCCTTTATAACTCCCGGGTTGCCGCCGAAATCCGAAACCGCCGCCGGTATGCCCAGACTCATTCCCTCCAGAAGCGCGAGGCTCGTCGCCTCGGTGCCGAACGAGGCGTTTGCCTGAATGTCGGTGACGTTCATAAGCTTGTCAACGTCGGAGATAAAGCCGGTGAAAATTATTTTATCCTCAAGCCCTATATCCCTTACCTTCGCCTTTAAACGCTCCTCGCGAGAACCTGTGCCGGCGATAAAGAATTTGGCGTTTATCCCCTCGCGAAGGAGCTTGGCTGCCGCGTCTATGAAATAGTCGTGACCCTTTACTTCCTCAAGCCGCGCCACTATGGAAACCGCCTTTTCGCCCTCCGCGAGTCCGAACCTCGCCCGAAGCCGCGCCTTCTCGTCCGCGCCGGCGGGCGTCAGCGGCTCAACGCCGTTTAATATGACTCTGATTTTCTTCTCGCTCACACCCGTGTCTGTGAGGTTGTCCTTTGCCGCCTCGGCGACCGCGATTATTCCGTCCGAAAGATAATTATTGACCGCGCCGTTTACGAGCTTGCCGAGACCCCGCGAAATACGCGGAGACGGCGGAAACACGCTGTGGCGCGTATAAACTATTTTCGCTCCCGCCATTTTCGCGGCAATTCTCGCCGACATACTCGCGTGAGTATGAACCAAATCGGGCTTCTCGGACTTAAATATGCGTTTAAGCTCCCCGACCGCGGCGCGGTCAAGCGACTTATCGGCTATGCCCGAAGCTTCTATCACGGGTATGCCCATAGCGTCTATACGCGGCTTTAGCAGGCTGTTTTTCGGCAGAATAACCTTTACCTCAAGCTTATCGTAATCAAAGTTTTCAAGAAGCGTCAAAAGGCATTTCCCCGCGCCGCCGATATTGGTGTCCGAGGAAACCTCGATTATTTTTTTCCTCAAGCCGTTTCCTCCTTTTTTATGTGATATAGCGCCATACCCATCGCGAGAACCATAAACATTATCGCCATAACGCGGTAGTTATAGAAGGTATAGTCGAACATACTCTGTGCCAGAAAGCCGACTATTCCGCTTGCCAAGGCAAGCGACATCGCCGAATCAAGGCTCTTCTTTTCTCCCAGACGGTACGTATCGGACGTCTTTTTTAAAAACGCGATATTAAGCGCCAAAAATGTTATAAGCGCGCCCACGCCCGCCTCGACCGTAAGCTGCAAAAACGTGTTGTGCGAATGGGGCGCTACGATAGCGTTGTACGAGAAGAACGGATACACCTGAGCGAACGCCTGCTCGCCCATACCTATTCCGCCGAGCCAATAGTGCTTCAAAAGCCCTAAAGTGCCCATCCATATATACACGCGGTAGGACGTTGACGAGTCCTCCATATTGCCTATGCTCATTATTCGCTCGACTATCGTCTTGGGAATCACAAACGGGATTATACAAAGCGCTATCGGTATAAGTCCCCACCATTTGCCCTCATAGAAGGTCACGAAAATCAAGACGCTCAGTACAAACCCGATCCAGCAGCCGCGCGACTGCGTTAAAATCAGGCACAGCGCCAAAACCAGAAACATCGCCGCGTAAGCGTATTTTGAAAGCTCTCTGAATTTATACTTAATCATATAAACCGCCGCGACGGGCAGCACCAGCAAAAGGTACTCGCCCAAGACGTTGGGGTTCCCGAGCGTTGAGTAGACGCGCAGCGTCTGATCCTCGAACATCTCCTCGTCTATCCACGCGTTTGAGGTCGTCCAGCCGAAAACATACTGCGCTATTCCGTAAAGCGCGACAAGCGCGCCCGAAATTACAAACAATTTCAGCAGCGAGTGAAGCTGTTCCTTTGTTTTTACCGTGTTTACGATAACGAAATAGTAGTTTAAAAACACGAAATACATCGCCCATACCTTCAGACTTCCGGCTCTCGCGAACGACAGCGCCGACGATATGAAAAGCACCGTAAGGAGAAGCATTATTCCGAGTCCCACTCCGTCAAACCGCCACTTAAAGTCCTTTTCGATAAGCGATTTTATTACAAGCGAGAGCATCGTCCATATACACACCCCCGCCAGTATCATCGTCGGCACGAACGGCGCGAGAAAAACGCTCGCGAACACTCCCGTAATCGGGGCGTACATAACCAAAAGCATACCGAATAACGCAAACGGCACCGCCGCGCCGTAGAGCGGATTGTATTTTGACGCGAGTCCCATTAGCACGCCGGTCGCAAAAGCGAGAAAAATCCTTACTCCGCCGTTACCCGACGTCTGCTTTTCGTCAAAAAAGTCAAAATCCAGATTTTTAAAGCCAAGAGCGCTTTTCACCAAATCAACAAATTTACTCGGGTTCAAAAACGACATAATGTTGTAATTCATCAAAGCGGCGATAAGTCCTACCGCCAGAAGTATCAGCTCAAGCTTTATTCCCGACAATCCGAACGGCTTGAGCGCAATTCTCACAATCATCGCCCAGCAGAGCATTATTCCGAAAAAGCGCGTGTTTACCGCCATAAAATTCTGCACATACGTCCGCGACCACGAGCAGATAAAGCTTTTTTGCACCTTATCGGCAAGGGAAACACCGATTTTTCTCTTGAGAAAATCGCAGAACGAAAACGGCAGTCCGAAAAGCTTCGCCGCCTTGCTTGACGGTATCTCGTCACGCGTATCGCCGCGCAAAAACGACATTATGGCGCTCTTTTTCCACGCGTTTGAGAAAAAGCCGTAAATGCTCATAAGAATTTTATATGTTCCGCTGTGAGTAAACATTTTCCCTACGCTCTTAAAAAACGAAGCCAACGACGTTAATATTAAGCTGTTCATCACATCACCCCTTCTTTCTTATTAACATTCTTATTTCGTCCACGCCGATTAAATATGTCAGCGCCGCGTAGACTATGACCCCCGCGCCGCCGCAAACGGCGCAGGTTATGATATTGCCGATTAGTCCGTCCATACGTCCGCCGACAAACCGGTATATAAAATACACCGCGATACCCATTACAGCCGCCGAAATAACGGTTTTTAACATATCCCAAATGTCCGTTTTCCTTATCATATCGGGATATTTTTTTGTTATGCAGAACCAGTTTAGCGCGGCGTTTACGATTGAGCCTCCCGCCGCCGCCAAAGCAAGTCCGTTGGTTGACATAAAATTATACAGTATAAACGCCAGAACGATATTTACGACCATACTTATAATCGAGTTACGCATTGGCGTTTTGCTGTCGTGCAGCGAAAAGAACGCCTTGGAAAGCACCTCGTTAAGTCCCAGCCCCAACATTCCGACCGAGTAAAACTTTAAAAGCGCGCTTATCGCTTCTATGTCCTCGGGCGTTACCTTGCCGTAGCTGTATATGATTGACGTTATCGGGCGCGCAAGGATTATAAATCCCGCCATCAGAGGCGCGATTACAAGCACTATAGCGCGTATTGAGCTTACCGTAAGCTTTTTCGCCTCGCCCATATCGTCCCTCGCGACCGCCTGCGCGAGCTTCGGGAAAATCAGGTTCGTTACGATAAAGCTGAAAACGCCGACTACCATAATATAGAGCTGGTTGGACTGCTGAATATACGTTACCGCCGACTCTATATTTGACGCAAACCGCTGATTTACTATGGAATACAGAGGCTGCACCCACGTCGCTATGAGCATCGGTCCCGCCAGAAGCATTGTCTGCTTTATGTCCTCGTTTTTGAAGCCGAAATCAAATCTGAACCTGACTCCGAATTTCCGTATCCAAGGAACCTGTATCAGAAACTGCAGGCTCCACGCTATAACCATTGTCACGGCAAGCCCGTAAATCCCGAATTTCTTGCCGAATAACACATAGTAGAATATTATCGCCAGATTTGAAACAAGGCTTATAAGCGACGGTATCTTGTACTCGCCGAACGACTGTAAAAGTCCCACAAACGAGAACGCGAGTCCCGTGAAAATTATCATCGGGAACATAATGGCAGTCAGGCGCGCCGCCAAAAGATGTTTTTGGGCGCCGTAATTGGGAGCCTGCATTGAAACAAGCGGACTGCGGAAAATTATTCCGAAAATCATTATCAGAACCGATACGCATAATATGAGCGTGACAAATTTATTCACAAACCTCATAGCGTCGTCCTTGCCGCGCTTTGACATTATGCTGTTAAACACGGGGATAAACGACGCGGAAATAACTCCGCCTATCACTATGTCGAAAAGCAGCGTCGGGAGCGTTGAGGCGGTCAGAAACGCGTCAGACTCCATACCCGAGCCGAAATAGGCGGTAAGCATTGAGTTCCTGACAAGTCCCAGAGCCTTCGATAAAAGCGTCGCCATAGCCATAAAACCGGCTGTAAATAACATTCCCTTCTTACCCTTACTCAACGGACACACTCCCCTTTTCGTAAAGCTCTATAGCGAGTCTGCCGTTTTCAAGCGCCTTTTCCCGAAGCCGTTCGTAGTTTTCCTTCAGGTCGTCCTTTATCGCGCCGTACTCGGCGACGCATCTGTCGATCATCGCCTCAAGTTTCTCGGTCTCGAGTCCGCTTACGTCTATACGCAGACTCTGGTGCGTATATTCCATAAAGCTCTTTATCTTCGGGTCGTATTCAAGACCTATAAGCGGAATGGAATTTATTGCCGAATAAATAAGCATATGCAATCTCATTCCGATACACATATTCATACATTTAACCGCGGAAACCATATCCGTTACCGAACCGCCGGTTTCGAGAACCGCGGCGCTGTTTCGCATTTTCCGCGCGACCGTCTGCGAGATCGCCAAATCCTTGCTTGCCTGCATCGGCAGGAATACGGGGTAAAAGCCGTATTTTCCAACGGCGTAATCCAGCGCTCTCGCCATTTTGTCCTCAAAGCCCGGCTTTACCGCAGGACAGCGCCTTAAGGATATTCCCAACAGCCTCCTGTCCGCCGGAACGCCGGCGGCGGCGAGTATCGCCCTGCCGCGTTGTTCGTCCGCGACGTCGAGCGAAAGCGCCGGATCAGCGGTTATGAGCGTGGGCGGTTCTGTAACTCCTATGGAGCGGAGCGTTTCGTAGGACTTATCATCTCTTAGGGTTATCAAATCCGCGTTGTTTAGGGTTTTTCGGGTGCGCTCCCTGTTTTTCGCTCTGTGAAGCGGTCCTATGCCGTTCGAGTAGAGCATAACCTTAAGCTTTTTCTTTTTGGCGAGAGCAATCACCGTTAGGTAGTACCACAGCGATTTTGTGCTTGTACTGTCCTGAATAAGCGTGCCGCCGCCGGATATAAGCATATCCGCCTTTTTCATATGCTTTAATATCGAGAAGAAATTCAGGCGGTTTATCGCCTTAACTCTGTAAACTCTGTTCGTTTCCTTCGGGTTCGCGCTCAGAACGACAATATTGGGGCTTTCCTTATACTTTTTGAGATCCTCTATTATCGACATCAGAAGCGCGTCGTCACCGCTGTTCTTGAAGCCGTAATAACCCGAAACGAGAATTTCGCTATGCTTCGCGAGCGCCCACTCGTACACCTTTATGCTGTCGTCCGCCATACGCGAAACGGAATACTCGCGTTTTATAAGGTTTCTGCCGAACGCTCCCAATTCCTTTCTCTCCTCCGCGCTCATGGCGAAGAATTTCAAAATATCGCGTTCCAGCAAATCGGGCGACGATTCCTCGCAGCCTCTGCAGCAGAAATTCGTGTCAATTCCGACCTGAAGCCTTGATTTGTCAAAAAGACCGATATAGCCCTCGTTTCCGGCTATAACGACCGGTTTTTCCGCCGACATCGCCTCTAAAGCCGCGCGGCTTACGCCGACAAACAGCTCGCAGGGCGCGATTAATTTATTTATATCCGTTCTCGCGCCGGTAATTATAATCGCTTTTCTGCCAAGCTGAGCGTTGACCGCCTCCGCCTTGACCTTAACATTTTCAAAATCGTCGCCGCCGCCGACAAGGATTATTTTTAAATCGGGTATTTCCCTGTCAAGCTTCGGTACCGCGTCAATGAGCTGCTTTGCCACAAGGCTTCTCGACTCGTCTAAGCGGCTCACATACGTTATAACGCTGTCCGAGGGCAATATCCCGAACTCGGAGATTACCTCCGACGCGTCGGTATCGGGCGAGAAGCGGTCGGTGTCGATACCGTTTATCGTGACCTGTATATCGCCCGCGGGGACTTTGTAATTGTCCATAAGATACGTTTTTATATCCTCCGAAACCGCGACGGTTTTCTCGCCCCAGTCGGTTATATACTTTAATCCGTAGGAGGTGTTAAAGACCCAGTGCGCCGTCGTAACAAACGGGAAATTCATACGCTTGTGAAGCTTGCCGAGTATAAACGACGGTATACGCGCGTGAGAATGAACGAGGTCGATTTTCTCGTCGATTATAATGCGTCGCAAAAGCCGCGCCGCCTTGAGCATATTAAACGGGTTCTTGTTCTGCAAAGGCACGGTGTAGTGCTTTATGCCGCTTTCCTCAAGCTCCTTAACGTAAACA
Organism: uncultured Lachnospiraceae bacterium; assembly: GCA_964454725.1. Lineage (GTDB taxonomy): Bacteria > Bacillota > Clostridia > UBA1381 > UBA1381 > JALEPO01. The sequence goes on from CAYVUD010000006.1 coordinate 27,543, forward strand.
CCGCCGTTCGAGGTAACGATAACATTGAAGCCCTTGCGCTTTAATTCCTTGGCAAGCTCGACAACGTGAGTTTCCGCTCCGCCTATATTAAGCTGCATAAGCGACAGTAAAATATTTTTACCTTTTTCCATAACGTATACCTTTCATAATTTACAATAATACAATTTTATTATAATATTTTTCGCTTGAAATAGCAAGTAAATATTGATAATTTTTGTAAAAGTTTATATTTTTTTACAAAAAAAGTTTGTATTTGCCGACTGTTTGGTTTATAATTAAATTATATATTATATTTTCTGAAAGGATTTTTGACATATGAAAAAAAGAGATACTTTTACGGGCGGTCTCGGCTTTGTACTCGCCGCCGCGGGCTCGGCTGTGGGACTTGGCAACATCTGGCGTTTCCCGTATCTTGCCGCCAAGTACGGCGGCGGTATGTTCCTGCTGGTATATCTGATATTTGTCGTAACATTCGGCTTCACACTTATGATAGCGGAGAACGCTCTGGGCAGAAAAACCGGCAAGAGCGAGCTTGAAGCGTTTTCGGTCATTAACAAAAAATTCGGATTTATCGGTTTTCTCGCGCTTCTTGTGCCGTGTATAATTCTGCCGTACTATAACGTCATAGGCGGCTGGGTCATAAAATACCTCGTCGGCTTCGCGGCGGGCGCGCACGGCGCGATGGCGCGGGATAATTATTTTACCGATATGCTCCAAAGTCCGCAGGTTATGATACTCTATCAGTTCCTATTTAACCTCGCCACAACGCTTATTATTATACGCGGAGTCCAAAAGGGCATAGAAAAAATCAGTACAATACTGATGCCTGTTCTCGTCGTACTCGCGGTCGCGATAGCGATTTATTCGATAACGCTCCCGGGAGCCTTAGAGGGCGTAAAATATTTTTTAATCCCCGATTTTTCGCATTTTTCGATTATGAGCGTCGTCGCGGCAATGGGACAGATGTTTTTCTCTATGTCGCTCGCGATGGGAATTATGATAGCCTACGGCTCGTATCTTCCCAAGGACTCCAACCTTGAGAAGAATGTTGGTCATATCGAGATTTTCGATACGGCAATAGCGATACTTGCCGGACTTATGATTATCCCCGCGGTGTTCGCCTTCTCCGGCGGAGACCCCGAAGCGCTCAGCGCCGGTCCGAAGCTGATGTTTGTGACGCTCCCGAAGGTTTTTGAGCGAATGGGTATGTCAACCGTTATAGGCACAGCGTTTTTCCTGCTCGTGCTTTTCGCGGCGCTTACCTCGTCGGTTTCGGTTATGGAGGCGATCGTTTCGGCAATATGCGACAAAACAGGCTTCAACCGCACAAAGGTTTCGGTCGTAACCGGTATTTTAAGCTTTCTCGTCGGACTTTTACCGATACTCGGCTACAGCTCTCTGTCTTGGGTAAAAATTTTGAATTTCGATATTCTCGACTTTATGGACTTTATCACAAACTCGCTTTTGATGCCGATCGTCGCGCTTCTGACGTGTATATTCATCGGCTGGGTCGCGGGAGTTAAGATTATCGACGACGAGGTGGAGCTTTCGGGACGGTTTAAGAGAAAGAAGCTCTTTCACGTTATGATTAAATATATCGCGCCGGTGCTTACGGCGATTATACTTGTTTCCTCGATCCTGAGCAGCTTCGGGATAATTTCGATGTAAACGCAAAATAAGGGCGGAAATTTCCGCCCTTATTTTTTGCTCTCAAGTATTATCGTCACCGGTCCGTCGTTTGTAA
>CAYVUD010000007.1:0-18595 GCA_964454725.1 uncultured Lachnospiraceae bacterium
CCTCGGGCATTTTCTCGGCATAAACGGCTGAGGATACTGTTATGGCGGCGGCAGCCGCCATTGCGAATATAATGATTTTTTTCATGTGATATCCTTTCTCGATATAACTGTATACGTATGCTATAAAATATGGACTGACGCTGTGCGCGTCAGTCCATATTTTATTTATCAGTCCAAACCGTTCTTTTTCTTCATCATAGCGCGAACCTTCAGAGGAAGCCCGAACAGGTTTATAAAGCCCTCGCTGTCCTTATGGCTGTACAGCTCATGGCTGTCGCCGAAGGAAGCAATATCCTCGTTGTAGAGCGAATACGGCGACTTTGCTCCCGCGGGAGTAACGCTGCCCTTATAGAGCTTCAAGCGAACCTCGCCGGTAACGGTTTCGTCCATTACGTCGAACATAGCCGACATCGACTCGCGAAGCGGAGTGAACCACTTGCCGTCATATACCAGCTCCGCGAACTTAATCGCCGACTGACGCTTGAACGCCTGCGTGTCGCGGTCAAGGCAGAGATATTCAAGCTCCTGAATGGCGGTATATAGAATAGTTCCGCCCGGAGTCTCGTAAACGCCTCTCGATTTCATTCCGACAAGTCTGTCCTCAACTATATCGGCGATACCTACGCCGTTTTCGCCGCCGAGCTTATTCAGCTCCTCAACGAGCGGACGCGGCTTCATTTTCTTGCCGTCGAGCGATACCGGCTCGCCCTTCTCAAATCCGATCGTGATATACTTAGGCTCGTCGGGAGCTTTTTCGGGCGATACGCCAAGCTTCAAAAGAGAGTCGAGCTGCGGCTCGTTCGCGGGATCCTCCAAATCCATACCCTCGTGGCTGATGTGCCAGATATTTCTGTCGCGCGAATATAAGTCCTTCTTTGTAACGGGAATTTCGATGTTGTGCGCCTCGGCGTAGTCAACCGCGTCCTCGCGCGACTTGATGTCCCAAATTCTCCACGGAGCGATAATCTTCAAGGACGGGTCGAGCGCCTTTATGCCAAGCTCGAAACGAACCTGATCGTTGCCCTTGCCGGTAGCGCCGTGGCATATAGCGACAGCGCCTTCCTTATGAGCTATCTCAACGAGCTTTTTCGCTATAATCGGACGGGCGTGCGACGTGCCTAAAAGGTACTTGCCCTCGTAAACCGCGCCCGCCTTTAATGTCGGGAATATGTAGTTTTTTACGTAGTCGTCGCGTAAATCGGCGATATACAGTTTTGACGCGCCCGCTTTTTTCGCGCGCTCCTCAAGACCGTCGGTTTCCTTGCCCTGACCTACGTCGCCGCATACCGCGATTACGTCGTAATCGTAGTTCTCCTTTAACCACGGAATGATAATCGAGGTATCGAGTCCGCCGGAATATGCTAAGACAACCTTTTCCTTTGCCATAGTTGATTTTCCTCCTTAAATGTGATATAATTTAAGCAATTTCGTATTGCTTTTGGTGATAAAACCGCTTCTTTGCTATTATACACCAAACTTATTGATTTTTCAATAGCAAAACCGATAAAATTGGAGGGAAATATGATTATTTTGGGAATTGACCCGGGTTACGCGATAGTCGGGGTAGGAGTTGTGGAGTATGTCGGAAACAAATTCCGGACTCTTGAGTACAATGCTATAACAACGCCCGCGGATATGCCTACCGTGGAGCGTCTGCAAAAAATATACCGCGAAATGAATATGTATATCGACAAATACAGCCCCGACGCGATGGCTATCGAGGAGCTGTTCTTCAACTCCAACCAGAAAACGGCGATAAATGTCGCGCAGGCGAGGGGAGTCCTTCTCGTCGCGGCGGCGAACCGCAATATACCTATAAATGAATACACCCCGCTTCAGGTCAAGCAAGCCGTTACCGGCTACGGCAGAGCGGATAAGAAGCAGATACAGCAGATGGTTAAGATGATGCTCGGCTTAAACGCCGTACCGAAGCCCGACGACGCCGCCGACGCGCTCGCGATTGCGATTTGCCACGCCCATTCCAACAAGATGAATAAGCTTCTGGGTACAAACGGGGTACGATAAATTTGAGGTATTGCCTTAACAACTTTGTAACAAATTAAGGTTGACATAATCGGTCATTTATTGTATTATATAATTGCTGAATATAGTTTTTACGAGGTATTAACGTGAAAAATCACGTTAAATGATTTAATTGCCCGTGTGGGCGGAAAGGCTATGGAGATTATAATGTATTATTATATAAAGGGAAGGCTCGCGCTTAAGGATATAAATTTCGCCGTTGTCGAAGCGGGCGGAGTAGGGTATTTGATTTATACCTCGCTCAAAAGTCTTTCGGAGCTTGGCGAAACCGGCTCGCCGGTTACAATGTATACATATTTGAGCGTCCGCGAGGACGCGCAGGATCTGTTCGGCTTTACGACGACAGAGGAAAAGAATATGTTTCTTCACCTTTTGTCCGTATCGGGAGTCGGTCCGAAAGCGGCGCTCTCGATTTTGTCGGTGGCAACTCCGGCGCAGTTCGCCGCGGCGGTCGTAACGAACGACGTAAAGACGATAACAAAGGCGGCGGGCGTAGGTCCGAAGCTGGCGCAAAGGGTAATTCTCGAGCTTAAGGACAAGATGAAAACAGAGGATTTGGAGCTTGGCGCACAGGAGAGCGGGGAAATTCCCGATTCCGGCTCCAAGAGCGAGGCGATAAGCGCGCTTGTGGTTCTGGGCTACAACGTAAACGACGCCAAGGCTGCCGTTGGGAAGCTTGACGAAAGTCTTTCTACAGAGGAAATCATCAAAAAGGCTCTCGCGAGTCTTTTATAAGGAGGAAAAACTGTGTTTGACGAAAACGAACGGTTTGTGACCGGCGATTTCATTGACGAGGACGCGGAAATCGAAATCGGTTTAAGACCGAGGACTCTTGAGGAATATGTCGGTCAGGAGAAGGCGAAAACGAGTCTCGGCATATACATAAAAGCGGCTCTGGAGCGGCACGAGGCTTTGGATCACGTGCTTTTATACGGTCCTCCGGGACTCGGGAAAACAACGCTCGCGAGCATTATCGCGAACGAAATGGGCGTTAATATACGCATAACCTCCGGTCCGGCGATTGAGAAGGCGGGCGATTTGGCGGCTATTCTTACGAATTTATCCGAACACGATATACTTTTTATAGACGAAATACACCGTATGTCGAGAACAGTGGAGGAAATACTTTATCCCGCTATGGAGGACTACGCGCTTGATATTATAATCGGCAAGGGTCCGGCGGCAAAGTCGATACGCATAGATTTGCCCAAATTCACGCTTATAGGAGCGACGACGCGCGCGGGACTTTTAACCGCGCCGCTTCGCGACCGTTTCGGTGTTATAAGCCGTCTGGAGCTGTACGACGTGGACGAGCTGAAGCGCATTGTTAAACGGAGCGCGGGGCTTTTGGAGGTTGATATTGACGGCGACGGCGCGGCGGAGATAGCGTCGCGCTCGCGCGGCACACCGAGAATTGCGAACAGATTTTTAAAGCGGGTAAGAGATTACGCTCAGGTGCGGTATGACGGGAAAATTACCGCCGGCGTCGCGGCGGAGGCGCTTCAGATGATGGAGGTTGACGAACTGGGACTTGATACGATAGACAGCCGTATGCTTCGTACAATGATAGAGAATTTCGGCGGCGGCCCCGTAGGTCTTGACACTATAGCCGCGACGATCGGAGAGGAGCCTCAGACGATTGAGGACGTTTATGAACCGTATCTCTTGCAGCTTGGCTTTATCGCGAGAACCCCCCGCGGCAGAATTGCCACGAAGCTCGCGTACGACCATTTGGAAATTCCGTATACGGAATAAAACGCGATAATCTGTATTTATGATTTGTATGTATGGTAAATAAAAGGAGTTGACGCAAAATGAAAAAAACGGCGGCAGTATTTATATTATCCGCGGCTCTTTCGGCTTGCGCGGCGGGCGCGTCGGCGATGACGCTCGAATATGACGGCGGCCTGCACGAGTATGACGGCTCGATTTTTACGCTTATCGTAAATGACAGCGTGTTAGACCCGCCGCTTTCGCCGATTATATTTAACGACCACGCGCTTGTGCCGGTACGCGAGATATTCGAGGAGCTTGGCGCGCGGGTGGAGTATGAAAACGATACGCGTACGGTTGACATTATAAAGGACGACTACACCGTAAGTATGGCGATAAACGATAATGTTGCCTACATAAACGGCAAGCAGACGGTCATTCCCGACGGTGTTGCGCCGAAGCTTATATCAGAGTACGGCGGTGAAACGAAAACTATGGTGCCGGTGCGGTTTATAAGCGAGAGCATAGGACTTGACGTGGACTTTAACGAGGAACACGGCGCTATTCTTGTCGAGTCCTCGGATTTTGAATTTACCTCTTCCGAGGAAAACACTTCCGTTATTACCGAAACTCCCGCGTCCCGAAAGGCGGTTGTGACGAACATAGACTGCAAGACCGACGGTGAGAACATTCTCAAAATTATCGTTTCCGCCGACGGCGATATAGACGGCTGCGACAGCTTTACGATGCAAAATCCGGACAGACTTGTAATAGATATGTACGGTGTAACATATAACGGCGAGATTGACGAAAAGGTTATAGGAGAAGCGGGAATAGACAAGGTGAGGTTCGGCGAAAACGACGAAAGAGCGAGAATTGTCGTGGACTCGTCCGCGATAGAGGATTACGAGGTGAAACAGATTAACGGCAATCAGGTGGAAATAACGGTTACGACGACCGGAGCGTCGAAAATTGTGGAACCGGCTGTAAATATTCAGATACCGCAGACGTCCGAGGCGTCTGCCGAGCCGACTCCGGCTCCCGAGCTTACGCCGCGTCCGATTATCGGCTACAAGGATATGGCGGACACCGATAAGCTTATCGTGCTTGACGCGGGTCACGGCGGCACTGACAGCGGCGCGGTCGGCTATCTTAACGGCAATCAGGTGCTTGAAAAGAATTTAACGCTTGAGATAACGTATAAGGTTAAGGAACGGCTTGAGGAGCGCGGTTATAAGGTTTCGCTGACGCGTACCGGAGATACGCTTCCGTCGCTTGTCGAGCGTCCTACGCAGGCGAACGAGGAGGAAGCGGCGCTGTTTGTAAGCATACATATCAACTCCGTCGATAACGCCCCGTCCGCGAACGGAACCGAGGTTTATTACGCGGAGTCCAATAACGGCGACGATTACGGGGTAAACAGCAAGACGCTTGCCGAAAATATCCTCACGCGTATGCTCTATTATATGGGTTCGACGGACAGGGGAGTCAAAACCGCGGAACACGCGGTTACCAAGAGGTGCGATATGCCCGCGTCGCTGGTTGAGGTGGGATTTATAACAAATCCCACGGAGGTATATAATATGACAACGGAGGAATATCAGTACAAAGCGGCGCAGGGTATATGCGAGGGAATTATCATAACGCTTCGCGATACAAAAATCCCGATATACGCCGACTGAGAATATAAGAGGTACAGAATTTGAAAACATCGGATTTTTACTACGATTTGCCAAAGGAGCTTATCGCTCAGGAGCCGCTTGCGGAGAGAAGCTCCTCGCGGCTTATGACGCTCGATAAGCATACCGGCGAAATCGGGCATAGGCATTTTTATGATTTGGCGGATATGCTTAACGAGGGCGACGCGCTTATCTTAAACGACACAAAGGTACTCCCCGCGAGACTTTACGGAGTCAAAGAGGAAACCGGCGCGGCGATTGAATTTTTGCTTTTGCACAAGCACACGCTCAACGAGTGGGAGGTTATCCTGAAGCCCGGGCGCAAGGCAAAGCCGGGCGCGCGGTTCGTGTTCGGGAACGGCGAGCTTAGGGCGGAAATTCTTGATATTATAAACGACGGCAACAGACTTGTCCGGTTTGAGTACGAGGGCGTGTTTGAGGAGGTTCTCGACCGCCTGGGCGAAATGCCGCTGCCGCCGTATATTACAAAAAAGCTTGAGGACAAGGACAGATACCAGACGGTGTACGCCAAAAATCCCGGCTCCGCCGCCGCGCCCACGGCGGGACTGCATTTTACTCCCGAGCTTCTGGAAAAAATCAAGGCGAAGGGCGTGAATATCGGATATGTAACGCTTCACGTGGGACTTGGCACGTTTCGTCCGGTAAAGGCTGACGAGATTGCCGACCATAAAATGCACTCTGAATTTTATGTCCTGCCGCAGCCGGCGGCGGACTTGGTAAATAGGACAAAAGCGGCGGGCAAACGCGTCGTTTCGGTGGGAACGACCGCGACGCGCGTTCTCGAAACGGCAGGTATGAACGGACTGCCGTTAAGCGAAGCGACGGGCTGGACGGATATTTTTATATACCCGGGGAAGGAGTTTCACGTCGTAGACGCGCTTATAACAAACTTTCATCTTCCGGAATCGACGCTCATAATGCTTGTTTCCGCGTTCGCGGGACGCGAGAATGTTCTGAACGCCTACGCCGAGGCGGTAAGGGAAAAATACCGCTTTTTCTCGTTCGGCGACGCGATGTACATCTATTAGGAGGAAATATGTATAAACTTTTGCATAAAGACGGCTTGGCGCGGCGCGGCGAGTTTCACACCGTACACGGGACGATACAGACGCCCGTGTTTATGAATGTCGGCACGATTGCCGCCATAAAGGGCGCGGTATCAAGTATGGATTTAAAGGAAATAGGCTGTCAGGTTGAGCTTTCAAATACGTATCACCTGCACCTGCGCCCCGGCGATAATATCGTAAAACAGCTCGGCGGTCTGCACAAATTTATGAACTGGGACAGACCGATTTTAACCGACAGCGGCGGTTTTCAGGTGTTTTCGCTCGCGGGTCTGAGGAAAATCAAGGAGGAGGGCGTAAGCTTTAACTCGCATATTGACGGGCGCAAAATTTTTATGGGGCCGGAAGAAAGTATGCGGATACAGTCAAATCTCGCGTCAACCATAGCTATGGCGTTTGACGAGTGCATAGAAAATCCCGCGCCGTATGAATATGTTAAAAATTCGTGCGACAGGACGTACCGCTGGCTTGTGCGCTGCAAGGACGAAATGAGGCGGCTTAACTCGCTTGACGATACGATAAATAAAGAACAGATGCTTTTCGGCATAAATCAGGGCGGAACGTATGACGACCTGAGAATTGAGCATATGAAGCGGATTGCGGAGCTTGACTTGCCCGGTTACGCCATAGGCGGTCTGGCGGTGGGGGAAAGCCACGAGGAAATGTATCATATTCTTGACGCGGTGCTGCCGTTCGCGCCCGAGGACAGACCGAGATATTTAATGGGCGTGGGAACGCCGTCGAATATAATCGAGAGCGTAGCGCGCGGAGTGGATTTTTTTGACTGCGTTATAGCCTCGAGAAACGCGCGCCACGCGTTTATATTTACGCGCAACGGCACAATGAACTTATTAAATCAAAAATATGAGCTTGACACACGCCCGATAGACGAGGAATGTAATTGCCCGACGTGCCGAAACTATACCCGCGCGTATATCAGACATCTTTTCAAGGCGGGCGAGATGCTCGCGATGCGGCTTTGCGTGCTGCATAACCTCTATTTTTATAACGAGCTTATGGAGAGAATAAGACTTGCGATAGAAGAGGACAGATTTGAACGGTTCCGCGAGGAAAATGTTGAAAAATTAGCGAGAAGAATATAAAAAACCGCCTTCGGCGGTTTTCTGTTGCAAAAAACGAGCGTATATGATAAAATACGGTCAATAAGTAAACTTTGGGGAGGAAATATTTATGAATATTGAAACAAAATGCGTACAGGCGGGATATAAGCCGAAAAACGGCGAAGCGAGAGTTCTTCCGATTTACCAAAGCACGACATTCAAATACGATTCGTCGGACTATATGGGAAAGCTTTTCGACCTCGAGGAGGACGGCTATTTTTATACGCGTCTGGCGAACCCGACCGCGGGCGCGGTTGAGGAGAAAATCGCGGCTCTCGAGGGCGGAGTCGGAGCGATGCTCACGTCCTCCGGACAGGCGGCGACGATGATGTCGGTTATGAATATCGCGGGCGAGGGCGACCATATCGTATGCTCGGCGGCCGTTTACGGCGGCACGTTTAACCTTCTCGCCGTAACTCTGGCGAAATTCGGAATAGAAACGACGTTCGTAAACCCCGACGACGATTTGGAAACGCTTAAAAAGGCGGTAAAGCCCAACACAAAGGCGGTTCTGGGCGAAACGATTGCGAATCCCGCTCTTACGGTGCTTGATATTGAGAAATTCGCGGAGCTGGCGCACGGGGCGGGCGTTCCGCTTATAGTGGATAACACGTTCGCCACACCGATTTTGTGCCGCCCGTTTGAGTTCGGCGCGGACATTGTAATCCACTCGACCTCAAAATATATGGACGGTCACGCGACGGCTCTGGGCGGTGTAATTGTTGACAGCGGCAATTTCGACTGGGCGGCTTCGGGGAAATTCCCGTGTATGACCGAGCCTGACTACTCGTATCACGGTGTTGTCTACACCAAGGATTTCGGCAAAGCCGCGTATATCGTGAAGGCGAGAGTTCAGCTTATGCGCGATATGGGTTCAACGCCGTCGCCGCAGAACGCGTTTTACCTCAATCTCGGACTTGAAACTCTTCATTTGCGTATGGCGCGCCACAGTGAAAACGCGCAGAAGGCCGCGGAGTATCTGGAAAACCACCCCAATGTGGGCTGGGTAAACTACGCCGGCTTAAAGTCGAGCAAATACCACGCTCTCGCGAAGAAATATCTTCCCGACGGCGCGAGCGGGGTCATATCGTTCGGAGTAAACGGCGGAAGAAGCGCGGGAGTAAAGTTTTTGGACTCGTTAAAGCTTGCCGCTATCGTAACTCACGTTGCGGACGCGAGAACGTGCGCGCTTCACCCCGCAAGCTCCACGCATCGTCAGATGACCGACGAACAGCTCAAAGAATGCGGTATAGGTCCCGATTTGGTACGTTTCAGCGTGGGGATAGAAAGCGCGGAGGATATAATAGCCGATTTGGAGCAGGCGCTTGCCGCCGCCGCGAAATAAGGGAATTAACGCTAAAACGCAGAAAGGCGATAAAAATGAGTAATCCGATTATAAAGGGACATTACGCGGATCCGGACATAGCGTATTTTAACGGCAGGTTCTATATTTACCCGACCACCGACGGCGGAGAGGAGTGGAACTCTACATATTTCAAGGCTTTTTCCTCGTCAGACCTCAAGACGTGGACGGACGAGGGGATAATACTTGATTTTAAGGACGTGCCGTGGACAGGCGGCAGACGCGCGTGGGCGCCCGCGATATGCGAGAAGAACGGCAAATATTATTTCTACTACAGCGGCAACGTCAATATAGGCGTCGCCGTTTCCGACAGCCCGACGGGACCGTTTAAGGACAAGGGCGAGCCGCTTGTCGGCGCGGACGATTTTGACGGGCAGATGATAGATCCGGACGTGTTCGTAGACGACGACGGCGCGGCTTATCTTTACTGGGGCAACTCCAAAATGTACGCGGCGAAGCTTGCCGGCGATATGATGAGCTTTGACGGCGAGGTGCGCGAGATAACGCCCGATAATTTCACCGAAGGCTCGTGCGTGTTCAAGAGAAACGGAATTTATTATTATACATGGAGTCTGGGCGACACACGCTCGCCCGACTATCACTCGCGTTACGGCAAAAGCAAAAGTCCTATGTGCCGACCGGAGGGCAGCGACATTATTTTGTCGCGCGGCTTTGCCGATAACCCCAAAATCAAATGCACCGGTCACCACTCCGTATTAAATATACCCGAAACCGACGACTGGTACATTTGCTATCACAGGTTTGACATTGAAAATTACGGCGATACCGAGGGCTACAGCAGCGAGGCGGGGAACCACAGAGAATTGTGTATTGATAAGCTTGAATTTGACGCCGAGGGGAATATTCTGCCGGTAAAACCGACATAAAAAGAAGCCGTTTTGGAAACGGCTTCTTTTTTACTGTTATTATACCAGATACAGCAGCTCCGTATATGTCGGGAACGGCCAGTATTCCTTCGCGACGATTGTTTCAAGAGTGTCGGCTGTTTCGCGAAGAGACTCCATCGCGGGAACAACGGACTCCTTATAATACATTCCCGTCGCGTAAGCGTCGCCTTCGGGAACATTAGTCGCGGCGTCGAGCGCGTCGATTTTCGACATAAGCTCCTCGGTAAGAGCCGTAAGAGTCTTAGCCTTATCCATTTCCTTCGGCGCGTCGATACCCAGAGCCTTCTTTGACGACAAATCGTCGGTTACAAACTTTGTGTACTTTAGGCAAGCGGGGAGGATTTCCTGCTTCGCCATTTCAAGCATTGTAAGCATCTCAAAATGGAGCGTGTTGTTGTAGTCCTCCATCATAATCTCGCCTCTTGTCTTAACCTCGACCTCAGTGAACACGCCCTGCTTGGTGAAGAGGTCTATTGACTTTTGCGTTACAAAATACGGCATAGCGTCGGGAGTGGTTTTTAGGTTGTAAAGACCTCTCTTTTCCGCTTCCGCGACCCATTCGTCGCTGTAGCCGTTACCGTTAAAGATAATTCTGTCGTGCTTTTTGAAAATGTCAATAGCCAAATCAAGCGCGGCCTTGTGCGTGTCCTCGCTGCCCTTGAGCTGATCGTAAATTTCGGTAAGCGTTTCGGCAACGATGGTGTTAATCACAATATTTATACCGGCGATCGACTGACGCGAGCCGGGCGCGCGGAACTCAAAACGGTTTCCGGTAAACGCGAACGGCGACGTTCTGTTTCTGTCGGTAGTGTCCTTTTCTATGTCCGGTAGCGACTCAACGCCTGTTTCAATGAGCTTGCCCGCCTCATATTTAACGCCCTTGCCGCTCTTTAGCTGGTCAACGACAGCCGCGAGCTGATCGCCCAAATACATTGAAATAATCGCCGGCGGCGCTTCGTTCGCGCCAAGTCTGTGGTCGTTTCCGGCGGTTGCGACCGATACTCTTAAAATATCGGCGTAATCGTCAACCGCCTTAATAACCGCCGCCAAGAACAGCAGGAACTGTACGTTTTCCTCGGGCTTCTTGCCGGGCTTTAGGAGAAGCTCGCCGTCCGAGGTGCCTATCGACCAGTTGTTGTGCTTGCCCGAACCGTTAATGCCCTCATAGGGCTTCTCGTGCAGGAGGCAGTATAAGCCGTGGTGATCGGCAACCTTTTTAAGCACCTCCATTGTAAGCTGGTTATGGTCGGAGGAAATGTTCGTGGTTGAGAAGATAGGCGCGATTTCGTGCTGCGCCGGCGCGACTTCGTTGTGCTTCGTTTTGGCGAAAACGCCCAGCTTCCACAGCTCCTCGTCAACCTCCCTCATAAAGGCGGCTACGCGCTCCTTAATCTGACCGAAATAGTGATCGTCCATTTCCTGACCCTTCGCGGGCTTCGCGCCGAAAAGCGTTCTGCCTGTTAAGAGCAAGTCCTTACGCTGATTGCGGAGCTTCTTGTCAACAAGGAAATATTCCTGCTCGGGGCCGACGTAAGCGACAACTCTCTTGGGGTGCTTGCCGAAGAGCGAGAGAACATTTTTCGCCGCCCTGTCGATAGCCTCCTCCGAGCGCAAAAGCGGAGTTTTTTTATCGAGAACCTCGCCGGTGTATGAAACGAACGAGGTCGGAATGTATAACGAATGATCTTTAATAAAAGCGAACGACGTCGGGTCCCAAGCCGTGTAGCCTCTCGCCTCAAACGTGGCTCTCAGACCGCCCGAGGGGAACGAGGAAGCGTCCGGCTCGCCCATAACAAGCTCCTTGCCCGAAAACTCCATAATGACCGTTCTGTCGTCCGTGGGCTGAATAAAAGCGTCGTGCTTTTCAGCCGTAAGACCGGTCATAGGCTGGAACCAGTGCGTATAATGCGTGCAGCCGTTCTCGATCGCCCATTCCTTCATAGCGTGCGCGACGGCGTTGGCAACATTTAAGTCAAGCTTGGTACCCTCGTTAATGGTCTTAACAAGAGATTTGTAAATTTCCTTTGGAAGTCTTTCCTTCATTGTCGGCAGGTTAAATACCTTACTGCCGAAGATTTCCGCAACATTGCTCATTTTTTCATACCTCCTGATTTGTTAGCTTAAGCTAATATATTATTTAAGAAAAAAGGTGTTTTATATCCCGTTTCAATATAAAACACCTTTGTCTTATCGCGTTAAATCTTAAATTGTATATACTTATTATATCACTAAATTACGGTTTGTCAATATGCAACCTGCAAAATTCAAAAAGTCTTTTGACTTTATTTGTTATGCAATTTTACGGGTCGAGATGGTGAATATCTCTGGGGAACATACTCGCCTCGCGAATATTGGCGAGTCCCAAAAGCTTCATTACAAGCCTTTCAAGACCTATACCCAAGCCGCCGTGGGGAGGCATACCGTATTTGTGAATATCGGTATAAACTCCCAAATCGCTCGGTTCCATACCGTAACGCTTCATTTTGGCGATTTGCTCGCCGTAATCGTGTATTCTCTGACCGCCCGTGGTAATCTCAAGACCGCGGAAGAGCAAATCAAAGCTTTCGGCGAGCTTGGGGTCGTCGGGCGAGTCCATCGCGTAGAACGGACGCTTTAACCCCGGGAATTTGGTGACAAATATAAAGTCGCTGTTAAATTCGTTTTTTGCGTACTCGCAAAGTCTTGCCTCGTCCGATGGGTCGAGGTCGAACTGGTTATGCGTCTTGCCGAGAATGTCGAGAGCCTCAAAAAACGTAACCGCCGGAATTTCGTTAATTACCGGCAGCTCCGCCTCAAGCATATTAAGCTCGTGCGCGTAGCGCTTTTCCAGGTAATCGACAACATATTTAAGCATCGCCGTTTCTGTTTGCATAACGTCGGTCATATCCTTTATAAATCCCATTTCAAAGTCAAGACCGATATACTCGTTTAAGTGGCGGGTGGAATTATGCTTCTCGGCGCGGTAAACGGGAGCGATTTCAAACACTCTGTCGAAAAACGCGACGCAGGTTTGCTTGTAAAACTGCGGACTCTGCGCCAGAAACGCGTTTTGCCCGAAATATTTAAGCTTAAATATATTAGCGCCGCCCTCCGCGCCCGCGGCAACGATTTTCGGCGTATGGATTTCGGTGAAATTTTCCTTTAGCATAAACTCGCGGAAACCCGAAACAACGCCCTCCGAAATTTTAAACACCGCGCGCTCCCGCGGGTGCCGCAGAGCCACCGAACGATGCTCCATATTCGTTTCAAGCGAGCAGCCCATATTTTTGCTCGATACCTTTAACGGGTATTCCGCCGCGGGCTTTGAAAGTATTTCAAAGCTTGTAAGCGTTATTTCGTATCCGTAGGGCGCGCGCTCCTCTTCCTTTACCGTTCCGCTTACCGTAACATACGCGCCCTCGCAAAGCTTGTCAAAGTCGCCCTCGCACGTATCGGCGTTATATACCGACTGCAAAACATATCTGCCTGTACGCAGTATCACGAACGAAAAGCCGCCCATATTGCGAAGCTTATGCACGCACGCGGAAAACGTGACCGTATCCGAGTCTTTGAGTTCTTCGAGCGTTATTTCCGAAATCAGTTTTTTACCGTCTATTTGAAGCATTGTTTTTTCCTCCGCTTATTTTAATTTTTCGGTAAGCAAATCCTTTGCCAGCTTTGGGTTGGCGCCCTTGCCGGACTCGCGTATAACCTGCCCCATAAGGAAACCGAATATTTTTTGGTTGCCCGACTTATAGCTTTCTACGCTGTCGGAGTTCTCGGCGATAACCTTGTCGATAATTCCCTCAAGAGCCGAGCTGTCGTTTTCCATAATAAAACCGTTTTCCTTGGCGATAGCCTCCGGCTCGCCGCCGTTACCGAACATAATGGTTAAAATATCCTTCGCGGCGTTTTTGGAAACAACGCCGTCCGAGGACATTTTTACAAGCCTCGCGAGAGCGGATGGGGAGAACTTAACGGAGGTTATATCGGTACCGCTGTCGTTGAGGTTGCGGTTCAGCTCGCCGAGCATCATATTTGAAACCTGTCTGTAGTCGGGGTTTATTTTAACCGCCTCGTCGTAAAAATCCGAAAATTCACGGCTTGAAACAATAAGTCCGGCGTCGTCCGCGCTCAGACCGTATTCCTCGGTGTAGCGTTTAAACCGTGTCTGCGGCATTTCGGGCATCGAAGCCTTTATTTCGGCTATTTCCTCGTCTGAGAGCCATACGGGCGGAATATCCGGTTCGGGGAAATAACGGTAGTCGTGCGCCTCTTCCTTTGAGCGCAGCGCTTTCGTGTCGCCGTGGTTATCGTTAAAACGGCGCGTTTCCTGAATAACCTCGCCGCCGCTGTCGAGAATTTCCGCCTGACGCTGTATCTCGTACTCGATCGCGCGTCCGATTGCCTTTACGGAGTTGAGATTTTTAATTTCGGCTCTCGTGCCGAACTTATCCGAGCCTTCGGGCATAATGGAAATGTTCACGTCAACGCGCATTGAGCCCTGCTCCATTTTCGCGTCGCACACGCCCGCGTATTTAAGCCGCAGCGCGATTTTCTCGACAAAGTCCTGAACCTCCTCGATACTCCGGAAATCCGGCTCGGTAACAATTTCTATAAGCGGCACTCCGCATCGGTTGTAATCCGCCATCGAAATGCCCTCATAGTCGTCGTGGACAAGCTTTCCCGCGTCCTCCTCGATATGGATATGGTGAATACGCATTTTATTGCCGTTAAAAACCTCTATATAGCCTCCCGTCGTAATCGGGTGTTCAAACTGCGTTATCTGGTACGCTTTGGGCAAATCCGGATAGAAATAGTTTTTTCTGTCGAACGAGCTGTAGTTATTGACCGTGCCGTCAGTGGCGAAGCCCGCTTTCGCGGCAAGCCGAACGGCGTTTTGGTTTACCAAAGGAAGCGTCCCGGGCATACCCGAGCAGCGCGGACACACGCGCGTGTTTTCGCCGCCGCCGAATTCATTCCGGCAGGCGCAGAAAACCTTGGAGTCGGTAAGAAGCTCGCAGTGAATTTCAAGACCTATGACCGGCCGGTATCTCATAGTACCGCCTCCTTCCTTGAAAAGTCCTTTTCAAAACGGTCGCAGACCGCGATAATCGTCTTTTCGTCGAACGCTCTGCCGACAATGCTCATACCGATCGGCATATTGTCCGAATCGTAGCCGCACGTTGTGGAAACAGCGGGCAGACCGGCGATATTTACGGTTACGGTGCAAATATCGGCAAGATACATCTTAACGGGGTCGTTTTCCTGCTGACCTATTTTATACGCCGCGGTCGGCGCGGTCGGGGTCAGGATAACGTCGCATTTTTCAAATATATCGGCATACTCCTTGCGTATTTGCGTGCGTATGCGCGTAGCGTTTTTGTAGTACGCGTCGTAATAGCCGGAGCAAAGCGCGTAGTTGCCGAGCATTATGCGCCGCTTCACCTCGTCGCCGAACCCTTCGCGGCGGGAGTTTTTGATAAGGTCGTTGAAATCGTCGCCGAGTCCCGAACGGAAGCCGTATTTAATTCCGTCGAACCGCGAAAGGTTGCTCGCCGCCTCCGCCGAGGAAATCAGGTAGTAAGCGGAAACCGCGTATTCAAGAGAGGGGAGGGAACACTCCGCAAGCTCGCAGCCGAGCGACTTGTAATAGTCCGCCGCCTTCAGAACGGCGTTTTTCACGTCCTCCGCGATACCGTCGCCGAAAAACTCCTTCGGCAGACCGATTTTCAGCCCCGATATATCCGAGCCTACAAGCGAGAGATAGCCGCCCCGAGCCTTTTTGCTTGACGTCGCGTCGTTTTCGTCATAGCCGTAAATACCGTTTAGCACGTATCCCGTATCGGCGGCGGAATTGGCGATAACGCCTATCTGGTCAAGGGAGGAGGCGAACGCTATAAGTCCCCACCTTGAAACCGCGCCGTAGGTCGGCTTTAAGCCGGTAACTCCGCAAAACGCCGACGGCTGGCGAATCGAGCCGCCCGTGTCGGAACCGAGCGCCGCGGCGCAAAGTCCCGCCGCGACGCTTGCCGCCGCGCCGCCCGACGAACCGCCCGTTACGCGGGTGGCGTCGTATGGATTTTTTACGCCGCCGAAATACGAGGTTTGCGACGAGCCGCCCATAGCGAACTCGTCCATATTTGTTTTTCCGAGCATTACGAAATTGTCCTTTTTAAGCTTTTCTATAACCGTCGCGTCGTAAAACGGAACAAAGCCTTCGAGCATCTTTGACGCGCAGGTGGTTTTAATTCCGTCTGTGCAGATATTGTCCTTAATCGAAAGCGGAATACCGCAAAGCGCGCCCGCGCCGCCGCGGTCTATGATTTTCTGCGCCGCCTTTGCCATATCAAGAGCGGTTTCGGGGCAGACGGTGATATAGCTGTTTATTTTATTGTCAATATCGCTTATTTTATCCAAATATTTCTCAGTAAGCTCGACCGCGCCGATTTCCTTTTTATCGAGCAGCTCGCGCAATTTCCGTAAATCCATTGAAAATACCTTCTTTCTCGCAATTTTATCAGACAACCTTTGGAACGACAAAGCTGTTATTCTTGACGTTTTCGGCATTTTCAACTATTTTTTCCGCGGGGTAAGAGGGGGAGTGCTTGTCGGCGCGCAAGTCGCCGTAATTTACAGCGTCGAGCGCGTAGGGCTTAACGGACGCGTCAAATTCGCAAACCTTGTCCATAAGCGCGGTTATGTCCGTCATATCCGCCGTCATTTTTTCCAGCTCCCCGTCCGTAAACTCGATTTTTGAAAGCTCCGCGAGGTGGCGCGTTAATTCAATATCAAACATTTTCATACTCCTTATATATTTTAATTATTTCTGCTTTACAATAAGATAATTCCAAATAAAACAAAAAATGACGGGTTTTACGGGAATTAATCCCATAAAACAACGTCATTGTTGCTCAATCTGCTATTATAATAACACATTATTAAAAAGTTTGCAAGGGGTAATTTTAAAAAATATTAAATTTCTTAAAATTATTTGCCCGAACAGCCGCCGCTTCTTTGCGGCTCAAAGCCGCACGAATACGAAGAGCGGCTCGCCCGATGGGAAGCGCGAGCCTATTCCGTATGCCTTTTATACAGGCTCGAGGGGAGCGACTCGGATTTTATCACCTCGCCGTTCGCCGTTACGGTACGGGTAGAGCTTACATATATATCCCCGTTGCTGCCGGCGGAGGAGTAGTTGGATATTTTAACCGAGTGCGCGGGTTCCCAGCTTGTACCGATAATGGAAACGGTGACCTGACCGCCGCCGGTATATGCCGATACCTTTATGGGGTACGAGGTGTTGTTTCTAAACCGGAAATCGGGACCCGAATCGGCTACCGTCGCGTCTTGTCCGTTCGGAACGTATGATACGGTAAACATATGGTTTGTGCGCGTTACTATTTCCAAATCCGCGTAAAGAACCGCGTTATAGAGCGTCGAGCTTACCTGGCAGGTTCCTCCGCCTATACCGTCCACGGTTTTTCCGTCCACATATTCGGGCGCGGTCGAGAAACCGTTTGCGACGGTTCTTCTGCCTACCGTGTCATTAAACGAGAATACATCTCCGGGCATAAGGATTTTGCCGTTTATCAGGCTCGCGGCGCGCGCGACGTTTGAAGCGCGGTTGGCGCCCGACGACGCGTATGAGGTTGAATACGACGCCATAGAATCGGCAAAAAGCTTTTCGCTAAGCTCGTCGGCGGTAACGCTCGCGTATGAATAGTAGAACGGTATTTCGATCGGTCCGCCGCCCTCCTTTACGTTAAGGAGAAGCTGCGCGGCTTCTTCTTTATCAATATATCTGCCGTTTGTTTCCGCGATAATCTTAATCTGTCCGTCCTCAAGCTCGTAATAAGCGTCAACCGGATCGGTATATACCGCGCAGTCGAAATCATCGACAGTCAGCTCATCGGGCGGAGCCTTGGCAAGCGATACCGCGATATTGTCGAAATTCTCGTTTTGAAGGGCGGCGGCTATTTCCGATATGGCTGTGTCGGAATTTCCGTCATAACCTGTTTCTCCGGGCCATACTATCGTCTTTCCGTCATCTTTTATTTCAACATAATGGTTTCGCCGCTCTCCGAATATCTGATTGCCAAATTCGGTAAGCTTAGCCCTCATTTGCTCTTCGTCAAAGCTTGCGGAGGGAATAATCACGCGTTTTTTGAATAGGTGAGTAAGCGCGGTATAGCCGTCCTTGAGCTTATTGCCGCTCTTTCCGTAGTCATAAGCCATTTTCGCCGTTTCCTCCGGCAAAACCGAAAGCGAAACATCTGCTCCGGTTACCGTATAAGTCTGACCTTCGCAGGAAAGCGTTATATTCTTATTTTCCAGCAAATACGTATTGTTTATGGTGTTAAGCACGTCGTCGTAGGAAAGACCGCCGACATTGACGCTCTCGATATAAACATTTCTTAAAACGGCTTCTTTCGGAAGCGTCGCGATACAGACGGCGTAAACGACGGCTGCCGCGGCTATTATCGCGCAGATAACTGCTACGGGTATTTTAAACAGCTTGCTTTTCGTAAAGCCTTTAAAAGCCTCGCCGCGCCGCTTCGATTTTTCGGCTCTCAGCGCTCGGCGCGACAAAAGCTCGGCAGGCTGATGAATGTCGCTTACGTTGTTTTCCTCTTGAACTTCATCGTCAACGGTATCGCCGTCGTCCTCGCCGCCGTAATCCTCAAAATCATCGCCGTCGTCC
>CAYVUD010000007.1:18695-28576 GCA_964454725.1 uncultured Lachnospiraceae bacterium
TGAGAATTACTTTCCTGCTCGTTTTCGGACGGATTTTGCTCGTCTATATTTTCATTTTCATCGTTATACATTTAATCAATCCCCATTTCTGTTAAAAAAAACGCCCGAACTCGTCTATATAAGCGGAATATTCACTCATAAAATCCGCAAACCGCTTGTTTTTCATCAGCAGCGCGAACGTTTTTCTTACGTTTCTTACAAATTTTTCGTTAAAATCCTCTAAATGAAACCCTTTCGCGAGCGGACAAAGCTTTTTTGCCCGCGGGTCGATTATGATTTCAAGCCCGCCGCTCTCCGTAAGATGCGGCGTGAGCGGGAAAATTCTGCAGGCGAGAGGTCTTTGGTACCTGTCGCAGTTTCCGTCGCACATCGCAATCGGGGTTTTATAGACTTTGCCGTTATGCTTATAAGTAAAATCCGACTCCTCCGTCGTAATCCAGTCGGGATTTAAAAGCTTGTAAACCTCGTCCTCGGCGGGGAAAAGATACATTCCGCTCTCATCTCCGCGGCAGCAGGCGCGCGAACAAAGCTCGCCGCAGTCAACGGGAATGGGTGTTGCCGTATCAAAGAGTCTGTAAAGCTGTAAATAAACATACGCGGCGTTCATAATTACCTCTCAAATTCATATTATTAGCTACAGAGTATTTTATCATATTCGCGCCGAAAAAACAATACGCAAATTTTTTTTCTACATTATATTAATATTTTAAATCCGTTTATGTCGTATTTTATCCAAAATGCACAAGCAAAGTAATTTTTCTGACATAATTGTAATATTCATTTAATATAAATGGGGTACAATATTGTTTGACAAATCTACATTTGCGGTTGTATAATATATAATGAGTTGTTATAACTACTATATATTGGAAAGGTAAGGAATTATGCCGAAGAAGAAACAGGATTACGGAAACGACAGCATAACAAGTCTTAAGGGCGCTGACAGAGTAAGAAAGCGTCCGGCGGTTATTTTCGGTTCTGACGGGCTTGAGGGCTGCGAGCATTCATTTTTTGAGATATTGTCGAACTCCATTGACGAGGCGAGAGAGGGCTACGGAAGCCTAATCGAGGTCACGCGCTACAGCGATAAGTCTATAGAGGTT
Organism: uncultured Lachnospiraceae bacterium; assembly: GCA_964454725.1. Classification (GTDB taxonomy): domain Bacteria; phylum Bacillota; class Clostridia; order UBA1381; family UBA1381; genus JALEPO01. The sequence goes on from CAYVUD010000007.1 coordinate 19,799, forward strand.
CGCGACCACGGACGCGGAGTCCCTCTGGATTACAACGAGAGCGAGAAGCGTTATAACTGGGAGCTTGTCTACTGTGAGCTTTACGCCGGCGGAAAATACGACAACAACAAGGGCGGTATGTATGAGTACAGCCTCGGACTCAACGGTCTGGGCGCGTGCGCGACGCAGTACAGCAGCGAATATATGGACGTTACGGTTATACGCGACAAGACTAAGTACACGCTTCATTTTGAGCAGGGCGAAAATATAGGCGGACTTTCAAAGGAGCCGTCAAGAAGCGCGCAGACCGGCACGGTTCAGCGATGGAAGCCCGACACGGAGGTTTTCACCGACATAGACATTCCTCTTGAATTTTACCAAGACGTTTTAAATAAACAGGCGATGGTAAACGCGGGCATCAAATTTGTCCTCTATAACGAAACCGAAACCGGTATGGAAATGTTTGAATACTATTACGAGGAGGGCATTGCGGATTACGTCAAGGAAACCGTAGGCGACGCGGGCTTTACCACGGTTGAAACGTGGGAGTGCGAGAGAGAGGGACGCGACCGCGAGGATAAGGACGATTACCGTATGAAAATGCAGGTTGCCTTTTGCTTTTCCAACACCGTAAACCTGCTTGAATATTATCATAACTCAAGCTTTCTCGAACACGGCGGCTCGCCCGACAAGGCGGTCAGGAACTCGTTTGTTTACGCCATAGACAAGTATCTTAAGCAGAATAACAAGTACAACAAAAACGAGTCGAAGATAAACTTTAACGACGTAGCCGACTGTCTTGCTCTCGTCATAAACTCCTTCTCAACGCAGACAAGCTATGAGAACCAGACGAAAAAGGCGATAAACAACAAGTTTATCCAAGACGCGATGACGGAGTTTCTGCGCCATCAGCTTGAAATTTACTTTATCGAGAACAAAACCGACGCTGAAAAAATAGCGAATCAGGTACTCGTAAACAAAAGAAGCCGCGAGAACGCGGAAAAGGCGAGAATTGACATAAAAAAGAAGCTTACCGGCTCTATGGACGTGACAAACCGCGTTGAGAAATTTGTAGACTGCCGAAGCAAGGACGTAACGAAGCGCGAGGTATATATAGTTGAGGGCGATTCGGCTTTGGGTTCGTGCAAGCTCGCGCGCAACGCGCTGTTTCAGGCGATAATGCCGATACGCGGCAAGATTTTGAATTGCCTTAAGGTGGATTATCCGAGAATTTTCAAAAGCGACATCATAACGGACTTGATACGCGTACTCGGCTGCGGAGTTGAGATAAAAACCAAAAACAACCGCGGAATAGACAGCTTTAGTCTGGACAATCTGCGCTGGGACAAGGTTATAATCTGTACCGACGCCGATGTTGACGGCTACCATATAAGAACGCTTGTGCTTACTATGCTCTACCGTCTTACTCCGACGCTTATCGACGCGGGAAAGGTATATATTGCCGAAACGCCGTTATATGAAATAGAGGTAACAAAGGGCAAGCATAAGGGCGAGCGCCTTTTCGCCTATAACGACAGCGAAAAGGAAGAGGTTATCGAAAAGCTGAGCGGCTGGGGAATTTCCAAGGAAAAGGACGAATACGACATCAAGCGGTCCAAGGGTCTGGGCGAGAACGAGGCGGATATGATGAGCCTTACGACTATGAACCCCGCCACGCGCCGGCTTATACGCGTAACTCCGGAGAACGCGGAACGCACCGCGAAAATGTTTGATATTCTTCTCGGCGACAACATTCAGGGAAGAAAGGATTTTATCGAGGAAAACGGAGCGCTGTATATGGAGCAGTTAGACTTATCTTAGGTTGAATAAAATTGCCCGAATCGCCGCTTTTCGCGCGGGGCGGCGCCCCGCGCAAAGCGCCGAGCGGCAAGGCGGCAATCCGAACGATTTTTTCAGCCTAATCTAATGAAAGGAATTAATGAACATAAATATGGCAAAGAAAAAGAAACCGGAAGAAGAAATAATAGAATACGCGCCGATTGAGGAACAGCCGATTACGGAAACTCTTGAAAAGAATTTTATGCCTCACGCTATGAGCGTTATAATATCGAGAGCCATTCCCGAGATTGACGGCTTAAAGCCTTCTCACAGAAAGCTTTTGTACACGATGTATAAAATGGGGCTTTTGGGCGGAAAGCTTACAAAATCCGCGAACGTGGTCGGTCAGACGATGAAGCTTAATCCACACGGCGACGCGGCAATATATGAAACAATGGTGCGTCTTACGCGCGGCAACGAAACGCTTCTGCACCCGCTTGTGGAGTCTAAGGGTAATTTCGGAAAGCAGTATTCCCGCGATATGGCTTACGCCGCTTCGCGTTATACGGAGGTAAGGCTCGAGCCTATTTGTCAGGAGCTTTTCGGCGATATAAACAAAAACACGGTTGAGTTTGTCGATAACTATGACGGCGAAATGAAGGAGCCGACGCTCCTTCCGGTAACCTTCCCGAATGTTATCGTAAATCCGAATCAGGGTATAGCGGTCGGTATGGCAAGCAACATATGCTCGTTTAATCTGCGGGAGGTCTGCGAAGCGACGATAGCGTATATGAAGGACGAGAACGCCGACATCATAGATATTATGCCCGCGCCCGATTTTCCTCTCGGAGCGAAGCTGATTTACAACAAAGAGGAAATGCGGGCTATTTACGATACGGGACGCGGAAGCTTCAGGCTGCGCGCGAAGTATATTTACGACAAAGCCAACAACTGTATCGAAATTCTTGAAATACCGTATACCACCACCTGCGAGGCGATTATAGGCAAGATAATGGAGCTTATAAAGGCGAATAAGCTTAAAGAAATTTCCGACGCCCGCGACGAGATAGATATAAGCGGCTTCAAGATAACGCTTGATTTAAAGCGCGGAACGGATCCCGACGCGCTGATGACGAAATTGTATAAGCTCACTCCGCTTGAGGACAGCTTTAGCTGCAACTTTAACATACTTATAAATTCGCGCCCCAAGGTTATGGGAATTAAGGATATACTCAAGCACTGGATAGAGTTTCGTATGGGCTGCATAAGGCGCGGACTTAAATACGATATTGAGAAAAAGAGCGAAAAGCTGCATTTGCTTACGGGTCTTAAAAAGATTTTATTGGACATTGACAAGGCAATCTCGATTATACGCCATACGGAGCTTGAGGCGGACGTTATTCCCAACTTAATGGACGGCTTTGGCATTGACAAGGTTCAAGCCGAATATATCGCGGAAATAAAGCTTCGCAATCTCAATAAGGAGTATATTTTAAACAGAACCTCCGAAATCGAGAAGCTTATGGAGGAGCTTGAGGAGCTTAACCGCGTACTTTCAAGCGATAAGGAGATTAAAAAGCTTATCGCGTCCCAGCTCAAGCAGGTGGCGAAAAAGTACGGAAAGGACAGGAAAACCGAGCTTATAAGCGGCGACGAAATTCAGGAATACAAGGAAAACGAAATAATAGAGGATTACCCCGTTACGATTTTCTTTACACGCGAAAACTACCTAAAGAAGGTAACCGCCGTTTCGCTGCGCTCGACCACTGCCGAGCATAAGCTAAAGGAGGACGACGAGGTCATACAGTCGATTGAAGCGTCCAATAAATCGGAATTGCTGTTCTTTACGAATAAGTCAACCGTTTACAAAATGAAAACATACGATATTCCCGACGGCAAGGTAAGCGCGATAGGCGAGTATATGCCCGGGATTTTGGGGCTTGAGGCGGACGAGAAGATACTTTACACAGTCGTTACCGCGGACTATGAGGGAATGATGCTCTTTACCTTTGAAAACGGTAAAATGGCGAAGGTGGAGCTTAAAAATTACGCCACAAAGACAAACAGGAAAAAGCTTATCGGCGCGTACAGCGATAAATCGCCGGTATGCGATATACGGCTTATAAAAGAGGATATTGACATTGTTCTGATGTCCGACAACAACAGGGTGCTGTGCCTTAATACCGAAAAAATACCGTTAAAGGCCACAAAGAGTACGCAGGGAGTTCAGGCGCTGACGCTTAAGAAGAAGGGCGCGAAGCTTGTAAAAGCGGTAGCGGCAAACGAATGTCAGATTGAAAATCCGAATAAATACAGGACGAAGAATATTCCCGCCGCGGGCGGAATACTCAAGGCGGAGGATACTCAGATGAGCCTTATTTAAAAGAAGGGCGGGCGAATTATATGCTTAATAACGAAGAAAGAAAGAGGCTTGAGGAACGGTTTCGTCAGGCTGCCGAGGATTTGTACACCCCGTTTTCAAAGGAAATGTTCAAAAAGTACGACGTTAAGCGCGGACTGAGAAACGAGGACGGCACGGGCGTTGTGGCGGGACTTACGTCGATAGGTTCCGTTGCGGGCTACTATATAGACGACGGCGAAAAAGTACCGATGGAGGGACATCTGCGTTACCGCGGCTATGACATTACAGACCTTGTGAAAAACTGCGAGAGGGAAAAACGCTTCGGTTTTGAGGAGGTCGCGTATCTGCTGCTTTTCGGACAGCTTCCCGCTGCCGAAAAGCTTGAGTCGTTCTCAAGGCTTATAGGAACGATGAGAAAGCTTCCCGACGGCTTCGCGGAGGATATGATTTTAAAGGCTCCCAGCACCAACATTATGAATAAAATGGCGAGAAGCGTGCTTGCGGCGTACTCATACGACTCAAATCCCGACGAAATAAGCGCGGGTAATATTTTAAGGCAGTCGATTGAGCTTATCGCGCGCCTTCCCGTTATGGCGGCATACGGCTATCAGGCGAAAAGCCATTATCACGACGGGAACAGTCTGTATCTCCATTCGCCGCAGCCGCGTCTTTCCACCGCGGAGAATTTTCTCTATATGATAAGACCGGACAATAAATATACCTCCGAAGAGGCGGAAATGCTTGACGTTATGCTTATGATCCACGCCGAACACGGCGGAGGAAACAATTCCGCGTTTGCCACAAGAGTCGTGTCGTCGTCCGGAACGGATACATACTCGGCTATAGCGGCGGCGATAGGCTCCCTGAAGGGTCCGCGTCACGGCGGCGCCAACGCGAAGGTTATGGGTATGATGGAGGAGATAAAGTTCAACGTCAAGGACTGGACCGACGAGGAGGAGGTCGCCGCATATCTCGCGAAGATACTCAGGAAAGAAGCGTTCGATAAAGCCGGACTTATCTACGGAATGGGACACGCGATATATACCTACAGCGACCCAAGATGTATACTTTTAAAGGAAAGAGCTTCAAACCTCGCGGAAAAGAACCCTGAGTTTTTAAGCGAGTTTAATCTGTATAAGCTGGTTGAGAAGCTTACCCCTTCCGTGTTTGCCGAGGTTAAGCGTAACAACAAGGTAATGTGCGCCAATGTTGATATGTATTCGGGATTTGTTTATAAAATGCTCGGCATACCGGCGGATATGTACACACCGCTTTTCGCGATGTCGAGAATTGTCGGCTGGTGCGCGCACAGACTTGAGGAGACTCTCGGAAGTACGAGAATTATACGTCCCGCGTATAAGTCTATAGTTCACAGCAGAGAATATATAAAAATAGACGAAAGATAGGAGAGGGCTTATGGACAAGGTTAATATACTCGGCGTAAACGTCGATACGGTGACAATTTCCGAGGCCGCGGATACGATTATGGGCTTCTTCAACGAGGATAAGCTCCACTCGGTTTATACTCCCAATTCCGAGATTATAATGCGCGCGTATAAGGACGAGGAGTTTTGCTCGCTTTTAAACAGCGCGTCGCTTCTTACGGCTGACGGCATAGGCGTGGTTTACGCGTCGAAAATACTTAAAAAGCCGATAAAGGAACGCGCGGCGGGCTATGACATAGCGTGCAGGGTTCTCGAAAAGATGAATTATACCGACCATAAGCTGTTCCTTTTCGGCGGCAAGCCGGGAGTGGCTGAAGAAGCGAAGGCGAATTTACGGAAAAAATATCCCGAGCTTAACATAGCCGGTACGCGAAACGGTTATTTCAAGCCCGAGGACGAGGCTTCGATAGTTGAGGAAATCAACGCGTCCGGCGCGGATATTGTGTTTGTATGTCTGGGCGCGCCCAAGCAGGAACAATGGATCGACCGCCATAAGGACGATTTGAGGGTCAGAGTCGCGATGGGCATAGGCGGCAGCCTCGACGTGTTTGCGGGAAGAGTGGAAAGAGCGCCCGAATTTTTCTGCAAAACGGGTCTGGAATGGTTTTACAGGCTTTGCAAGGAGCCGTGGAGAATAGGAAGAATGATGGAGCTTCCCAAATTCGCGGCGACGGTCGTCGCGAAGGGAAAGAAATATAAACAGGATTGAGGAAAAGAAATGGGCAGACTTATAGTTATAGACGGAGTTGACGCGAGCGGGAAAGAAACGCAGACGCGGCTTCTGTATGAAAAGCTTAAAGCCTCGGGACGAAGCGTGAAAATGATTTCGTTTCCCGCCTATGACAATCCGTCCTCAACGCTGGTGAGAATGTATTTAAACGGTGATTTCGGCAAAAACCCCGAGGACGTAAACGCGTACGCGGCGTCGAGCTTTTTTGCCGCGGACAGATACGCGACGTATAAGCAGACGTGGGGCAGGGACTATAGGGACGGAACGGTAATTCTTGCCGACCGCTACGTTTCGTCAAATATGATTCATCAGGCGAGTAAAATTAAGGACGAGGACGAAAAAAACGAGTTTATGGAATGGCTCGATGATTTTGAATACAACCGGTACGGACTCCCCAGACCCGATATAACGCTGTTTTTGGATATGCCCGTGGAATGGGGCGAAAAGCTTATGAAGGAGCGCGCGAACAAGATTGACGGAGGTTCGCGGAAGGATATACACGAAAGCAATTCGGAATATCTTTTAAAAAGCTATGAAACCGCCGTAAACGCGGCGAAAAAGTACGGCTGGAAGCGCGTAAGCTGCGTTGATAAAAAAGGGATACGCACGGTAGAGGATATTCATAACGAAATCCTTACCGAGGTATCCGGAATTTTGTAATTAATTTGCCACCGTAGCTTTTACGGACTGATTTTTCTTGAAAATCAGCTTAAATATTGTGCGTACAGCGGGTTGAATGAAGAAAAGCTGCGTAAAGAACGCAAACGGGAAATTAAAGCATACGAGCTTAATCCAGTTGGCAATAAGCGTGATAAAGTTAAAGCCCGCGTAATACGGATAATACAGAAACGAGGCGATAAAGCTCATCGCGGGACACATAAGTCCCACAGTCGCGCAGATAATAGCGGTTTCAAACAGAACCGGATTGGTTTCGCGCGGGTCAAATACCTTTGCCGCGAGTTTGAACGAACAGGGACTGCCCATAAAAATCTCTAAAAGATACGCGAGGCAGAACTCGGTTATAATAACCGCCCATATGGGGACGTATCTGCCGAACATATAAACCCCGCCCTGAGAGTTGATGGCTTCGATAACTCCGTGAGCGCCGTTGATGCTCATAAGAGTGTTTCCGTTAATGACGTAAAGACTGTAAAAGACATAGGCGTGAACCGTGATTACAACGGTTATAAACGCGAATATCTTTCTTTGAAAATTGGTTTCGGGCATAAATATTCCTCCTTAAATTTACGCAAAAAAATACACATAAATACTTTTTTTCGTGCCGTAATCAGATTTACATACTCAAAAAAGTATAACATGTGTCGTTTGCGAATATATTTGTTTCTTGCTAAAACAGAATATCATATTTATTCGGATTTGTCAAGCAAAAAATACGGCAGTGAGGTGTTTATATGAGAAAAAGAACTGTATTTGCCGCGTTCGCGGCGGCGCTGGGACTTGCGTTTTCGCTCACCGTTTCGGCGGCGGGCGGCGCGGACGTCGTTGCGGGTCTGCAGATAGACAATCCCCTTATGACGGTAAACGGCGTTGAGTACGAAATTGACGAGGGACGTGAAACCGCGCCCGTTATAGTAAACGACCGTACACTCGTCCCTATAAGAGCGATAATAGAGGCTTTTGGCGGAAGCGTAGACTGGGACGCGGATACGCGCGCCGTATCGCTTGCTATGGCGGACGATACGGTAAAGCTTGTAATTGACAGCGGCACCGCGTATTTTAACGGTAAGCCGTCAGAGCTTGACGTCGCGCCGACGGTCATAAACGAACGCACAATGCTTCCGATACGCTTCGTCGCGGAAAGCTTTAATCTCGGCGTTGCGTGGGACAGCGGCGCGCGGACTGTTTACATAATACGAGACTCGTTTGAGGATTGGGAATACGAGCGGCTGACGTCAATGCTGCCCCCGTACAGCGGCGAGCCGTACGCGGAAATAAACGGCGATATACCGTTTTTTGAGGACTACGAAATAATAAACGGTTCGTTTGAGTATTACAGCAGCCTTGACGAGCTTGGACGCTGCGACGTATGTATGGCGTCCGTCGCCGAGGATATTATGCCGACGGAGGCGCGGGGAAGCATTTCCTCCGTAAAGCCGACGGGCTGGATAAATAAAAAATATGATTTCATCTCCGGCGGCTATCTCTATAACAGATGTCATTTGATAGGCTATCAGCTTACCGGCGAAAACGCCAACGAACGAAACCTCATAACCGGAACACGCTATCTTAACGTGGACGGTATGCTTCCGTTTGAAAACGCGGTTGACGATTACATAGAGCAGACCAAAAACCGCGTTATGTATCGCGTAACGCCTGTGTTTACCGGCGCGAACCTTGTCGCCGACGGCGTTTTAATGGAGGCGTATTCGGTCGAGGACGGCGGTATGGGCGTAGAATTTTGCGTTTACTGCTATAATGTTCAGCCGGGCGTCGCGATAGATTACGGCACGGGCGAGAGCGGC
>CAYVUD010000008.1:0-1767 GCA_964454725.1 uncultured Lachnospiraceae bacterium
ACAAAAACCCTGTAACCGACTTGGTTACAGGGTTTTTAAAATGGTTGCGGGGGCCGGATTTGAACCAACGACCTTCGGGTTATGAGCCCGACGAGCTACCGAGCTGCTCTACCCCGCGATATACAGTTACGCGCTCTTTAAAGCGCTTAACTATTATAGCACAGTAATATATATTTGTCAACCCCTATCGGAAAAATATTTGTAAATCGTTTGCGTTATATATGAATCGACAGGCGTTCGAGTAGCTTTACCGCCTTTATACAGACGGCAAGCGCAAGCGTATGCGATTTTTTAAAAAGCTTAAAATAGATACGGTGTTTGGCGGGGAAGGTATCGATATTCATTCTGTCGATAAAGCCCTCGTCGTTTGAAAACCTGATTATTTCGTCTATATGTGCAAGCTTTTTCGAGAACGGTATTTTATTCTCCTTTTTAAGCTCGCTGCTTATGAGCGTTTTTACGGAGTTGGCGTAATAAAAATCAAGCTGCCCGCCGTATTCGGACTTCGCGAGGTTTGTTTGGTTAAAGAAGCGGTAAAGCGACTTGAAACGCTCAAACGAGTCCTTGTCGTAAGCGACGGTCATCTGTACGTCGGAATGGCGGTAGTGGTAAAGGTATTGATCCTTCATAAAATACATACTGTCGATCTCGAGGAAATACGGATACACACACGCCGCGTCCTCGCCGTTTTTTATATTGTCGTCGATCGCGAACTGGTGTTCCGTAAGCTTGTCGCGGCGGAACAGCTTGTTCCAGATAACGGGATATATTCCGAAATTGTAAAACGTGCCGTTGTAGAGCATAATCGGGAAAATCTTTTTTTCAAGCTCTTTGCGGCCGTAATATCCCGTTTCGAGGTCCTTACCGGTCATATCGCGCATTTTTTTCAGGTAATGCTCGTGTTCGACGTCGCACATCACAAGGTCGCAGTTGTATGCCTTGGCGTTATAAATCATATACCGGTACATATCGCGGTCTATCCAGTCGTCGCCGTCAACGTAGCTTACATATGTACCCGAAGCGGCTCGAAGTCCCGCTTTTCTCGCGCCGACAAGACCGCCGTTTTCCTTATGGATAACGGTTACGCGGCTGTCAAGCTTGGCGTAGCGGTCGCATATTTCTCCGCAGCCGTCGGTCGAGCCGTCATCGACGAGGATAAGCTCAAAATCGGTAAAGGACTGCGCGAGGATACTGTCTATACATTTTTCCACAAACTGCTTTATGTTGTAAATCGGTACTATTATGCTCAATAACGCCATAAATATCCTCCTCTCCCGCAAGTTCTTTTTATAAGTATATCATATTTTATCGTTCGGGTCAATTAATATTTACTTTTTGAGCAATTTGTGTTATTATATAATATAGGTGATAGGAAAAATGAAGGTATCGGTAATAATTCCCGTGTATAACGGCGAAAAAACGATAAAAAAATGCGTCGAAAGCGTTCTTAACCAAACGCTTTCGGATATAGAGATAATAGCCGTCAACGACGGTTCAACCGACGGCACTCTCGATATTCTCAAAAGCTTTGACGACAGCCGTCTGAGCGTTATAACCCAAGCGAACGCGGGACAGGGCTACGCGAGAAATACGGGTATGGACGCGGCTCGCGGCGAGTACATAGGCTTTGTTGACGCGGACGATACGATAGAACCTCAGATGTATGAGGAAATGTATAAGCTCGCGGTAAAGCACAGCGCGGAGATTGTCCAGTGCAATCTTACCGACGTTTATCCCGACGGCCGCGCGGTTACGCAGCTTGGAAAA
>CAYVUD010000008.1:1867-27141 GCA_964454725.1 uncultured Lachnospiraceae bacterium
GTGCAATCTTACCGACGTTTATCCCGACGGCCGCGCGGTTACGCAGCTTGGAAAATTTGACGGTATAGTTGAAGTTAAAGACAATGCGGGATATATTGAAAAATATATGTCTAAAACGATACATAGCTATGAGGTATGTAATAAGTTATTTCGACGAGATTTTCTGCTGGAAAACAACATCAGATTTCCCGATACGAAAAAATATTTTTCGGAGGATCTCCTTTTTAATATAAATTCAGCTTTGCGGCTGAATAGAATTTGTTTTTGCTCGAATGCCTATTATAATTATTACCAGCTTCCTACAAGTCATATGCATAACGGAGCTGAGGCAAGAGCCGAAAAGACGTGTATCTTATTTGATGAATATTTAAAGGATTGCGGCGGCAGAATGTATAACGCGGTATCGCTCCTTGCCGCGATGATTGAGCTTTGGAATATCGGCAAATGCGAGAAATCGAAAAAAATTGAGGAACTGGCTGAATATGTTACAAATAAGTATATAAAACCCGCGCTTAAAGCGAGATGCGGGATAAAGCGCAGACTGTATCTGACGGCTGTGCGTTTCGCGCCGTCGCCGCTTAAATACAGACTTGCGCGAATGCTTGCAAAGGATTGAAATTTATGAAAATATTACTGGACGGATATACCGACGCCAACCTCGGCGACGACCTAATGCTGTGCCTCGCCGCCGACGGACTGAGAGGACACAAAATATATATGAAAAACCCGCCCTCGCTGCCTATCGCGGCGAGGGAGGCGCGGGGGATAAAGCCCGATTTGAAGCTTACTGTCATAGGCTCGGGCTTTCTTGTGTATAACTACAAAACGACATTTTTGCGGATAAAGGAAATGCTGGAGGACAGCGGAAAACACAAACGCGCGGTTATAAGCTGCAACATAAGCGATTTTCCCAACAGGCTTGCCGAGCGCGTTATAAAAAAACAGCTTTCCCGCTTTGACTTTATAACTGTGCGCGACAAATACTCGTATGATTATATAAAAACCAATCTTCCCGATGTAAGCTGCGAATGTTATCCCGACATTGTGTTTTCTCTGCCCGAGGGCGCGATAGCCGACAAGCCGTGCGAGAACGCGCTGGGGATAAGCGTCTGCGCCAGTCTTTGCGGCGGCGAAACCGACAGCGGCTTTGCGAAGCTTGCGGACGAATATATAGAAAAAACGGGGAATAAGGCGCTTCTGTTCGCGCTTAATATCGGAAACGAGAACGACGTTAAAATCGCGGAGACGATAAAGGGAATGATGAAGCGCGGTGAAAACGCGGAAATACTCAAATACGACGCTTTTTTATCAAATATAAAAAGATGCTCCGCGCTTGTGGGAGTCCGTTTCCATTCGGTGGTTATCGCGCTTAGAGCGGGAGTGCCGGTAATTCCCGTGGCGTACTCGAAAAAAACAAACCATATGCTTGAGGATCTGGGCTTTGACGGGGAGGTATTCGGTCCGGATAATGTAAATTTCCGCGAAATATCGGATTTGGCGCTTTCCGGTTTAAAGCCGTTTAAGCTTGACGCGGAGGTGCCGAAAAGCGCGTCAATGCACGTCAGGCGGCTTGCGGAAACGCTTATGGGGAAAATGTAAAACGCAAAATGCTTGTCCGCGCCTGCGCCGCGGCTCGATAAACGTAAAAAACCGAAAACGGCGGACGCGTTATATGCCGCGTCTTACCTCGGTTCAAAGAAAAAAATAAAGAGGGGCTGAAATTATGATTAAAGACCTGCAGGAAAAAATCTTAAAGCTGAAAAAGGAGAAGGACGTCTGTATTCTGGCGCACAGCTATCAGGACGAGGAAATTATCGAAATCGCCGATTACACGGGCGATTCGTATGCCCTGAGCGTCAAGGCGGCGAAGGTGCCGCAAAAAACGGTTATTATGTGCGGAGTGCGGTTTATGGCGGAAACGGTGAAGATATTATCGCCCGAAAAGACGGTTATCCTCTCGCACCCCGACGCGGGCTGCGCTATGGCGGATATGATGGACCGCGAGCTTATATCGCAGCTCAAACCGATGTATCCCGACTACACCGTCGTCGCCTATATCAACACTACCGCGGAATTAAAGACCATATGCGACGTTTGCGTTACGTCGTCGTCCGCGGTAAACATAGTGAGAAACATTGAAAACAAGAACATATTATTTATTCCGGACTGCAATCTCGGAGCGTATGTGGCAAGCCGGCTCCCCGAAAAAAACATAAAGCTTTTAAACGGCGGCTGCCCCATTCACGCGGGAGTGAATGTTAAAGATGTTGTAACCGCGCGCGAAAAGCACCCTAACGCCAAGCTTCTGGTTCACCCCGAATGTGTGCCGGAGGTAACGGCGTTGGCGGATTTCGCCGGCTCGACCTCGGAGATTATGAACTACGCGAGAAAGTCGGACGCGAAGGAGTTTATTATAGGTACGGAGATAAGCATAGCCGAGCATTTGCAGTACGAGTGTCCCGACAAGAAATTTTATCCGCTCTCGTCGGGACTGGTTTGCAAGAATATGAAGCTCACAACGCTTGTTGACGTGTATAACTGCGTAATCGGCGAGGGCGGCGAGGAGATAGAGCTTGACGACGCTACCATACGCGGCGCGAAACGCTGCATTGACGAGATGATAAGACTCAATCGCTGAAGAATATTTGCGAAAACTATTGAAAAATCGCGGGGAATTTGTTATAATATCCCCATTAATGAGTCGAGAGGAGATTAGATTGGAATGAAAAAAGGAAGATACGGAGAGTACGGGGGTCAATACGCCTCGGAAACGCTTATGAACGCGCTTATCGCTCTTGAGGCGGCTTTTAACAAATATAAGGACGACGAAGAGTTTGGGCGCGAGCTTGCTTTTTACCATAAAAACTACACCGGCAGACCGTCGCTTTTGTATTACGCGGAAAAAATGACAAAGGATCTGGGCGGCGCGAAAATTTACTTAAAGCGCGAGGATTTAAACCATACGGGCGCGCATAAAATCAATAACGTAATCGGTCAGTGCCTGCTCGCGAAGCGTATGGGCGCGAAAAAGGTCATAGCCGAAACGGGCGCGGGTCAGCACGGCGTCGCGACCGCGACATTCGCGGCTGTGCTCGGACTTGACTGCACGGTTTATATGGGCGAGGAGGATATGAAGCGTCAGGCGCTGAACGTGTTCAGAATGAGGCTGCTCGGTTCCGAGGTATGCGGAGTTACGAGCGGTACGGCGACGCTTAAGGACGCCTGCAACGAGGCGATGCGCGCTTGGGCGGCGCACGCCGACGATACGTTTTACGTAATGGGCTCGGCGGTCGGACCGCACCCGTATCCGGCGATGGTAAAGTATTTCCAGAGCGTCATCAGCAAGGAAACGAGAGCGCAGATGCTTGAGGCGGAGGGCAGACTCCCCGACGCGGTTATGGCGTGTGTGGGCGGCGGCTCGAACGCTATAGGAATGTTTGCCGACTTTATAGACGAACCCTCCGTTAAGCTCTACGGAGCGGAGGCGGCGGGCGACGGAGTTGATACGGAGCGCCACGCGGCTTCGATTACAAAGGGCACCGTCGGCGTTCTCCACGGTATGAAATCGATATTTTTGCAGGATAAGGGCGGAAATATTATGCCGGTTTATTCCATATCCGCCGGACTTGACTACCCGGGCGTGGGACCGGAACACGCGTATCTGGCGAAAACGGGCAGAGCGGAATATTATCCGATAACCGATAAGGAAGCGGTTGACTCGTTTGTGTACCTGTCGCGTACGGAGGGAATTATTCCCGCGATTGAGTCGGCGCACGCGATCGCGCTGGCGAGAAAAATCGCCCCGACAATGGGTAAGGACGAGATACTCGCCATATGCCTCTCGGGACGCGGCGACAAGGACGTTTATTCCATCGCCAAATACCTCGGCGAGGATATTGCGGAAGAATAAAAATGTATAATACACAAAACAGGAGCAAGCTTTGCTTGCTCCTGTTTGTTTTAAAATGAATTGTATTAAGAACGGGGCGTCGGGGACGCCGTCCCCTACAGCCGCGCGCTCCTGTTTTATTTCTTTTCCTTGACCACGATTGACGGAAGGGTCATTTCGCTGTACTGCGTGGAAATAATGCTGTTTTTCGCCATACGCGTGTAAATGCCGCTGAACTTGCCGTTATAGACGAACAGCCCCGTTATCGCGCTGTATTTTTTATATTCCGCGTTTTTGTCGTGCGTGAGGTCGATATTCGTTATTTCATAGGGCGGGCAGTATTCCTGTAAAATATAGTGGTTTCCCGCGTTTTCGGCAACCTTTTGCGCCCATTCCTTATCGCTTTTAAATTCAACTCCCGCGTATACGCCCCTTGACGCGTAGGAGTCCTCGGGCTTTATTACCCATTTGTCCTTGCTGTCGAGGACGTTATTCATATTTATCGTTTCGTCCGTGAGCGACACGGTGTAGGGAATATGCTCATCTATAAACTTCGCCTCTTCCGGAGTTAAAAACTCCTTCGTCATATCGGAGCGGAGTATTTTAAACACAAGCTTGTTGTGAATGACCTGCGTTTTGAAATCGCCTATTACGCACACGGCGTTGTCCTTAACCGCGTTTATAAACGGCAGAACCTCGTCGTAGCGCTCCATAATATCGCAGGTCACCGCGCGGCGGTAGATAACGTCTATTTTATAGCCGTCGGGCGTGAGAAGCGCGCCGTTTTCGTAGGTCAAATCCGTTATATCGCAAATATCGCACGTTATTCCGTGAGCCTCAAAGGTTTTCGCGAACTGCTCAAACTCCGTCTCGGGCGCGCCGTTTATAAAATCGACAATGGCGGCGCGCGGCTTTTCGGCTTTTTCGGGGCAGGTCGAGTAAATTTTCATAAACTCGTTTACCCAAGAGTCAAACAGATCGTATGTCTTAATATCAAACCTTTTCGCGAATTTCTTATACGCTTTCGTATTTGAAACCGCGATATTCAATTCCCTGTCCTCGTTCATCGCGCTCGTGCCGTCGGCGTTGAACTCGCAGACCTTAAACGAGAAATCGTCCTCGTTAAAGAAAATGTCAATTCTGGCAATCGGCAGCTTGCAGGCGTAGCGGTCGGGACGCAGTATCAGCTCCTCGAGCCGCTTGTCGAAGCCGAAAAGCTCGCGGTAGAGCGGATCCTTCTCGTAACGGGCGATTACCTTTTCGAGAATCGCGTAGAGCGTGTCTGAAATATACTTAAAATACAAGTCCGCTTCCGCGGTATAGATTTTGGGCATATACATAGTGTATACGTAGTAGCCGTGAGAACGGGCGGTGGAGGATAAAATGTATTCCTTCTGCTTCGCGGCGCTCTCGACGTTTTTCTTTCTCGCGCTGTCGATTAAGCCGCGGTAATATTCATTGACGTCCAATTTAACCGTTCTCCTTTTATCAATAGAAAATAGACGGAACCTTAACGAGCTGCTCGATTTGCGGCTCGCGCTCGCACATAGGCTTTATCGCGTCGAGAAACGCGGTAAAATGCTTGGCGCGGTTGTGTTCCTCAATGGCTGTGTCGTTTTGCCATTCCTCGACAAAGGTGAATTTGGTTTTGTCCGTTCTCGACTGATAAATTTTATACGACAGGTTCCCGCGCTCTTTTCTCGTTTCGCGCGTAACGCTTACCGCCTGCTTTATAAATTCGTCAACGCTCCCCGAGAGAACGCTGAAATTAGCCGTTATTGTAATCATTCATATCACTCCTTGAACATAATTATATCATATCCGATACCGTTTTACAAGTATTTTACAGCGGTTGACCCGGAATATTTTTTATGATATACTGTATAAGACCGGACAAAACGGCTAATCGCCGCTTTCTTCCGAACTTAATTTCGCGAAAGGACTTAGTGAACATAATTATGAAGAAACAAAAGTTTATAAGAGAAAATTTCGGAATTTCCGACGGAGTTTTAAATATAGTCGATTTGGCTGAGAAGGACTTGGCGGAACAGTTTAAAAAAATCGAGGAAACAGCCGAGATAAACCAGCTAAAGGTAATGAAGGCGTTTTCCGACAACCGCGTCAGCGACGCGCATTTTGTCCCGACCACGGGTTACGGCTACGACGATTTGGGACGCGACACGCTCGATAAGGTTTACGCGCAGATAATGAACGCGGAGGACGCGTTGGTACGCCACAATTTCATATCGGGTACGCACACCATATCGACCGCGCTTTTCGCGATACTGCGCCCGGGCGACATACTCGTTTCCGTTACCGGCAAGCCCTACGACACGCTCGAGGAGGTAATAGGCATTTCGGGCGAGGAAGGAAACGGCTCGCTTAAGGATTTCGGTGTAAAATATATGGAAATACCGCTCAAAAGCAGCGGAGAGCCGGATTTTAAGGAAATTGAGTTCGCGCTGACGCACCAAAACGTAAAAGCCGTCACCATTCAGCGCTCCAAGGGGTACGGCTCGCGACCGACCTACAGCGCGGAGAAAATAGGCGGTTTGATAAAATTCGTAAAAGACATATCGCCCGAGACGATTTGCGTTGTCGATAACTGCTACGGCGAGTTTGTCGAAACCGAGGAGCCGACAAGCTTCGGCGCGGACTTAATCGCCGGCTCGCTGATAAAAAATCCCGGCGGCGGACTCGCCCCGAC
The DNA here is from genome assembly GCA_964454725.1 of uncultured Lachnospiraceae bacterium. GTDB lineage: Bacteria > Bacillota > Clostridia > UBA1381 > UBA1381 > JALEPO01. Next base: position 8,464 of record CAYVUD010000008.1, read on the forward strand.
GGGCGGATATATCGCGGGCGGGAAAAAATACGTTGAGCTGTGCGCCAACCGCCTGACGTCGGTCGGAATAGGCAAGGAGGCGGGAGCGTCTTTGGGCTTTAACCGGCAGCTCTATCAGGGATTGTTTATGGCTCCGCATACCGTGTCGCAGGCTTTAAAATCGGCGGTTTTGTGCGCGGCGGTGTTCGAGAAGCTCGGATTTGAGGTGGATCCCAAGCCGCGCGACGTAAGATACGATATAATCCAGTCGATAAAGTTCGGCGACGCCGATAAGCTTATCGCCTTCTGCCGAGGCATACAGAAGGGCGCGCCCGTTGACAGCTTCGTAACGCCCGAACCGTGGGATATGCCGGGCTATCAAGATCAGGTAATAATGGCGGCGGGCGCGTTTGTGCAGGGCGCGTCAATAGAGCTGAGCGCCGACGGACCGATAAAGCCGCCATATATCGCGTATATGCAGGGCGGACTGACGTATGAGTCGGCGAAGCTGGGAATTATGGTAGCGGCTGAGAATATGATAAAACTGTGAGGGGAAATAAAGATGAGTCTTAACACAAAACAAAATGTCAAATGTCCCAAGTGCGGACAAATGAGCGAGGTTACCGTCTGGAACTCGATAACGGTTGCGGACAGCGCGGATTTAAAGACCGATTTGCTCTCGGGCAGAGTGAATATGTTCCGCTGCCCGTCCTGCTCGCACACCGCTCTTATGCCGTCGCCTATGCTTTACCACGACGCCGAAAAACGCCTTATGATTTCGTTTACGCCCTGTAACGACGCGGTTTTATCCGAGCAGCTTTACGAGAACGTATGCGAAACCTCGCGCGAGTCGGGGGAGCTTGAAAAGCTCAGCGGCTATAATCTGCGCTTTATCACCGACTATAACGAGCTTTTGGAGAAAATACTTATTTTTGACAGCGGCTTGAACGACAAGCCGATCGAGGTGATAAAGCTGATGATTTTAACGCGGGAGCCGGAAAAGGCGGAGCGGAGAATGTGCCGTTTCGGGAAAACGGAAAACGGAAGTCTTGAGTTTATGGTTCACGACAAAACGGAAAATCAAATCTATACCTCCGCCGTACCGCAAAAAAGCTACGACGAGATATGGACGCGGCTTCGCGAGTCGGGAGTAAAGACCTACAGCTTCGACTGGGAGCGCGTAAATTCCGACTACGCGGCAAAGCTTTTAAACGGATTTAACAACTGAGCGGCGCGCCGCGCGTTTTCGCATTATTTATAAAAACGCAGCTTTTTAAGAACCGCGTATATCTTGTTGCCGCCGGGGAGCTGAGTCACCTCGTCGGGAGAGAGGATACGCAGACCGAATACAAGAATAAAGTATATAACGGCGGCGACAACTATCGCGGCGGCGGTTGATATAAGATTTGGGATAAAGCCCGCGCCCAGAAACAGCGAGAGAAGCTTATAAACGGCTATTGCCGCCGCGCCCATAGCTATTCCCGAAATCAGCGGTTTTCCGACGTATTTGCCAAACGTCAGCTTTAATTTGCAGTTTTTCACAAGCACCGCGAAGCATATTCCGCACGATATTACCTGGCACGCGATAGAGCTTATTGCCGCGCCGTAAATGTTGATTGACGGTATGCGGATAAGCGTGACGTTTAGGATAATTTTGGCGATACAGCCGAACAGAAGGCTTATCGCCGGCACGTAAACCTTGCCCATACCCTGAAGAGAGCCTGTCATCGTCTGCGTGAGCGCGGCGAAAATGAGCGATACCGACACAAGCTGCAAAAGCTCGAAGCCCGAGGGAGCGTTGAAATAAATTATCTTGTATATCGGCTCGGCAAGAACTATAAGTCCTATCGCACACGGAAGAATTATAAGTATCGAAATCAGAAGCGAGTAGTTTATTTTCGCCGCCGCTTCTTTGTAGTCCTTGACCTTTAGCGCGCTTGCCACATACGGAACAAGCACCGTCGCGAACGCGAAATTTACCGCGAGCGGCATATTGTAGAGAATATCGCTTTTTGACAAAAGTCCCGAAAGACGCTCTATTTCGTTTGTGAGCTGGAACGCCGTGGGGTTTGCTATTGCCGCCTGCGAGCCGTGGGCGGGAATCAGATTTGAAAACGCCGCTTCAATGCCTCGGCTTATCGTGGCGGTGTCGATTACGCGGTTTATCGCGGTTATAATCGAGCCCAAGGATATGGGTATGCTTATCATAAGTATCGCGAGCATCAGCCTTTTTCCGGAAATTGAAAGCGTTTCGCCGGCGGAATTTTTGATTTTTTCCGATATTCCGCTTTTCCTTTTGTAATAGAAATAGAATAAGTACAGCATACTCAGGACCGTCGCGGCGGAGGTGGCGAAATTCGCCCACGCCGCCATAGCCGGTGTTTTGGCGGTATTTAGCGTTCCGTCCGCGTTCATATCGGGAATAAAGTACGCTGTCGCGTATACGAAGATAATCGTAAGCGCGCATTTGAAAATTTGTTCAAGCACCTGCGAGTTGCTCGTCGCCTTCATATTTTTCATACCCGTGAAATATCCGCGAATGACCGACGAAACGCAGACAAACAACAGCGACGGCGCCAAGGCGCGCATTACGTTTACGGAGCGCTCGTAGCCTATCGCGTCGGCGATATACCCCGCGCCGAAGAACAAAACCGCCGCCGCGATTAAACCTATCACCGAAAATAATACAATCGCGGTCTTAAATATTTTGTGCGCGCCCTTGTAATCGTTTAGGGCAATACGCTCCGACGTCATTTTTGATATTGCGTTCGGTATGCCGACCGACGATATGGCAAGAAGCAGGGTGTAAATCTGAAAGCCTACGTTATAAAGCCCCAGTCCCTCGTCGCCGAAGCCCTTGACGTTGGTTATGACCATTTTGTATACCGCGCCCAAAAGCTTTACCAAAATCTGAGATATAAGTATGACCGCGACGTTGTTCATAAACGAGCGGCTGTTTTCCTTTTTTATATTGTTCATAATTTTTCTCCTTAAAGCCTGTCTACAGTGTATTATAAATCCAAAATCAATTATAATCAAGTCTTATCGCAAAAAAATTAACATATTGTTGTGATTTTTACTTGATAAACAGGTAAAATTGTGGTAAAATATAATATATTTACAAAACGGAGGTACCGGAAAACGATGGACACAATGAGCGGATTAAAACGCACCAACTACTGCGGCGAAACAGAGGGTATCGGCAAAACCGTGGTTGTGGGCGGTTATGTACAGAAGATAAGAGATTTGGGCAATCTTATTTTTATAGATTTGCGCGACAGAACGGGAATAGTTCAGCTCGCGTTTGACGACGGCACGGCAAGAGATGTTTTTAAGAAGGCTTCGACGTGCCGCGCGGAATACGTGCTTATGGCGAAGGGCGCGGTACGCGAGCGCGAAAGCAAGAACCCCGATATAAAAACGGGCGACATAGAGGTTTATGTCGAGGATTTGAGGATTTTAGCCGCGGCTCAGACTCCGCCGTTTGAGATAGTCGATAACACAAACGTAAACGAGGAGCTTCGCCTAAAGTACCGTTATCTGGATTTAAGACGAAAAACGCTCCAGGATAATCTTATAACGCGGAGCAAAATCGCCAAGTCCGCGCGCGACTATTTCTATGAGAACGGCTTTATCGAGATAGAAACGCCGATGATGATTAAGTCCACGCCCGAGGGCGCGAGAGATTACATCGTACCCTCAAGACTGCACCGCGGACAGTTTTACGCGCTGCCGCAGTCGCCGCAGATTTACAAGCAGCTTCTTATGATTGCGGGCTGCGACAGATATATTCAGCTTGCGCGCTGTTTCCGCGACGAGGATTTAAGAGCGGACAGACAGCCCGAGTTTACGCAGATAGATTTGGAGATGTCGTTTGTTGACGTTGAGGATATACTCGAGGTTGCGGAGGGCTTTGTAAATCGTCTGTTTAAGGACGTATTGAATGTTGATATTCCTATTCCGCTCCCGCGCCTTACGTATAAGGAGGCTATGGAGCGCTACGGTTCGGACAAGCCCGATACGCGCTTCGGTATGGAAATTATAAATATTTCGGATTTGGTAAAGGACTGCGGTTTCGGTGTGTTCTCGTCCGCGGTTGAGGCGGGCGGCTCGGTTCGCGCGATTGTCGCCAAGGGCGCGGCGAAAACGCTTACAAGAAAGGAAATCGACAAGCTCACCGAATACGTGCGCGGAATAGGCGCGAAGGGACTCGCGTTTGTGCGCTGGGTCGAGGACGAGCCGTCGTGCGGTTTCGCGAAATTTTTGGCGGAGGGCGAGCTTGACGCTATTTTAAACCGTGTCGGGGCGGAGAAGGGCGACGTCGCGCTTTTTGTCGCCGACAAGGACAAGGTTACCCTGCCGACGCTCGGCGCGCTTCGCCTAAAGGTCGCAAAGCAGCTCGACATTATCCCCGAAGGCTGGAATTTCCTGTGGATTACGGAATTTCCGTTCTTTGAGTACGACGAGGAGAGCGGCTCGTGGGCGGCTATGCACCACCCGTTCACGATGCCGATGGACGAATGTATACAATATCTCGACACAAATCCCGAAAAGGTTATCGCGAAGGCTTACGACCTTGTTTTAAACGGAACGGAGCTGGCGAGCGGCTCGATAAGAATTAACGATTACGAGCTGCAGCAGAAGATGTTTGAGGCGCTCGGACTTACCGACGAGGAGATAGAGGCGAAATTCGGCTTCCTCGTTGAGGCGTACAAGTACGGCGCGGCTCCCCACGGCGGTATGGGTATAGGTCTTGACAGACTCGCTATGCTTATGTGCGGCGCGGACAGTCTCAGGGACGTTACCGCGTTCCCGAAGGTACAGAACGCTTCCGAGCCGATGTCCGGCGCGCCCGGCGCGGTGGACGAGGAACAGCTCAAAGAGCTTGCGATAAGCGTAATTCCCGAAAAGAAAGAAGAATAAATGTGATAAAACGCAGGAGTTTGGAATAATTTCAACTCCTGTTTAACTATCGGAGGTTAATACATTGATAAAGGTTTCAAATCTTACAAAAGCCTACGGCAAAAAGCTCGCGCTCGATAACGTCAGCTTTGACGTAAAAAAAGGCGAAATAGTAGGCTTCTTGGGTCCGAACGGCGCGGGCAAGTCCACGACGATGAATATTATTACCGGCTATATTTCGTATAACTCGGGCACTGTCACGGTGGACGGAGTGGACATTCTTGAAAATCCCATCGAGGCGAAGAGAAAAATCGGGTATCTTCCCGAAACGCCGCCTCTGTATCCCGATATGACGGTTTGGGATTATCTGGAGTTTGTCTATGACCTGAAAAAGGTTAAAAAAGAGGACAGGGCGGCGCATATTCGGGAAATTATCAGCATTGTCGGAATCGACAATGTTAAGGGACGAAGAATAGGCAATCTGTCAAAGGGTTACCGGCAGAGAGTCGGTCTCGCGGGCGCGCTTACGGGCGATCCGGAGGTTTTAATTCTTGACGAGCCGACCGTAGGGCTTGACCCGAAGCAGATTATCGAGATAAGAAATGTTATAAAGGAGCTGGGAAAGGAGCGTACGGTTATTTTAAGCTCGCATATTTTAAGCGAGATAAGCGCGCTCTGCGAGAGGGTTATTATTATAAATAACGGCAGGATAGTCGCCGAGGACACTCCCGAAAACCTTTCCAAAAACGCCGGCGCGGGCGAAAAGCTCGTTATAAGGGCGGCGGGAGAGGAAGAAAAAATACGCGAGGTTCTCGCGTCAACGGAGAATGTTACGGAGGTAAAGCCGCTCGGCGCGAAAGAGGACGGGGCGTTTGACTTTGAGATAACGGTTGACGGCGGGATTGACGCGGAGTTTAACAAAAAGCTGTTCTTCGCGTTCGCCAACGCCCAAATCCCGATTATTATGCAGCAAAGGTCCGAGACGTCCTTGGAGGACATATTCCTTGAGGTTACCGAAAACGGCGCGGCGGAAACGGCGGAGTCCGGCGGAAATGAGCCGGATACGGAGGAGGGCGCAGATGAAAGCAATATTTAAAAGAGAGCTTAAGGCGTATTTCACGTCTATGCTCGGATATGTGTTTTTGACGATATTCCTGCTTCTTACGGGCGCGATGTTTTATATCGTAAACCTTTACCGCGCCACGTCTACGATGACGGGATTCTTCCTGAATATTAACGTGTGGGCGCTGTTTTTGCTGCCGATGCTTACAATGCGAATGTTTTCGGAGGACAGAAAATTAAAAACGGATCAGCTTCTCCTGACGGCGCCAATATCGGTTCGGGAAATGGTGCTGGGGAAATATTTCGCGGCGGTAGGCGTATTTCTTATCGGGGTTGCGGTGACGGTTCTGTATCCCGTAATTATAAGCTTTTTCGGCTCGCTGCCGGTCGCCGAAACAATAAGCTGCTATGTCGGCTTTATACTCCTTTGTATGGCGGTTATAGCGATAGGCGCGTTTATGTCGTCGCTGACGGAGAGCCAGATAGTCGCGGCAATCTCGACATACGGAATACTTATCGTTTTGATGTTTCTCTCAAACGCCGCGTCGTCTATCTCGAACGAGGCGGTTGTGAGCGCGCTGCTGTGGATTTCACCGATGCGGCGCTTTGACGAGTTTACAATGGGAATACTGAGCCTCGAATCGGTAATTTACTATATAAGCGTTATCGTTCTGTTTCTCTTCCTGACGGTTATGTCGTTTGAGAAACGGCGGCTGAAATAAGGGAGGGAGAGGCTGTGAATAATTTAAAAAAGCATAAAATAAACTTCTCGCTCACCGTAATAGGCGCTATCGCCGTTATTGTGCTTGTAAACATTTTCGTTACAATGCTTACCGGCAAGCTGCCGATAAAGCTTGATATGACAAAGGATAAGATTTACGGTATTTCGGAAAAGACGGTCGAGTTTTTAAAGACCTACGACACGCCCACGGACATTTATATTTTGGCGAGCGAGTCGGAGCAGGACGATATTATCCGCGCGGTGCTTGACAAGTACGCGCAGAATAACAAAAATATAAAAATCACGAATATAAATATGGGCGAAAACCCGACGTTCGGTCAGAAATACGTTAAGGACGGCGAGAGCTTAACCGCGAACTCCGTCATAGTGGACGGCGGAGAAAGATTTAAAATGTATACTCTTTTGGACTTATACGGAATTGACTCTCAGTCCGGCTCGGTACAGTCGATAAACGCCGAAAACAAGATAACGTCCGCGCTCAAGTATGTTTCGAGCGCGGAAACGCTGAAGGCGTATTTTATAAAGGGTCATAACGAGGTTGATTTAAGCGGCGGCGCGGCGGTAAAGCTCGAGGAGGAAAACTACGAGGTCGGCGAGATAAACCTCGTTACGGAGGATATACCCTCCGACGCGTCGCTTCTTATCGACGCGTCGCCCGCAACCGACTTTTCGACCGCCGAAACAGCGAAGCTTGAGGCGTATCTCGCCGGCGGCGGCAACGCTCAGTTCTACTTTGACGTTAAAAACACGGGGCTTACGAACCTTTACGAATACCTAAAAAGCTGGGGCATACAGGTAAACGACGACGCGGTGGTTGAAACAAGCCTTTCGACAAACGCGGTGTCGCTCGGAAACGCGAATATGTATCTGATAATCCCCGAGGTTAAGGAAACGGAGCTTACGAACAGCATAATCGAGAATAAGCGCACTCTGGCGTATTTCCCGTATTCAAAATCCTTAAAGCCGCTGTTTGAAACGAGCGGCGACACGGCGGTCACGCCCCTTCTCGCGAGCACCGATAAGGCGTACGCGACGACCAATTTTGAGGACAAGACGAAAACCGACGCGGACGTTACGGGAGAATATACCGTCGCGGCTCTGGCGACGAACGCCAAGTACGGCTCGCGCGTGTACGTTTCGGGAAACACTATGCTTCTCTCGATTCCGCCCGCGCAGGTTACAAACAGCTTCGGCTTCGCCAACTATGACTATTTTATGAATATCAATAATCTTATGCAAGGAAACGAGGACAATTTTGAGGTGGGCGAAAAGAGACTTGTCGGAAACGCCGTGACAATGGCGCCGGTTTTGAAGCTTTTGCTTGGGTTTGTGTTTATAATTCTGATACCTATGGGCATACTCGCGGCGGGTATAGTAATATGGTTTGGGAGGCGGCATTTGTAATGGCTAAATCCACGAGAAATATTGTGATTATCGCCGCGGTTATCGCGCTTCTTGCCGCGGGAATAATCGTTTTAAACAAAGTCGATTTTTCGGAGGATAACGATACCGAAACGGCTGATACAAAAGAAACGTACACCGTTTACAGCGCGGAGGTTGACGACTTAACGTCGGTTTCGGCAGAGTCCGAAAACGGAGTTATAGAGGCGGTAAGATCCGGCGACGGCTGGACGCTTAAAGGGACGGACGATGTTGACGGCTCGAAGGTTTATACGCTTGTAAGCACTGTTTCCTCAATTACGTCGAAGAACAAAATCGAGGAAAATGTTACCGATTTTGAGCAATACGGACTGGATAAGCCCTCGGCAACGGTGGTTATAAACGGAAAAAACGGGGAAAATACGCTGTATATAGGCGATAAAAGTCCGACTTTGGGCGAGTATTTTATACGCTTAAACGGCGATACGACCGTGTATACGCTCTATTCCTACAAGGTTGACACGATTATGAAGCCGCTTTCTTATTACAGCGATTTCAACCGCTTCAATATCAATATTGACGATGTGACGGCAATAAAAATAGAGCGCGACAATGAAACTATCGAGCTTAAGATAGCAGATGATATAGAAAATACCGTAAATAACGTCTGGGAGCTTGTCAAGCCCTATGAAAGCGGCGCGAACGACGAGTATATCGACAACGATATTCTTTCTCCGCTCTCCGAGCTGACGCTCAACACGCCGGCGGAAGGGACGGACGGCATAAAAAATCCCGCGGCGAAAATTACGATTACCGTAAAGCCGTATGATACCGGTACGGGTAAATACGGCGAGGAATATACGGAGGAGCTGGCGATAGGGGATATTGAAAACGGAAAGGCGAATGTGGCGTATAACGGCAAAGTTTACGAGGTCGGCGAGAAAGATGTGGAGTTTGCCGAGGCGAGCGCGTTTAATATGTTAAATAAGCTGCAGGCGCTCGTGGATATAAGCGACGTGAGCGCGTTTACCGTAAAATGCGGCGGCAAAAGCGATACGACGGAGATCGTAAGAAACGGCGACGATATGAGCTTTAAGCTCAATGGTGGGGACGTTGACGCGAAAACGGCGCGGCAGATGTATCAGGCGATGATCTCGCTTGCCGTGGACGGCGAGTACAGAGGCGAAAAGCTCGGCGAAACGCTTCTGTCGCTTGACTTTGAAACGCTCGGCGATAATGGCGTGACGATTGAGTTTAAGTCTGTAAATGATTTGAGCTGCGCGCTTGTCAGAAACGGCAAAACGGAGTTTACGATAAAGAAGAATAAGCTTGAAGAGTTTATAAAGCTCTGGACGGCTTATGTAAAAGAAACAGCGGGAGAGGAGTAATATTAATGAGTAAATTATGGAGCGGTACCGTACCGTATCTTGACAAATCGGTTGATTTTGTGCCGGAGATTACGGCATATCCGGCTAAGTCGCGCGGCGCGGTCGCGGTTTTCGCGGGCGGCGGCTATGAGTTTCGGGCGGACCACGAGGGCGAGGGCTACGCGAAATGGCTGCAGTCAATAGGTATCACGTCGTTCGTGGTTGATTACAGATGTAAGCCGTATAAGCACCCGTCGCAAATAAGCGACGCTGTGAGGGCGGTGCGCTATATACGTCATAACGCCGACAAGTACGGCATTGACAAAAACAAGATAGCGGTTATGGGTTCGAGCGCGGGCGGACATCTCGCGGGGAGCGTGTCGGTTCACTATGACAAGAAATTTTACGAGCCGACAGACGAGATAGATAATGAAAGCTGCCGTCCGGACGCGACGATTTTGTGTTATCCGGTAATCGATATGTTCGAGTACCGCCACGACGGCTCGCGTCAAAATTTAATAGGGGAGAGGGCGCTCCATTCCGACAAGGAGCTGATGTCCCTGTATAAGCACGTAAACGCGAACACGCCGCAGGCGTTTCTGTGGCACACCTCGTCGGATCAAGCGGTGCCGGTGGAAAACTCGCTTCTCTATGCCGACGCTCTGGCAAAATTTCATATACCGTTTGAAATGCATATTTACCCTCTCGGTCCGCACGGACTGGGACTTGCTCCCGAAGTCCCGCACGTGGCGCAGTGGGCAAAATCGCTTGAAAAATGGCTGGAGCTTAACGAGTGGAAATAAACCCGCACCCTTTAAAAAAATCCGCCAAGCCTCGCGCTTTGCGGATTTTTTGCGTTTTGAATAAAAATTCATTAAAAAACTGTTGATTTTATATTGAATTTTTTTTACGGTTGTGTTATACTTATATTAATTATAGATGTACAAAATTTTACGGAAAAATATATAAAAGAGGCGAGGGAAGAGAATGAAAACATTTAACACAACCGATATTAAGAGAACCGAGCGCATCGGCAAGCTTTTGGACGATTTGTTCGCGAAAATGCCCGAGATCGAGGTTGACCGCGCGGTTCTTCTTACGGAGAGCTACAAGGCGACAGAGGGGCTTCCGATTGTCAAACGGCGCGCGCTCGCGTTCGAGCATATATTGGAGAATATCCCGATTACCATTCGCGATAACGAGCTTGTTGTCGGAAGCGCGACAAAAGCGCCAAGAAGCTGTCAGGTATTTCCGGAGTATTCCTACGAGTGGCTTGAGGCGGAGCTTGACACGGTAGAGTTCCGCGAGGCGGATCCGTTCCATATTTCCGAGGAAAACAAGCGGACGTTAAGGAAAATATATCCGTACTGGAAGGGCAAGACGACAAGCGAGTTGGCTTCTGCGTATATGGCGCCGGAGGCGGCTCTGGCGATAGAGCATAATATGTTCACCCCGGGCAACTACTATTATAACGGAGTAGGGCATTTAACGGTTGATTACGGCAAGGTAATAAAAATCGGTTACAAGGGCTATATGGCTGAAATTGAGGACGCTCTCTCAAAGTGCAACGTCTATGACGGCGACTACGCGAGACGGCACGAGTTTCTGGAGTCGGCTTTGATTTCGTGCCGCGCCGCGATTAACTACGCGCGCCGCTACGCCAATCTCGCGTATGAAATGGCGCAGAAATGCTCCGACCCGACGAGAAAACAGGAATTGCTTACGATTTCCAAAAATTGCGCCAATGTTCCGGAAAACGGCGCGACGACGTTCTACGAGGCGTGTCAGTCGTTCTGGTTTATACAGATGCTCATTCAAATGGAGGCGAGCGGACACTCGATTTCGCCGGGACGTTTCGACCAGTATATGTACCCGTACTACAAGGCGGATATTGAAAAGGGAATATTAACGCGCGAGTTCGCGCAGGAGCTTCTTGACTGCGTATGGATCAAGCTCAACGACCTTAACAAGGTTCGTGACGCGGCTTCGGCTGAGGGCTTTGCGGGCTACAGCCTGTTCCAGAACCTCTGCGCCGGCGGTCAGACCGAGGAGGGACTTGACGCTACAAACGATTTGTCGTTTTTGTGTATTCAGGCTTCGATGCACACGCTTCTTCCCGCGCCGTCGTTCTCGGTAAGAATTTGGAACGGTACTCCGAACGAGTTTTTAATCAAGTGCGCCGAGCTGACGCGCACCGGCGTCGGATTGCCGGCTTACTACAACGACGAGGTTATTATACCCGCGCTTATGAGCCGCGGAGTTTCGCTTGAGGACGCGAGGGGATACAATATAATCGGCTGCGTTGAGCCGCAGGCTCCGCACAAGACCGACGGCTGGCACGACGCGGCGTTCTTCAATATGTGCCGTCCGCTGGAGCTGGTGTTCTCGAACGGTGTTGACAAGGGAGTTCAGGTGGGTCCGCAGACGGGCGACGTGCTGAATTTCAAGACATTTGACGAGTTCTATGACGCGTATAAGACGCAGATGAAATATATGATACGTATGATGGTCAATGCCGATAACGCCATTGACGTCGCGCACGCGGAACGCTGTCCGCTTCCGTTCGTGTCGCTTATGGTTGAGGACTGCATAGAAAAGGGCAAGACCATTCAGGAGGGCGGCGCGCACTACAATTTCACCGGTCCGCAGGGCTTCGGTATCGCCAATATGACCGACGGTCTTTACGCCATAAAGACGCTCGTTTTTGAAAAGAAGCTCGTTTCGATGGCTGACTTTAAGGACGCGCTTATACATAATTACGGCAGGGGCTTAACGGCGAAAGCGGCTAAGAACGCCACTACCGAGGTCGTCAACAACCTCGCCGCTATGGGTAAGCCCGTGACAAAGGCTCAGATCGAGGAAATCTGCCGAATGTTTTTAAACGGCACCTCGTCAAAGGCTGACGTCGCGCGCTATGATAAGCTTCTTGAAATGATAGACGAGCTTCCCAAGTACGGCAACGACATTGAGGAAATCGACCTGTTCGCGCGCGATGTAGCCTACGTTTACACCAAGGAGCTGCAAAAATACAAAAACCCGCGCGGCGGTATTTTCCACGCCGGACTTTATCCCGTTTCGGCAAACGTGCCGCTTGGCGAGCAGACGGGCGCGACGCCCGACGGCAGACTCGCGAATACGCCTATTGCCGACGGAGTAGGTCCGAGAAGCGGTTCGGACAGACTCGGTCCGACGGCGGCGGCAAATTCCGTTGCCAGACTTGACCACGCTATCGCTTCAAACGGTACGCTCTATAATCAGAAATTCCACCCATCGGCTCTAAGCGGTATGGAGGGACTGCAAAACTTCGCTTCGTATATAAGAGCGTATTTTGACCAGAAGGGTATGCATATGCAGTTTAACGTGGTAAGCAAGGAAACGCTTCTTGACGCGCAAAAGCACCCCGAAAAATATAAGTCGCTCGTTGTCCGCGTAGCGGGCTACAGCGCGCTCTTTACTACGCTTTCACGCTCGCTTCAGGACGATATTATAAACAGAACCGAGCAGACTTTCGGCCGATAATGCCGGAAAAATCGCCCATATTACCGTTTTTCGGAACTCGAAGCCTGCCGCACGCGCGGTTTGAGTACACGAGTACGGCTTCGTTTCTCGAAACGGCAATCTGAGCGATTTTCTTTAAGCATAGCGAAAGGAATTGCAACAGATGGAAAACTACTATCAGGCGAAAGGCCGAATATTTGACATACAGAAATACTCCATACACGACGGCCCGGGCATACGCACGATCGTGTTTTTAAAGGGTTGCGCCCTGCGCTGCCGCTGGTGCTGCAATCCGGAGTCCCAGAGCTTTGAGATAGAGCCTATGATGTTTGAGGGCAAGGAAAAGACAATGGGACAGGACGTGACGGTTGAGGAGCTGCTGCCTGTTATAAAGCAGGATATGTTCTATTATAACCGCAGCGGCGGCGGAGTTACGCTCTCGGGCGGCGAGTCGCTTTTGCAGCCGGATTTCGCGCCGCATTTGCTTCACGCCTGCAAGGATATTGGCGTCAACACGGCGATTGAAACGACAGGCTTCGCGAAATGGGAAACGATTGAAAAGTATCTTCCGTATCTGGACTATGTTCTGATGGATATAAAGCATATGGACAGCGCCAAGCATAAGGAGTTTACGACTCAGCCCAACGAGCTGATACTTGAAAACGCGAGGAAAATAGCGGAGTCGGGCGCGGTGAATTTGACTATACGCGTGCCGGTCATTCCGACGTTTAACCATACCCCCGAGGAGATACGCGCCATATCCGAATTCGCGGCTTCGCTCCCGGGCGTGGAGCGTCTGCACCTTCTGCCGTATCACAGACTCGGGCAGGGCAAGTATGAGGGTCTGAACCGTCCGTACCCGATGGAAGGAATCAATCTGATACCCAACGAGTATATGCAAAGGCTTCTTGAGGTTGCGAAACGGTCGGGACTGAAGTGTCAGATAGGCGGATAATTACAGAATAAAAATTAAAAAGGCGTTGAGGTATACTCCTCAACGCCTTATCTTTTCTCATTCTCCTTCAATAACGCCGTAGACTATGCCGTCTTTCGCTTTTTCAAGCTTTACGTTAAAGAATTTCCCCGATAAATCCTCGTTTGTTTCGACGTGAACATTTATATAATTCGCCGTTTTCCCCTCAAAACAGCCGTCCTTTGCGCGCTGCTCGAAAAGGACGGAAACGGTTTTGCCGATACTTTGTTCCAAAAACTTATCGCGCGATTTTTTCGCCGCCTCGATTATAATTTTACTGCGCTCCTCCTTAATTTGCGGCGCGATCCGGTCGGGACGCGCCGCGGCGGGAGTGCCGCGGCGGGGGGAGTACTGGAACACGTGCGCGCCGGCGAACTGTATCTCATTTACAAAGTCGAGCGTTTTCTTAAATTCTTCGTCCGTTTCGCCCGGGAAACCGACCATAATGTCGGTCGTTATCGCGGCGTCGGGAAAGCTTTCCCGAAGTCCGTCAACGATTTCCTTATACTGCGCCGTTGTATACTTGCGGTTCATACGTCTGAGCGTTTCGTCGCAGCCCGACTGCAGCGAAATATGGAAATGCGGGCAGAGCTTTTTCGAGCCTTTGATTTTATCGACAAATTCACGGTTTAAGGTCATCGGCTCGATCGAGGAGAGGCGTATGCGCTTAACGCCCTCGATTTTATCCGCTTTCAAAAGCAGCTTTTCAAGCGACGTATCGCCGAGGTCTTTTCCGTAGGAGGCGATGTGTATACCGACAAGTATTATCTCCGAAAAACCGTTTTCCACAAGCCGCTCGATTTCATTTAAAACCTCTGTTTCGCCGCGGCTTCTTACCGGACCGCGGGCGTAGGGGATAATACAGTAGGAGCAAAACTGACCGCAGCCCTCCTGAATTTTTATAAACGCGCGCGTGCGGTCCGAGTAGTTTTTGATATGCAGCTCCTCAAAGTCGTGGCTGTTCATAATATCGGTAACGCCGTTTACGCTTGATAGCGGGTCGAGCGCCTCGACTTTTTCGACGATGCTTTTTCTGTCCTTAGTTCCCAGAACGAGATTAACGCCGTCAATTTTTAAAATCTCCTCGGGAGCGGTCTGCGCGTAGCAGCCCGTAACGGCAATAACCGCGTCGGGATTGGTTTTTTTCGCGCGCCGTATAGCCTGACGCGACTTCCTGTCCCCGATATTTGTTACCGAGCAGGTATTTATAACGTACACGTCGGCGGGAGAGGAAAAATCAACCGTTTCGTAGCCGGCGGCGGCGAATAATTCCGCCATAGCCTCCGTTTCGTATTTATTGACCTTGCAGCCGAGCGTATAGAATGCAGCTTTTTTCATATTTACCTCGCTTATAATGTATAAATTCGCAATAAAATAAACAATTTTTCAAATTAAATGTTAGCACTATTATATAAAATTTTTCTTTAAAACGCAATACCTATTGACTAATTAAGGAAAAAGATGTAAAATATATAATGTAATCATTGTGAGGGATTACATAAATTAGAGTTAGGAGGAGTTTGAAATGAAAACATTTAACCTATTGTTAAGCTCGATTAATGACGTGAAGGATTTCGTAAACATTGTAAGTAAGTATGATTTTGATGTTGATTTGACATCAGGCAGATATGTTGTAGACGCAAAGTCGATTATGGGAATTTTCAGCCTTGATTTGTCAAAGCCGATAAAGGTTGAGGTTCACTCGGACGACTGCGATAAGTTCCTTGCGGAGCTTGATAAATTTATCGTTAAATAATCGCGCTTAACGCTGAAGCGTTCCCGTATTCGGGAACGCTTTTTCTTTTTCCGAAAAATTTAAAAAAACACTTGACAAATTCCAACTACAGGTGTAGAATATATTTAAACTACACGTGTAAATAATCCGAAAAGGAGGGATAATATGCCGGCAAACAAAAAGAAAATAACCGATTCGGAGTATGAAATTATGAAAATCCTATGGGACAGCGGCGAACCGCTTACAAGCGCGGGAGTGCTTGAACGGCTTGACAGCAGGGACTGGAAAATCACAACCGTCGCCACGCTTTTGACAAGACTTTGCGATAAGGGCGCGGTAACCTTTGAAAAGCGGGGAAGAAACCATTATTACAAGCCGCTGATAAAGGAAAACGATTACAAGGTAAGCGCGGCGAAATCGCTTATTTCGAGGGTTTACAACGGCTCCGTCAAAAACTTTGTCGCGGCTCTTTATGAAAATCAGGAGCTTTCCGAGGAGGATATTGAGGAGCTTAAGAATATGTTCAATCTGGACATATAAACGCGTCGGGAGGATAATATGTTTCAAATTTTCAAGTCGGCGCTTTTGCTGAGCTGTGTCGGAGCGGCGCTTACCGTATTGCTGCTTTTGGCGAAACCGTTTACGTCAAAACGCTTTTCGTCGTCGTGGCAGTATTACGTATGGCTTATTGTGCTTGTGTCAATGATACTTCCGGTAAGGTTTGCGAAAAAGCCCGTAAACGTGGATTTGACGGCGGAAAAAACGCTTTACGCCTCGGAGCCGCAAACCGGCGCGGTATCCGAACCGCCGCCGGAGGCGGATATGCCCGAAGGGGTCGCGGCGCCGCTCTCGGAAATAGAGGGAAGCGGCTTTAAATTCAGCGTTTATGACGCTGTTGCGCTTATCTGGATTTTGGGCGCGGCTGTGTTTATGCTTTGCGCGCTTATAAGCTATTGGCGGTTCCTGCTTTCCAAGCGCGGACGCTCGGTAATAGCGGAGAACCGCGGGGAATTTGACCGTATTAAGGAGAAGCTGGGTATCAGGCGCGAAATTGCCTTGAAAAAATCCGATGACGTTGACGCGCCTATGCTCGCGGGCGTGTTTAAGCCCGTAGTTTACATACCCGAAAACGAAATCGAGAGCGGCGAGCTTGAAATGATTTTTATGCACGAGCTTACGCATTACAAACGGCGCGACCTGTGGTACAAATGGTTTTCGCTTGCCGTAAACGCGCTGCACTGGTTCAATCCGTTTGTTTACATAGCGGTGAAAAACATAAACGAGGCGTGCGAGCTGTCGTGCGATGAAAGGGTTATAAGGGATATGACCGACGCGGAGAAAAGGGCTTATATGAACACCATTGTCGGTCTGATAAAGAAAGGGGATAAAAGGAATGTTTAAAAATTATTATACAACCGCGATGAGCGGCGAGGGAAAAACTCTGGAGAAGAGATTTAAAAACATAGCTAAAACCGGAAAAAGAAGCAAGTTAAGGAACGCCGCCGCCGCGGTAATTATGGTCGCGACGGCGGCCGCGACGCTTTTCGCGAGCGCGGCGCTTGCCGATACGGTCGGTTCGCACAGCGCGGGCGATATTGCGGTGTTTGTAAACGGAAACGAGATAAATCTCGCGAATAAGCCGTTTACGGACAACTACGAAACGTATGTGCCGCTTCGCGAAACGCTTAACGCCTGCGGCGTGGCGGACGGCGATATAACGTACTTAAACGGTCAGATAAATATGACGCTTCACTCGGACGTTACCGGCGGCGACTACACCGCCCATATTAATATCGGCGAGCAAAATATCGCCTTTGACGGCGACGCGGCGGGCGATTACAAGCTCGTCAACGGCGCGAGAACCACGACGCACCCCGCGCTTTTAAAGGACGGCGTTACATACGTTCCTATCGGAATGATGAGCCGTATCAAGCAGTACGATATTGAGCTTGAGGACGGAGCGGAGCGGGTCAAGGACTTCCGCTATAACCGCGCGCTTCCCGTAAAGCTTTTAAAGGGACTGACGGTGCGTAAGTATGACGAAAGCGGCTTCGACGCGGTTTTGGACGACTGGACGACGGCGGAGAGCTACAACCCCGAGGACTATTACGAGAGCGGCGAAAAGGTCGTTATAGGAAATTGGCAGAAGCAGGAGGAGCAGGGCTATCACCAATACGCTCAAACGAATTGGTACAACTACCCGTTAGACGCCGTAAAACGAATTGTGACCGACGACGAGGGCAAGGTCATAGGAATCGTTACGGTGGAGAACCAAAAGCACGAGGCGTTAAACGGCAGCGGCTTATCCTCGCAGTCGTGGACGTCGGGCTGGGAATACGCTTTACGCGGCAACGCGCTTACTCTTGACGGCGAATCATACGAAAGCAACAGCGGAATATTCAAACCGGATACCCAACCGGCGGAGCTTAGCTACTACATTCCCGTCGAGCTTATCACCCCGCCTTACGAAAAATAACCGGTTAAAGTATTTTCCGCATAAATCCGTGTAAATAAAGCATAATAAATATTCGGCGGCAACTGTCCGCGAAACGGACGGTCGGCTGAAATTTCGCGCGGCGCGAAGAAGGAGGAAATATGTGTACGGCGGCGACTTACAAAACAAAAGATTTCTATTTCGGACGCACATTGGATTACGAATGTTCCTACGGCGAGACGGTCACCGTCACACCGAGGAATTTTAAGCTCGCGTTCCGGCGCGCGGGTACGGTTGCGCGCCATTTCGCCTTTATCGGAATGGCGAGCGTTACGGACGGCTATCCGCTGTATTACGACGCGGTAAACGAAAAGGGACTGTGTATCGCGGGACTGAATTTCGTGGGCAACGCGCATTACCGCGCGGAGGAAGAGGGGAAGGACAACATCGCCCCGTGGGAGCTTATCCCTTGGATTTTGGGGCAGTGCGCTACCGTGGACGAGGCGCGGGAGCGCCTCGCCGCGATAAACATTATAGACGAGGCGTTCAGCCCGAACCTGCCGCCGGCGCGGCTGCACTGGATAATTTCGGATAAGAGCGGCTCCG
>CAYVUD010000009.1:0-26751 GCA_964454725.1 uncultured Lachnospiraceae bacterium
AAAAAGGACTGACATTATGACTTCTGTGTTAAAATATTTATTTTTATTTTCCTTCGGCGGAATAATCTATGTCATAATCGAGAT
Source organism: uncultured Lachnospiraceae bacterium (assembly GCA_964454725.1). Lineage (GTDB taxonomy): Bacteria > Bacillota > Clostridia > UBA1381 > UBA1381 > JALEPO01. The sequence goes on from CAYVUD010000009.1 coordinate 85, forward strand.
GTTATGGCGCGGGTATTCGCACTGGAGCATGTTTATACTGGGCGGACTGTGTTTTCTTCTGCTCGGGCTCATAAACGAAAAATACGCCCGCGATATTCCGCTTATACTGCAAATGCTTTTCGGAACGCTTATCATTACGTCGCTGGAATTTATCGCCGGATGTATTCTGAATTTGCGGCTGGGACTTAACGTATGGGATTATTATGACCTGCCGTTCAATATCCTCGGACAGATTTGTCTGCCGTATATGTTTTTGTGGTTTCTGTTAAGTCCCGTATGTATAATAGTTGACGATTATATGCGGTATTTGTTTTTCGGCGGGGAAAAACCGAGCTACAAACTGTTTTAGAGAACGTTTATCGTATAAATACGTTCGCAAAAGCTTATCCATTGTAAACCTCTCTTTTCAAAATTCCTATATACGGCAGATTTCTGAAGCGTTCATTGTAATCCATGCCGAAACCGACGATAAACTCGTCGGGAATTTCCGCGCCGATATATTTTATGTCCACATGAGACTCGCGCCGAGCGGGTTTTGAAAGCAGAGCGCATATTTCCACATTTGCGCCGCGGCTTTTAAGAAGCTCTGAAAGAGCCTTCAGCGTGTTGCCGCTGTCTATGATATCCTCAACTATAAGCACGTTTTTGCCCGACATGTCTGTCTGCGTATCCTTAATAATTTTAAGCTCCCCCGGTACCGTTGACGAGCCGTAGCTCGATACCTGAATAAAATCAAGCGCCGCGTCAATCGTGAGAAGACGCATCAGGTCGGCGGCAAAAACGACGCTTCCTTTAAGAACGATAAGCAGTATAAGGCTTTTTCCCCTGTAATCCTCGTTTATTCGCTCGGCGAGAGAAGCGGTTATTTCCGCTATGGATTTTTCGTCGATAAGTATTTTTTCTATTTCGTTAATCATATTTCTCACTCCGTTTAGTTGGTTTAATTGCCTTAATTTATTATACCATATATTTCACGTTATTTTAATAGGATTTGGCGAAAAAATTTGAAATTTCGGGAAAAGCTATTACAGGCGGAGGCGATAGATATGAAAAAGTTGATTTTACTTATGATTTTAATGTTTATATATACTCCGGCGGCGCTCGCTTCGCCGTCGTTTGACAGCGTTCTTTCGGAGAAAATAAAAGAGTACGGCATATTCGGCGGTGACGACGGAATCGTGTATGCGGGAGAAAAGAATTTCGAGAACCGCCGTTCGCTTTTCATCGTCCGTGTCACGGAGACGTCGTTTGTATGCGAGGTTTATGACGACGTTGACGGAATACAGCTTACCGACAGTATCGAGTTTTCGTTTAAGACGGACGGCTCGTGCGGGCTGGCTGCGGTCAAAAAGAACGGAGCTGATTTTATAATGTTTTCGTCAGACTCAAAAACGTCCGGCGAGTATTTCACTCTTCAAAACGACGCTTTTACAAAAGTAAATCCCGGAGGTTATGACTCGATAATATATATTGCCAGCGGTGAAAAAGGTAAAATTACCGCTCATGTAAAGTCTTCGGAGGTTCAGAGATTTCTGAACAGCTTAAAGGAGGATACAATCGCGGGATATCCGTTCTCAAATAAAGTGAATACAATTCCGGCGGAGGATGCGGAAATGATAAGAACAACGCTTACCGCCTGCGCCGACGTCATGAAATTTGACATAAAGAATTACGATTACGATTCCTTTTTTAAGTATGTGCTTTACACGCATAATAATTTCAGAATTTTGACGGATATCGATCCCATGACGGGCAACAGCAGCAGCTTAGGCTATAATAATGTGTCGATCGTAAGCAGTGATTTTATAGACTGGGTTATTGAAAACGTCTTCCGCGTCGCTCCGGAAAAACCGCCGGTAAACAGCCTTACGAGCCGCGGCTTCTGCTACGGCGGCGGATATTATTATTACACGGGCGGCTTCAACGCGTATTTCGGAACGGACGTTCGGGAGCTTGAGTGCGTGTACGATTTGGGCGGAGGCGTTACGTTTGTCGTTTTTTCGGATATATATTATGAAAACGACAGCGAAACGCCGGAATACAGCTTTGCCGTGCTGCAGAAAACAGACGGGAAATATTCCGTTTTAAGATTGGGAATGGGAGAAAATCTTCCCTCGGCGGATGAAGTAAAAAAATACTCTCCTCTGTCCTCTTACGGAAGCATGACATGGGGCTCTGATTTGGCGGATAACGGTAAAACGCCGGGAAACGGATTGCTTCTGCCGCTGATTTTGCTCGTAATTGCCGTCGGTATCGTGAGCTTTGTGTGCTCCGTTATCGCGCTGGTAAAGATGAGGAAATAGTCGGAAAAATAAATTATACGGAAAAACAGGGACTGAGGCGCTGAGTAACGCGGCGGTCCCTGCTTATACCGTATACAAACCGTATACAATCAGAAGTTATTATTGTTATTGTTATTGTTGTTGTTCTTCTGATTCTGCTTCTGATTTTGCTTTTGATTCCGGTTCTGATTCTGGTTTTGATTCTGGTTATTGTTCTGATTATTGTTCTGATTTTGGTTCTGATTTTGGTTCTGGTTGTTTTTGTTGTTAAAGTTGTTGTTCATGCCGCTCACTCCTTTCTACAGACTTTATTTTGCCCGTTGTTTATTATTTTATACTAAAATACTTGTTATACTTGAATTTTATATAAAAAAATGTTATAATAACAATTACGAACTAATGCTTTGGAGAAAATTATGATTGACAAGATTTGGAATTTCAGGAATAAAAAATTGGATGGCGACGCTGTAAACAGCGCGTCAATAAAATATCGCATACCTAAGGTTATCGCGACTGTTCTTTTAAACCGCAAAATAGCTGAAAACGAAATTCCTTCTTACCTGAAAAAATCCATGTCGGACATAATAAATCCGAAGCTGATGCTTGATATGGACAAAGCCGTAGAGCGGATATCCGCCGCGGTGGAGAAAAAGGAAAAAATCACCGTATATGGGGATTACGACGTTGACGGAATAACTTCTACGGCTCTCTTATATGATTTTTTGCGGTCAATCGGAGCCGATGCGGAGTATTATATTCCCGACAGGAAGGGCGAGGGCTACGGCATAAATATTATGGCGGTGAATAAGCTCTTTAAGCGGGGCGCAAAGCTTCTTATAACGGTAGACTGCGGAATAACCGCCATAGGAGAGGTTGAGTTCGCTAAGTTACAGGGCATGGACGTCATTATTACAGACCATCATACCTGTAAGGAGCGTATTCCTACAGCCGCCGCGGCTGTGCTTAATCCGAAAAGACCCGAATGCGGGTATCCATTTAAGGAGCTTGCCGGCGTGGGGGTCGCGTTTAAGCTTGTCCTCGCGCTTGCGATGGAAAAAGGCATGAACACAAAGGAGGTTTTCGGGAAATACGTTGATTTGGCGACGCTCGGAACTATAGCCGACGTTGTTCCGCTCACGGGCGAGAACAGAATTATAGCCGACAAGGGACTTAAAATACTTCAAAACCCGAAACGCGCGGGACTCCGCGCTATTATGAATATTGCGGGAGCGTCGGGAAAGCGGGTCGCGTCCTCGACAATTGCTTACGCGATAGCGCCGCGTCTTAACGCGGCGGGCAGAATCGGTACGGCGACAACCGCCGTGGAGCTGCTTCTGACAAAGGATGAGAAAAGAGCGGAAGAAATCGCCCTCGCGCTTGACAGTGAAAATAAGGAACGGCAGCATACGGAAAGACAGATTTATGACGAGGCTCTCGCCATGATAGTCTCCGACCCGAATTTTGAGAAGAAAAAGGTTATTGTACTCGCGCATGAGGGCTGGCATCAGGGCGTTATAGGCATAGTCGCCTCGAGACTGTGCGATTTGTATTATAAGCCGTGCATACTGATATCGCACTCAAACGGCGTCGGAAAAGGCTCGGGAAGAAGCATAAAGAGTTTTAACCTCTTTGACGCTCTTTCGCGCTGCGAAAAGTATCTCACGGATTTCGGAGGTCACGCGGTCGCGGCGGGGCTTAACGTGAATATGTCCGAGCTTGACGGCTTTACCAAGGAGATAAACAAATACGCGGACGAGATACTTACGGAAAAGGATATGATACCATGCGTCGATATCGACTGTCCTCTTTCGGAGAAAGCTCTGACTGTTGAGAACGTAAAGTATCTCAGGTATCTTGAGCCGTTCGGTATGGGCAACGACAAGCCTGTTTTCGCCATCGCCGGCGTACAGGCTTTAAACGCCGCCGCGGTAGGCGCGGATTGCAGACATCTGAGGCTGAGGGCGGCAAAGAACAATACGGTTATAAACTGCATCGGTTTCGGCATGGGCGAATACGCCCGCCGGATAAGCAAAGGCGATTTGCTTAACCTTGCGTTTCAAATGGATATAAACAGCTATCAGGGAACCGAATCGGTTCAGCTTGTTTTAAAGGATTTGAAAATCAAACGGAACTAAGACAGAAAGGAGACGCCAGCGTATGGCAGACATAAATAATCAGGTAATACTTCCGCCGGAGAAGATGCCGCAGAATAGCGACGATACGGACGTCCTTGCGGATAAAATAATCGATATGGTAAAGGGCTACAGCCCGAACGCCAATACCGATATGATTTATGTTGCCTACAGACTCGCCAAGTCCGCTCATTCGCATCAGTTCCGAAGAAGCGGGGAGCCGTATATCGAGCATCCCGTTCAAATCGCGTATATCGCCGCGCAGCTTTCGCTTGACGCGACGGCTATTTCCGCCGCGCTCCTGCATGACGTTGTGGAGGATACTCCGTATACCTATGAGGATATAGAAAACCTGTTCGGCAAAAGCGTCGCGGAGATCGTGGACGGAGTTACCAAGCTGAAAAAGATTAAATACAATACGCGCGAGGAGCAGCAGGTGGAAAACCTCAGAAAAATGTTCCTCGCTATGGCGAAGGATATACGCGTAGTCGTGATAAAGCTTATTGACAGACTGCACAATATGCGCACGCTTAATTTTATGCCGCGCGCGAAGCAGCTTCTCATATCGAAGGAAACGCTCGACGTGTACGCGCCGCTGGCGCACCGTCTCGGTATGTCGAAGATAAAGATAGAGCTTGAGGATTTGGCGCTCAAATATCTTGACCCTGTCGCGTATGAGGAAATTACGCAGAGCATTAACCAGAAAAAGGAGGAAAGAGAAAAGTACATAGTCGATATTATAGACGTTCTCCGCGAGAAGCTCAAGGAAATGAATATAGAAGGACAGGTTACGGGGCGAGCGAAGCATTTTTACAGTATATTCCGTAAAATGTATACGCAGAATAAAACCATAGACGAGCTTTACGATTTGTTCGCCGTGCGCGTCATAGTCGACACCGTCGCGGATTGCTACGCCGTTCTCGGAATGGTGCATGATTTGTACACGCCCGTGCCTATGAGATTTAAGGATTATATAGCGATGCCGAAGCCGAATATGTATCAGTCGCTGCACACGACTGTTATAGGTCCCAACGGCACGCCGCTTGAAATTCAGATAAGAACGTGGGAAATGCACCGCGTCGCCGAAAACGGTATCGCGGCTCACTGGAAATACAAGGAGGGAATTTCGGGTTCTACCGACATGGATTCCAAGCTCGAATGGGTAAGGCAGCTTCTTGACACTCAGACAAACCTGATCGATACGGACGATTTCTTCAATACGCTGAAATTTGACTTGTTCGAGGACGAGGTGTTTGTGTTCACTCCGCAGGGAAAGGTGATATCGCTTCCCGCGAAAAGCACTGTTATAGACTTCGCGTTCGCGATACATTCGCAGGTAGGCTACAAGATGAGCGGAGCGAAGGTTAACGGAAAAATCGTTCAGAATAACTATATGGTTCAAAACGGCGAGATTGTGGAGATACTTACGAACAATACGCACGGACCGAGCCGGGACTGGCTGAAAATTTGCCGTACGTCCACGGCGAAGAACAAAATAAACCAGTGGTTTAAGCGTGAGAGACGCGACGAGAATATAGAGCACGGCAAGGAGCTTATAGAGCGCGAGCTGCGCCGTCTGGGAAACACGCACGAGCAGCTCTTTAAGCAGGAATGGATCGCCATACTGCTTCGGCGTTATGGATTGCAGACACTGGACGATATTTACGCGAGCGTCGGATACGGCGGACTTACGGCGCAGAAGGTTGTCGTAAGGCTGCGCGACGAATGGCTCAAGCAGAATAAGGCGCTCGAGGCGAAGAAAACGCTTGAGGCTGTATATGATGAAGAAAATCACACCGTACAGGCCGAGCCGGCGAAGCGCCGCTCGTCGAGCAAGGGTATTGTCGTGAAGGATATCGACAATTGTCTTGTGCGTCTGGCGCGCTGCTGCAACCCTGTCGCGGGCGACGATATAGTCGGTTTTATAACGAAAGGCAGAGGCGTCAGCGTTCACAGACGCGACTGCCCCAACATGAATCCCGAAACAATGTCCGAGGAGGACAGAGGCAGGTTTATAGACGTATGGTGGGACGACGAACGCAGCACGTCGTATATTGCGAACTTGCAGATCGAGGCGCATGACCGCGACGGAGTACTGCTGGAAATTACGAATATCCTCGCTACGCTTAAAATACCGTTTAAATCCGTTAACGCCTATGTGAATAAAAAAGGTATGGCGATAGTCCGGATAGGCGTCGAAATACGCAATACCTCCGACCTTGCTCTGCTTCGTAAAAAGATAATTCAGATTCAGGGCGTTACGTCGGTGACGAGATTGCAGAATTAAGGAACAATGCTATGGAAAAAATGAATATCAGCATAAAAACAGAATATATCAAGCTCGACCAGCTTCTGAAATTTTCCGCTCTTGCGGAAAGCGGCGCGACGGCTAAAGACATGATACTTGATGAAATCGTATCCGTAAACGGAGAGGTATGTTCCATGCGCGGCAAAAAAATCCGCACGGGCGACGTTGTGACAGTCGAGTTTGAGGACGAAACCGTGGAAATCACGGTCGGGGCGGAATAATGTATATTTCATCACTGTCGCTATCGAATTTCAGAAATTACAGCTCGGAAAAGGTAGATTTTTCACCGTACACAAATGTGATTTACGGCAACAACGCTCAGGGGAAAACAAACCTCCTCGAAGCGGTTTATCTGTTCTCGCAGGGCAGAAGCCACAGAGCCAAGTCGGATAAGGAGCTTATAAAATTCGGCTCCGATTTTGCGAAGCTGTCGCTTGAATTTCATGACAGCGAGCGCGATTACGGCGCGTCTTTGCAGCTTGTGAAAAACGGGAAAAAGAGCATCAAGATAAATCATGTGCAGATAACGAAGCTGAGCATGCTTATGAATTATCTCAACGTGGTAATGTTCTCGCCGGAGGATTTGGAGCTTGTGAAAGGCTCGCCGTCGGCTCGCAGACGGTTTATCGACTCGTCGGTAAGCCAGCTCTATCCGGGATATCTGACAAGTCTTATAGACTATCACAAGGCTCTCGCCCAGAAAAACAGCCTTTTAAAAACCTTGAAGGGCAGGGGAGTGAAGTCCGACGTTATGCTGTCGGTATGGAACGAGCGGCTCGCGGTTGAAAGCTCAAAGATAATAAGCTTTCGTATGAAATTCGTAAAGCTGATTGATGAGTTCGCCTCAAAAATACAGAAAGAGATTTCCGGTGAAATACTTAAAATCCGCTATATGTGCGGCGTTAAAACGGAAAGTCTCGATAAGAGCGAGATATTTAAGTTTTTTGAAAAAAATCAGCGGCGCGAGATTGAATTTGCGTCGGCGCAGGTTGGCATTCAGCGGGATGATTTGCGTATTTTGATAAATGATAACGACGCGAGAATGTACGGCTCGCAGGGACAGCAGCGTACCGCGGCTCTGTCGATGAAGATAGCTCAGGCGGATTATATTCATTATATAAAGGGCGAATATCCCGTGCTGCTTTTAGATGATATAATGAGCGAGCTCGATATACACAGGCGAATGTATATGGCGGGAAAAATCGAGGGCAAGCAGGTGCTTATAACCTCGACGGACGCCGATCTTATCGAAAGCACGGACGCCACGAGACTGTTTTATGTAAAAAACGGCTCGGTTGCGAGGGAGGACGGTAATGTATCTGAGAGTTGAGGAAAACATTGTTGTTAACACAAGGGATATAATAGGGATATTTGACATGGATAATACGACCGTGTCGAGACTGGGCAGAAATTTTCTCGCCGAGTCGCAGAAAAACGGTCTGATTATAAATTCTACCGGCGATTTGCCGAAATCCTTCGTAGTCGTAAACGAGAAGGGGAAAACAAAGGTTTTCATATCCTCCGTTTCATCGAAGATATTGGCAAAACGCGGTTTACGTTAAGATAAAAACGGTTAAAATAAAACAAGGAGAATAAAGCTTATGAGTGATTTGGAAAAAATTGAGACTACCTATGACGAAAGTCAAATACAGGTATTGGAGGGACTCGACGCCGTAAGAAAGCGTCCCGGCATGTATATCGGTTCAACGTCGTCCGCCGGTCTGCATCATCTCGTATACGAGATTGTGGACAATTCGATTGACGAGGCTCTTGCGGGCTACTGTACCGAAATCAAGGTTGACGTCAACGCCGATAATTCCGTTACCGTTACCGATAACGGACGAGGTATTCCTGTCGGAATACATCCGCAGCAGGGTATCCCGACCGTCGAGGTTGTTCTGACTATGCTTCACGCCGGCGGTAAATTCGGCGGCGGCGGATACAAGGTTTCCGGCGGACTGCACGGCGTCGGTTCGTCTGTCGTAAACGCGCTTTCGGAAAAGCTTGAGGTTGAAGTTTCGGACGGCGAGCATGTTTATTATCAAAGCTACGAGCGCGGTAAGCCGACATGTAAGCTGAAGGTAATAGGCGATACCGACAAGACAGGCACAAAGATTACGTTTAAGCCGGATTCGGAAATATTTGAGACGCTTGAATTTGATTACGAGGTGCTTTTAAAAAGACTGCGCGAGCAGGCGTTTCTTAACAAGGGCGTAAAAATCCTACTGACCGATTACAGAGTCGAAAATCCTGAAACCGTCACGCTTCACGCCGAGGGCGGTATAAAGGAGTTCGTCCGGTATATCAACCGGAACAAGGATCCCCTGCACGACGAGGTTATTTACTTTGAGGCGCGGCGCAAGGATATGACGGTCGAAGTCGCGATGCAGTATACAACGGCGTATTCCGAGGCGCTTCTGAGCTTTGCCAACAATATCCACACAGGCGACGGCGGTACGCATGAGACGGGCTTCAAGGCAGGTCTTACGAGAGTCGTTAACGATTACGCGAGAAAGTATAATCTGTTAAAGGAGAAGGACCCGAACCTGTCGGGCGAGGATACGAGAGAAGGTCTTACGGCAATCATAAGCGTAAAGGTTGTCGAGGCGCAGTTTGAGGGTCAGACAAAGACAAAGCTCGGTAACAGCGAGGCGAGAACGCTTGTTGAAAACGCTCTAAACGATAAGTTGTCGGCGTTTTTTGAGGAAAATCCGCGCATAGCGAAAACTATCGTTGAAAAGACGCTTACGGCGTCGCGCGCGAGAGAAGCCGCGAAGCGCGCGCGGGAGCTTACAAGAAAAAACAATAACGCGAATAATTCATCGCTTCTGGGTAAGCTTGCGAAATGTACCGACGAGGGCGCCGATTACGCGGAGCTGTTCATAGTCGAGGGCGACAGCGCGGGCGGAAGCGCGAAGCAGGGAAGAAACAGACGTTTTCAGGCGATTCTTCCGCTGTGGGGTAAAATGCTTAACGTCGAGAAATCACGCATAGATAAGGTTTACTCAAACGAAAAACTCTTGCCTGTTATACAGGCGCTCGGAACCGGTATAGGCGAAGACTTCAATATCGACAATTTAAAATACGGAAAGATTATTATAATGGCGGACGCCGACGTCGACGGCGCGCATATAAGAACGCTGCTTCTGACGTTTTTCTTCAGATATATGCGTCCGCTTATCGAAAACGGAAATATATATATCGCTCAGCCGCCGCTTTTCAAGGTGTTTAAGGGCAAGAACAAGACGCTTGTGGAGAAATTCGCGTTTGACGAGGATGAGCGCGACAGGCTCATTGAGGAAATGGGCAGCGGAGCGAAGGTTCAGCGTTATAAGGGTCTCGGCGAGATGGACCCGCCGGAGCTTAATGAAACGACAATGGACCCCGCGAAGAGAACTATGCTTAAAGTAAGCCTCGAGGACGCAATCGTAGCGGATCAGACCTTTACGGTTCTTATGGGAGATAAGGTTGAGCCGAGGCGCGATTTTATCGAGAAGCACGCCAAGTATGTTTCAAATCTTGATATATAAAACGGTATAAAATAAAACAGGCTGTCGGCAAAATGCCGGCGGCTCAAAACGACGGTTTAACGACCGTCGTTTTGAGTTTATGCGATCTTAGCGTCTCAAGCTTCCAAGAACAAAGAAGACAAAACCTCGTATGTTAATTTTACGGTTCATACGGTTTTTGTCATTTTATACGATAACTTGTCTTAATTTTTTACATATTAATGATTGAAAAATTTTTCCGGATATTGTATAATAATCGTATAAGATTAAATTTTAGGAGGAACTACCAATGGGATATAGGGAAACATATAACCGCTGGCTTACAAGTCCCGCTGTCGACGACGGCGCCAAGGCGGAGCTTAAAGCGATAGAAAACGACGAGAAAGAAATCGAGGAACGCTTTTACCGCAACCTTGAGTTCGGAACGGCGGGCATGAGAGGAATTATCGGCGCCGGCACAAACAGAATCAACATATACAACGTGCGTCAGGCAAGTCAGGGCGTTGCCAAGTATGTTAACTCAAGAGGATCGGAAGCGGCAAAAGCCGGCGTTCTTATAGGCTACGACACCCGTAATTATTCGCGCGTCTTCGCGGAGGAAACCGCAAAGGTTCTCACCTGTGCGGGCGTTAAGACGTACCTTTTCCCGATCGTTCATTCCGTTCCGGAGGTTTCATTCGGTATAAGAGAGCTGGGCTGCGCGGCAGGCGTTATGATTACCGCGAGCCACAATCCGAAGGAATACAACGGCTACAAGGTTTACGGTCCCGACGGCGGACAGCTTCCTCCCGACGCGGCTGACGTTGTGGTAGCGGCAATCGAAAGCTGCGATATTTTTGACGATGTGAAGTTTATGGAGCTTGACGAGGCAAAGGAAAAGGGACTGCTTGAAATCGTAAGCGCCGACCTCGACGATAAATTCCTCGACGTTGTGCAGACGCAGCAGCAGAACCCCGAGGCGGTAACGGCTGTGGCGGATACCTTCAAGCTCATATACACGCCTTTCCACGGTACAGGCTCAAGACCCGTTCAGGCGATTTTAAAGAGAATGGGATTTAAAAACGTGCTTGTCGTAAAGGAACAGGATACCGAGGACGGCAATTTCCCGACCGTTAAGTCGCCTAATCCCGAGGATAAGGAAGGCTTCGAAATCGCGATAAAGATGGCTAAGGAAAACGACGTTGACGTTATCATAGGCACAGACCCCGACTGCGACAGAGTAGGTATCGTTGTGCGCGACGCCGACGGCGTTTACAGAACGCTTACCGGTAACCAGACGGGCGCGCTTTTGGTTGAGTATATACTTAAATCAAAGAAAGAAAAAGGCACGCTTCCCCCGGACGGCGTAGTTATAAAAACCATCGTTACGACGGAGCTTGCGGCGGCAATAGCTCATTCCTACGGCGTAGAGGTTATGAACGTGCTTACGGGCTTCAAGTATATCGGCGAGAAGATGACCGAATTCGCGGAAAAGAAAAACCATACTTATCTCATAGGCTTTGAGGAAAGCTACGGCTACCTCGTAGGCACGCATGCGCGGGATAAGGATGGAGTTGTCGCGACAATGCTTATCGCTGAAATGGCGGCGTACTATAAAACCAAGGGCAAATCGCTCTATGAGGCGCTGATGGATATTTATAAGAAGTACGGCTATTATGCCGAAAAGACGGTTTCGTTCACGATGCCGGGCAAGGACGGAATGGAAAAAATGGCGAATCTGCTTGCCGGTTTAAGAGAAAATCCGCCGGTAAAAGCCGCGGGTATGGATATTGTTCTTTACACGGATTATCAGTCGCAGACGGTAAAGGATACAAAAGGAAACGTTTCGCCGCTTAAAGGACTTCCGAAATCGAATGTATTGAAGTACAATCTTTCGGATGAAAAGACTTACTTTATAGTGAGACCTTCGGGTACCGAGCCGAAAATTAAAATATACCTCGGAACCTTCGCGGAAAGCTTCGACGCGGCTTCGGCGACAATTGAAAAAGTTCTCGCCGACTGCAAGGAACAGTTCGGATTATAATAGAAAAATCAAAGAAGTTACAACGGACTTCTCAGTTTGCCGACAAACTGCCGACAATTCAAAAACAGCGCTTATTGGCGCTGTTTTTGAATTGTTTCAAAGCAAAGCCCTAAAGCTCCTCATTTCTCGAAACTTTAGGGTTTAAGTCTTTTTGACGCGCATGTCGTCAAAAAGATTTTATTTGAGACCGGCGCCTCAAGTTTTTTACGCGTAACCGCCTTCGCGCTTATGAGTTCGAAGAACGGTCTTTTACCTTCGTTTTTGCTGCTCTTTTCTCATTCGTTATACCCTTTGACGTCTACATTTATCGTTTGCAGATTGTCGATATTTTTTACCTTCATTCCGCGTTTGCCGCGCGCCTTTACATTTTCAAGATATATATTCTTAAAATGCGCTTCGGGAAGTCCGCACATATAAATCGCGTTTCCCGCCGTTGTGTCAACCGTAATATCCTTAAAGTAAATCCCGTCAACAACGGGCGTTCCCTCGTTCACCTCCGCCGGAGCGTCCGCGTCAAAGACCTCGTCGCCGTAAAAGGCGTCAATATATATCGCGCCGCGAAACCATTGAGTATCGCCGTATTCAGCACTGTGATTTACAAGCGAGCAGTTTTCGTAACGGATATTTTTTATGTACGCGCCGCGCCCGCGTATGGCTTTTATACTCGCGATACTTTGAGTATTTTCAAAAGTGCAGTTACGGACAAAAACGTCCTTTACACCGCCGGACGTCTCGCTTCCCACAGCGACGCCGAAGCCGCTTTTGAACGCGCAGTTTTCAATTATAACATTCTCGGAGGGAATACCGGCTCTGCGCCCCTCCTCGTTTCTGCCGGATTTTACGGAAATACAGTCGTCCTGACTTGCTATAAGGGAATTTGTTATTTTTACGTCTTTGCAGGAATCGATATCGATTCCGTCGCAGTTGTACATTCCGTATGCGATTCCGTTTTCATCATACTTTGTATGCACTTCAATATTTTCAATCAGCACATTACGGCAGTAAATCAGGTGCAGACACCACGAGGGCGACTGCCGTATTTTAACGCCGCGTATTGTGACATTATCGGCGTTTCTGATACAAACCGCGCGACCGCGCTTAATTCTCTCGTCGGACATCTCCGCGTCAAATAACGCTCTGCCGTTCGCGTTAATCTCGCCGACGCCCTCGATCGCGATATTCTTATGCGGCGCGCCGTCCGTGTTTATAAGGCTCGCGTAGCATAGTTGGTCAAGTCCCTCGTACGGATAGCCCATAACGGGGAAGTCGTTTACATCGCCGTTCGCGATAAGCTTTCCGTCGACACGGAGCGTAATATCGCTTTTAAGGAATATCGCGCCCGTGATAAACTCGCCCTTGGGAACATACACCGTCCCGCCTTTTTCGCATAAGTCAATCGCGCGTTGTATTTCATTTGTGCAGACGCTTTTGCCGTCCGCGACCGCGCCGTAATCCGTAATATTGCAGATACTCATCATGACGACTCCTATAGTCTTTTGTAATTTAATTATATATACTGAAAACAGGTGATAATATGGATATTAAATTTTTGAACAAGGATTTTTTTGACGAAAACGAATTACTGCCGGCGGCGAATCAATAGACAGCTTTAGGGAAAGCCGAGACCGGCAGCTTCGCTGATACGTATTTCCATAGCCCCGCAGACGATAGCCGCGACGCTACGCGGCTGTATATATTTCATCATCGTTCGTTTTTATCGCCTCATACCTATGCTAAGCGTTATTACAATATTTATTCATAATAACGGGATTTACTGTTCCTCTACATGAATGAGCATCTGCTCTATTATTTTCTTTACATGGTCGTCGTCTATGGAATAGAACGCGTTTTTGCCGTCGCGGCGCGATTTTATAAGACGCGCCTGCTTTAAGGTTTTAAGCTGGTGGCTTATAGCGGATTGGCTCATTGAGAGAGCGTCGGCTATATCGTATACGCAAAGCTCCTTGTCAAAAAGCGTCCACAGTATTCTTATACGCGTGTTATCGCCGAAAACCTTAAACATTTCCGCAAGCGCGGTCGTTGTATCGTCGTTGGGCATTTCGTTTTTCAGCCTGTCCACGATTAGCGGATTATACTGACATGTACTGCACATATCCATTTGGCTCATATCCTTTCTCGCCATATGCTCATATATTCATATATATTATACCCTTTAAATATTCATTTGTCAAAGAAATTCGGCATTTTTTGAAAACGGCGCGGTACGCCTATATATTCCAGATAATTTCAGGAGTCCCGTCCTCGTATATAACAACGGCTCTGATAAGTATGCTTGCCGCGCCGCGTTTTTCGTTGAAATCGGCTTCGATCCATTTTTCAAAAAACTTCATATCGGGGATTTTAGACGTATTCGGCTTGGACAGCGACGCGATTTTTTCCGAAAGAACGCGTTTTTCGTCTCCGAGTTTTTTTGCCTTACTGTTTAAAGCGCCGATCATATCGCTGTTCAGAGAGCCGCAGAGCGCCGCGCCGCACAGGTTTTCAAGGCGGTTTTCAATTTCATTTATACGGATTTTCAGGGAATTTATTTCGCGCTCCGTTTCCGAATCTGTTTCATCGCGCGAATCGCGTCGCGTGAGGATTAGGTTCCGGAATCGTTTTGCGATACAGTCGTAAACCATCTCCTCTATAAAATCGGCGTAGACGGTTTTGCTTATTCCCGGGCAGGTTTTTGTATACGATTTGCCGGTGCAGATAAAGTACCGTCCCGATGAGCTTGTACAGACGGTCATTGTGCGGCGGCATTTTGCGCATATCAGCTTGCCGGAAAGCCATGACGAATGACAGCTCAGCGACCTGCCTATCTGCTTGTTTTTTTCGAGCTTATCCTGACATTTAAGCCATATATCGGAGGATACAAGCCCTTCGCCGTCAAGCAGTACGATTTTCATGTCGCTCCAGTCGGGCAGGGCTTTGTCGTGCTTTGTCCTGCCGTAAAGACGAATATGCCTTCTGCCGTCAAATTCACCGATACTGTTGATTATATTTGTATTGCGGTTTTTGTAATAAACGTATATGTCGGCGTCGGCTTTCGCGTAAATCGGATTGCGCAGCAGCGCGCCGAGCTTTCCGCTCGACCATCCCGAGCCGCTTACAGGCGTTACGCCGTTCTCGGTCAAATCCGTCTGAAGCCGTCTCAAGGTCATGCCGGGAAGCGCGTATGTTTCAAAAATATATCTGATATGCTCCGCCTCATCCTTGTCGGGGACAAATTTTTTTGTTTTTACGCCGCAGATAACGGCGTCCTCCAGATTATATCCGTAAACGCGTCTTCCGCCGGAGTAAAGTCCCATGCTGCTGCGCTTGTCGTAAGCGTCTCTGATACGGTTTATAATGTTCGCGCGTTCAAACTCGGCGAATACCATAAGCAGCTTCATTATCATTTCACCGTAGGGGGAGGAGGTGTCGAACATTTCCTGCGAGCTGACGAACTCGACGCGGCGCTCCCTGAATATTCCAAGCATATCGACGAAGTCGATAAGAGAACGCGATACTCTGTCAAGCTTGTAGACTATAAGTTTTTTTACCTTTCCGCGCCGTACGTCCTTCATAAGCGACTGAAACGCGGGACGGTTGGTATCCTTGCCCGAATATCCGCGGTCGGAAAATTCTTTAGCGCGGTAATGCTTTTCATCCGAACGTATCATCGATCTGCAATATTCCAGCTGTGTTTCGATGCTGACCGAGTTTTCCTTGTCGATACTCTGCCTGGCGTATAACGCTATGTACACGCTGCTACCTCCTTCTTCCGCGTTTCTCAAAAACGCGGTAAAGCTCGGCGCGGATTTCTTCCGCGCTGAGAGGACTGTCCGAAATCACGCTTTGACGAAACGTCCTCACGCGTGATTTTGAGTCGGTATACTCGCCGCTTCCTATAAATTTCGTATTCAGATTTTCAATGTCAAGCATATAATCCCCCCGATGTTATATAATATGCTTCGATATAAAATTAATGACAAACCGCGGTAAACACAGGCTTTGAGCGGGGCTGTTTAAAAGAGTAATTTCGGTGAAGCGTTAGATGAAATGCAGTCGAAGCTGGAGCATAAAAAGGTTTACGGAAAGGGTATAAAGAAAGACTGCGGATGTAAGTAAAAAGTATTTTGTAAAAGGATCGATACGGTATTTGGACGCGTCGGTCCTTTTTCGCTACGGAATAAATATCCGAAACAAACCTAATATACAAAAATTGAATAAATTATGAGAAAATTTGTATAAAAATGTCGACAAACCGTAATATATTTGTTATAATATGTAATGTAATGTTTTGTCTGCCGAGCGAAGCGCGCGACGCCGGAGGAGAGATATGAGCTTGAGAGATAAAAGCGACGTAACGTGTTTTATTATCATTGCGTCTGTATACGCGGTAATGGCGGCGGCGGGAATCGGCTGTCCGATAAAATTTTTTACGGGGATTTCCTGCGCCGGCTGCGGAATGACGCGCGCTTGGTTAAGCGCGTTGCGGCTGGATTTTTACGGCGCGTTTACGTATCATCCTTTGTTTCTTGCGCCGGCGGCGTTTTGCGTTGTATACTTAATTCGCGGGAAAATCGGTTCCGAAGCGTTCAGGATTATTTGCGCCGTTACGGCGGCGCTGTTTATAATTGTGTATGCGGTCAGAATGTTTACGCCCTCGGATACGGTTGTTGGCGCGGATATAAGAGACGGAGCATTATACAAAGCGATAAGATATATTTTAGGAGGGATGAAAAAATGGTAAAACAAGACAGAAGCCTTTTAACGTATATTCTCTTAACGATTATTACCTGCGGAATATACGGCATATATTTTATATATGCGCTTGCAAACGATATGAATGTCGTATGTAATGGGGACGGAGAAAAAACATCGGGACTCGGAGCATATATTCTTTTAACGATTGTTACTTGCGGAATATACGCGTATTACTGGCAGTATAAGCTTGCCAACAGACAGCAGGCAAACGCGCCCAGATACGGCTTCTCAATTCAGCAGAACGGCACAACCGTTCTTATGTGGCAGCTGGTCGGCTTGCTATTGTGCGGTATAGGACCGTTTATTGCGCTTAATATTATTATAAAGAATATGAACGCGCTTGCGGCGGCGTATAACGCGAGACTGACGCGGAACGCATATGGAGCGAGATAAGCGTACGTTCCGGGCAAAACGGACGGTAAAAAAACGCATATATATAATAGCCGCCCTGGCGGCGGTTAACATAGGATTGTTGGCCGCGCTTGGGATAATGGTTCAGAAACTGCCGAAGCAGGCGCGGGATATAAAATCATTGACGCCGTCGACGCGGTATACGCAACAGAGCGGTAGCGCGCCCGAGCGGCCGGAGGAAAGCGCGGAGGATTTAAACAACGCGTCTTCCGCCGTAATCGAGAACACGTCCGCCGGAGCCGAAGGAACCGCAAAGAAGAGCGGGACGTTAAAGAAATTTCTGCAAAACGCCGTAAAACCGGTAGGCAGTACGCTATATGTGTACGGCGGAGGATGGAATGAAGAGGATACGGGAGCCGGAGAGTCCGCCGTAACGATAGGCGTTTCGCCGGAGTGGAAGGCTTTTTACGATACGCAGGACGCAGATTATGACAGTTCCGGGTACAGGTACCAAATAGAAAAGGGTCTTGACTGCTCGGGATACGTAGGATGGGTAATATACAATACTCTTGAAACGGAAAACGGTAAGGAAGGGTATGTATTTACGGCTCAGGAATGTGTTGACAGGTATGCCGCTATGGGCTTTGGAACAAAGACCGAGCGCGGCGCGTTCAGCGATTATAAACCCGGCGACATTCTCGCCTCGCCCACAGATAAACATGTATGGATATCTCTGGGACAGTGTGAAGACGGCAGCGTTGCGCTGGTTAATTCTTCTCCTCCTGGCGTGCGCATATGCGGCACGCCCTCGCGCGAGGGAGAGGAGAGAAGCGAGGCTGTTTCTTTGGCGGAGAAATTTATGAAGGAACAGTTTCCGGACTGGTACGCTAAATTCCCCGACTGTGCCAAGGGGAAGGGATATCTGACTAATTACGACAGGCTGCGATGGGATTTGAGCGGCGGAGTAATGACGGATTATGAAGGCTTTTCCGAGCTTACTGCGGAGGAAGTTCTTACAGAGTTATTTATATAGTATAAAAAATTTCTTATAGGAAACGAGGAGGAATCAATTATGGCAACATGTCCAAAATGCGGAGCGCAGGTAAGCGATCAGGCTGTTTTTTGCCCGAAGTGCGGGGCGAGTATAACGGACGGAGTAATTCCCGAAGGAAATTATATCGCCGGCAGCAATATGCAGCGAAAAAACAATGCGCCGCTTATCGCCGCGCTTATTGCCGTTCCTGTTATAATATTTATTATCGCGGTTACTCTGGCGTTTATGTACGGAACGCATACGGGTATATTCGCCCCTAAAGCGACGCCTACGCCGACGCCTACCGCGGTTCCGACAGCCGAGCCTACGCCCGCGCCCACCGATGTTCCGGCGCCGACGCCGGAGGTTAAGGTCGTATATGTAACGCCGCAGCCTCCGCAGCCTCCGCAGCCGACTCAGGCGCCGCCGGTTAAAAAAAATTATAACGCGCCCGTTACAAATCCGACATATTATACATACAGCGACAGCGATTACGGATTTTCATGCGCGTATCCGTCGCATTTTAAAGTATATAACGACGGAGGTCTTGTTACGAGATATACGGCGCAGACTGCCGACGGAAGCGCGAGGATAAAAATTGCGGGAACGCCCGCCGGCTCCGCGACCGTTTCTTCGGAGCTGAACAATTATATTTCGGAGCATTCGGGCAGCGTGCCGTATAAGACGTCGGGTTCGGATTACTACGCCGTTAATGTAAATAACGGCGTGACGCGCTATTATAAATATTGTAAATTTAAAAACGGCAATATGTATTGGTTTGAGTTTATATATCCGAACGAATACGAGAATATTTACGACGGTTATATAAATGATATTTACAACAGCTTTACGATTTATTGATAAAGTTAAATAAATAAGGGACTGTAAAAGATATGCGGATTGCTTTGCGTATCTTTACAGTCCCTTTAGTCTGCCGGCGAAATCCCCGCCGCGTCAGACGTATTTTTTTATCAACGCTTCAAGCTCGTCAGCCTTTTTTTCGGCAAATTCGCCGTAGCTCATACCGGCGGCTGTTACCGCCATGCCGAGCTCGACGATAAAACCGGGAATGTCGTCCGACGCGATAACGCCCAATTCTTCGCCGAAGCGTTCACACCCTTGTCTTTCCGAGCCGTTTATATTAATTGTAAAGCCGGGCTGCGGCTTTTTTTCGACTGTTTTGACCTTGCCGTGGAAGCCTATCGATCCTATCAGGTGCGCGCCGCAGGAGGACATACAGCCGCTTACGCGCATTACCGGCAAAGCGTCCGCGGGGAAGTCATACGGCTTTATCGCGTCGAGAACCGCCGTTAAAAGCGACTGCGAATCTCTGAGACCCTGCTGACACACCGACGCGCCGATACATGCGACGGATTCCTCAATATCCTTTTCGGCGCCGCCCTTTGTCGCGTCAAGAACCTTGATCGCCTCGTCTCCGGAGCAGTTTATTATATAAATAGTTTCATCGGGTGATACGCGGAGTGAAACGTCATCCATATCCTTTATCGTCTCGTAAATGTTTTTCAGCGCCGCCAAATCAAGAATTCCGCCTATCGGGTGGAATTTCACGGCGTACAGACCCCGCTGCTTCTGTTCGATGACGCGTCTCGGCAAATCGGAAATTTTGCCGCCCCGCTTTGTTAATTCAGCATGCGAAACGCTTATATCAAGTCCGCCCTCCGACAGCGAAGCTTCAAGCTCCTCCCCAAACCTGTCGTTGAATTCGTCTCCGAGGGTATCCCGGATATATCTCGTACGCGCTCTTGCGCGGTTTTCGTAATTTCCGTATTTGCAGAAGAACGAAATCATCGCTCTGATATAATACAGGATTTTTTCGCCTTCAACCGCCTCGTCGACTTTTACGCCCATTTTCGGGAACATACCCATACCGCCGGCGCAGTAAACGTCGAATTTACCGTCGCCGCGCGCGGCGAATCCCAAATCGCGGAACGTCGCGTGTACCGCGTTCGAGGGAGAATTGGAGAAAGCGACCTTGAGTTTTCTGGGCATTTTGACAGCGTCAATTTGAGAGATAAGATATTCGGCGGCTTTTTTCGCGTAAGGGAAAACATCAAAGTTTTCATCCTTTTCCACTCCTGAAAGCGGCGATACCATGACGTTTCTCGGAAAATCTCCGCCTCCGCCGAGGGTGTAAAAGCCGTTTTCTATGGCGTCGGTCATAACGTCGGCGACGACGCCGAACGGTATATCGTGCAGCTGAATAGTCTGGCATGTTGTGCAGTGCGCGCGGTTAATACCGTATTTTTCACATATGCCGATTATCGCTTTAAGTCCGTCCTTTGAAAGCTGTCCGCCGGCTATGCGGAGACGCAGCATTGCCGCTTCGCCGCCTCTTTGGGCGTAGCTGCCGAATTTGCCGGAAAAGCCCTTGTAATCCTTTACGCTTATTTCGCCTTTGGAAAACGCGAGCGCTTTTTCGCGGAAAAGTTCGATTTGGTTTTTTAATTCGCTGTTCATGGCGTATCCTCCTGATAGGTAAATTACGGTTTATATTATACCACACAAAAATAAAAAAGTCATTATTTTTTTTTGATATAAATTATTGCTTAGGCGCGCGTCTTCGCGCCGTCTGAAATAACGCGCCGCCGCCGACGGGGGGGATAAGCTTCCGCTTGAGCGATTTAAGGGACCCCGAAAAGGGGAATCGAAATTCTTTTTTGGTTTTTTGCTTTCTTGCCGCAAAAAGAATATCATAACGCTGTAATTTAACGTCTTATTTAAAAGTACAAAATTACCTGTTCAGTTTCTGTTTGATTTCCTGAACCAGTTCTACAATCTTAAATTTTACGACTACCTCGTTATTTTTTTCGGTAATTATATCATACGTATCCTTATCGAGAATCTCTCTGAGCTTTTTCTCGCTTTCGCGGCTCAGCGCCGTCTCGCCGTCCTCCTTCATGCACAGCGGCGGATACATAACGCACCACCAGTTATGCCCGCCGCCGTTCCCGAGAGTGATTCTCACTCCGTAATAATCGCCCGCCGGAAGCGTCATTGATTTATACGATTTTTCGGGGAACGCGAACTTTCCGTATTCGGCGCGGGCGGTGTAGTCAAAGCCGTTTTCGCGAAGAGTATTGTTTGCGACGCTCTCTATTTCACCGAGATTGCTTATTATTTCTTTTTTACATTCGCCGTTATCGGATGCGGATAATCTGACGCCGGCATTTTCCAGAACGGCGTCGCGCACCTTCAGCTTTACCGCTTGGTCTTCGTCGCTGTCGCTTGCCGCGGTTATATGAAGCCTTATTATATTATCCCTTAAATCAGCCTGTACGCCGTCCGAATATGACGTAATCAAAACAGCCGCGCACAAAGCGGCTGCGAACGCCGCGATGAATTTATTCATAATTTTCCCTCGCTTTTATATGTAGAGTCTTCAATTGCAATTTTCAATCATAAGTATTAACAATTTTTTTACTTTGATACATATTTTGCATTTTTATATGGAAATACTAAAGAAAAATTCACAAGGAGGAGTATTATGAAAAAACTACTGTCTGCCGTGCTGGCGTTTATGTTTCTGAGCGCCGCGGCGGTTTATTATGTTTCCGACAGCGACAGAGCTTACGCCGTGAACGCGTCCGCAAACGACAAGCAGCTTCTTGCGAGAGCCGTCAACGGTGAAGCGCGCGGAGAGCCTTATGAGGGACAGGTGGCTGTAGCCGCGGTAATTCTGAACCGCGTGCGTCACTCGTCCTTTCCGAACACAATTTCGGGCGTCATATATCAGCCCGGAGCGTTTACCGCCGTCAGCGACGGTCAGATAAACGTGCCTATAGATGAAAACTCCACTGTATATAAGGCGTGCTCCGACGCTTTAAACGGCTGGGACCCGTCGGGCGGCGCGATATATTATTTCAACCCCGACACCGCGACGAATAAATGGATTTGGTCGCGTCCGCTCATCGTAAAAATCGGTAAGCACAGATTTTGCTCTTAGAAAGGAAGATAGATAATGGAAAATAGCAGAAGTATACATGTCTGGCTGTAT
Organism: uncultured Lachnospiraceae bacterium; assembly: GCA_964454725.1. Lineage (GTDB taxonomy): Bacteria > Bacillota > Clostridia > UBA1381 > UBA1381 > JALEPO01. Next base: position 22,493 of record CAYVUD010000009.1, read on the forward strand.
ACAGCTCTTATCGCCGGACTTATCGCGGCTCTTATATGGGGATTTACCGCTACAAAAAACGCGAACGCGCTTGAGCTTTCAAATGAAAACCAATACAACAGAGCGTTCCATGAGCTTGTCGGCTATGTGAACGACATAGACACGCTTTTAAGTAAGGCGCGGCTTACGAAAAGCCCCGCTCAGCTCGCGAAGCTGTCAAGCGATATATTCCGTCAGAGCGCCGAGGCGAAATCCTGTCTCGGTCAGCTTCCGACAACGGAGGCGCGGCTTGACAACACCTCGAAATTTCTCTCGCAGGTCGGCGACTACACCTATGTTTTGTCGCAGTCTATGATAAACGGCGAGGAAATTTCTCAGGAGGAATACGATAATCTGGCGTCGATGAACGAGTACGCCTCAACGCTTAAAACGACGCTTTCCGAGATAGAGTCGCAGATTTACAGCGGCGACGTGCGTATTTCGGATGCGAGAGGCAAACAACGCGGAACAGTCGCGGACGCCGCGGGCAATAATATTATCGAGGACCTTGAAAACGTGGAAAAATCATTTGATGAATATCCGTCTCTTATTTACGACGGTCCGTTCTCGGAGCATATTGAGAACCGTGAATCGGTAATGCTGAAAAACGCCGAGGATATTTCGCAGGAGGAAGCTCTCACGAAGGCGGAGCGGTTTTTAGGATCAAATTCGAACGGACTGACATTTGAGGGGCTTTCGGAAAACACGGCTATACAGGCGTATACGTTTGTAAAAAATACCGATACGGATCAGATTTCCGTAAGTATTACAAAAAAGGGCGGATATGTTCTGTCATATCTCGACAACAGAAATACAGACGGAGAAAAACTCGATATCTCCGCCGCTACTGAAAAAGCGGCGCAGTTTTTGCAGAAAAACGGCTTCTACAGCATGCAGAACAGCTATTACGAGAAGTCGGGCGGCGTCGCGACGATAAATTTCGCGTATGTTCAGGATAATGTGACATGCTACAGCGACCTTGTCAAGGTTCGCGTCGCGCTTGACAGCGGCGATATCGTCGGTATGGAGTCAAAGGGATACCTTATGAATCATACGCAGCGTTCTCTTGCCGCGCCGTCGCTCACAATGGAGGAAGCTCGCAGTAAAATCTCGACGGGTCTTGAGGTTTCAGGCACAAAAACGGCGCTTATTCCCAAGGACAGTATGCGAGAGGTACTCTGTTATGAGTTTAAGGGCGCGTTCAACGGCAAGAATTTTATCGTCTATGTGAACGCCGAAAACGGACGCGAGGAGGAAATCTTCCTGCTTATCGAATCGGAGGAGGGAATTCTGACTATATAAACCGCAAATATATATTAATAAAAAGGACTGTAAAATCCGAGCGTTTTTACAGTCTTTTTTGTTGTACAAGATTAACAACGGCTCTATTAAGCCAAAATTTGTATTTACCGCATAAAAATTAAAATTTTTTTACAATTTTTTGTTGCATAATGCTAAAAACAGTGATAAAATATATATCGGTATCGCAAGACAGGGCGTGAACATCATCAAACCGCGTTCTGGTATTATTTTATTTTTAGAGGAGGTTTTAACTATGTCATACGCGCAAGACGTACTTGCAAAGTTAAAAGAGAAAAACGCAAACGAGCCTGAATTTATACAGGCTGCAACAGAGGTTCTTACTTCACTCGAACCTGTGTTCGACAAGCATCCCGAGTATGAGAAGGCTGCTTTGCTGGAGAGAATAGTAGAGCCGGAGAGACAGATTATGTTCCGCGTTCCTTGGGTTGACGACAACGGCAAGGTTCAGGTAAACAGAGGCTACAGAGTACAGTTTAACTCGGCTATAGGCCCCTACAAGGGCGGTTTGAGACTTCACCCGTCGGTAAATCTGGGAATTATCAAATTCCTCGGTTTCGAGCAGATTTTTAAGAACTCGCTTACAACGCTTCCTATCGGCGGCGGCAAGGGCGGCAGTGATTTTGACCCGAAGGGTAAATCGGACAACGAGGTTATGCGCTTCTGCCAGAGCTTTATGACGGAGCTTGCGCGTCATATCGGCGCGGACACGGACGTTCCCGCCGGCGACATCGGTACGGGCGCGAGAGAGATAGGCTATATGTTCGGTCAGTATAAGAAGATTAAGAACATATACGAAGGCGTACTTACCGGCAAGGGTCTTACCTGGGGCGGTTCTCTGACGAGAACGGAGGCTACGGGCTACGGTCTTGTATACTACGCGCAGGAGATGTTAAAGGATTTGGGTACGGACTTTAACGGCAAGACGGTTGCTATCTCGGGCGCGGGTAATGTTGCTATTTACGCTTGCGAAAAGGTACAGCAGCTCGGCGGTAAGGTTATCACCGTTTCAGACTCAAACGGCTATGTAATCGACGAGGAGGGTATCGACCTCGCGGCGGTTAAGGAGATTAAAGAGGTTAAGAGAGGCAGAATTAAGGATTATCTTAACTACCGCCCGAACGCTAAGTATGTTGAGGGCGCGGGTCTGTGGCAAGCTGTTAAGGTTGACGTCGCGCTTCCGTGCGCTACGCAGAACGAGCTTCTCATAGACGACGCCAAGGCGCTTGTAGCTAACGGCTGTATCGTAGTCGCGGAGGGAGCTAATATGCCGACAACTCTCGAGGCTACTCAGTACCTGCAGGAGAACGGCGTATACTTCGCTCCGGGCAAGGCTTCAAACGCGGGCGGCGTCGCTACTTCGGCTCTTGAAATGAGCCAGAACTCGCAGAGACTTTCATGGACGTTTGAGGAAGTTGACGAGAAGCTGCACAATATTATGGTTACAATTTATAATAATTCCGTTGCCGCGGCTAAGGAATACGGCTGCGAAATCGGCGGTAAGACAAATCTTGTTGCGGGCGCGAATATCGCCGGCTTCATGAAGGTTGCCGACGCTATGATGGCTCAGGGCGTTTGCTGATTATAAATAAAACCGTAAAGGGACTGATTGAATATACCGCTTAAAATTCCGGGATATTCAAAACAGTCCTTTTTTACCGCCTTTTTACCGCCTTTTTTCATATAATTTTTAAAATTGCAATAAAAATTGCGAAAACATCTTGACATTTCTATACAAAATAATGTATAATAGTTATTGTTGTACGGAAGCGTGCAACATTCCATCAAGTCCGTTTTTGGAATTGACTTGCCGGAAGGAGGGAAACAACATGTCTGAAGTAAGAGTAAAAGATAATGAATCGTTAGACAGCGCGCTTCGCAGATTTAAACGTCAATGCGCGAAATCGGGCGTCATGTCGGAAATCAGAAAGCGTGAACATTACGAGAAGCCAAGCGTTAAACGTAAAAAGAAGTCTGAAGCGGCGAGAAAGAGAAAGTTCTAAGCTTTATTCAGCATAAGGAGATGACCTTTGTGTCGTTAAAGGAAAAACTTGCGGATGATTTGAAATCATCTATGAAAAACAAAGACGCTGTCCGTAAAAGTACGGTGCAGCTTGTAAGAACAGCGATATTACAGGTTGAAAAGGACAAGAAGATAACTCTTGAGGACGAGGATATATTGGATATCATTGCGAAGCAGTTAAAGCAGCGCAAGGATTCGCTTCCCGAATATGAAAAGAGTGGCAGAGAGGATTTAATCTCTCAGTTAAAACAGGAAATGGAAGTTTTGATGGAATACCTTCCCGAACAGCTCAGCGAGGACGAGCTTCGTCCGATTGTTGAGGAAGCGGTTAAGACCGTGGGCGCGTCCTCCATGAAGGACATGGGTAAGGTTATGGAATATGTCATGCCTAAGGTAAAGGGCAGAGCGGACGGAAAGGCTGTAAGCGCTATTGCCAAGAGCCTGTTCAATTAAAAAATAGGAGAGAGTTTGCGGCTCTCTCTTGCATACGCTGGTGTAGCTCAGTTGGTAGAGCAGCGCATTCGTAATGCGCAGGTCGCGGGTTCGAGTCCCATCACCAGCTCCAAAAAACGGCTTAGATATGCAATTCTAAGCCGTTTTCTTTTGCTTCGTGCGGCGTATTTTTTATGCCTGCGGCAAGGCTGTTTAAAAGCGGAAACGATTTCCGCGATTTTAAAATTCGCCGTGATATAATACAAATAAAAAAATTTAAAGGAAGTCTTCATATGAAGAAAAAATTTTTACTCTAATTACGGCTTTTATCATGGAGATAATATCCGTAGGTCTTACCGTAAGCGCGAGTGAGTTACTGACCTCGCTTTAATAATGGCTGTATAATAAATATTGTGGTATAAAAGTGAGCATAACGGCTTCCAATCCTGTATAATGGAATTATCAC
>CAYVUD010000010.1:0-26559 GCA_964454725.1 uncultured Lachnospiraceae bacterium
GAGGAATTGGAGTGGCTCGTGTCGCTGCTCGGAGTTGAATTTGCGGAGTCGTCCGATTCATTGTCTTTTGACGGCTGATCGGTTTGTTGCGCCGGAGTGGATTTATTATAACGCGCGTGCGACGAGTCGCAGTATGATTTGGGCTGAGTCCCCTCGACAAAATATGACGTGACCGCGTCGCAGCCGTCCGTAGCCAAAAGTCCCGAGCGCTCGCAAACCGAAACCTCTACGACGTTTGACGGCTGCTCAAAATGCTTGATGCTCAGATTGCTGTGAACCTTTTCCATTACGAGCTTCCACAGCGTTATCGACGGATTGCCCGAAATTCCGTAATAGGAGATAGACGACGGACTGTCGAAGCCGTACCATACCGCGCCGACGTAATAGGGGGTATAGCCAACGAACCACTTATCAAAGTTTTCGTCGGTCGTTCCCGTCTTGCCGTAGGTCGGCATACCGCTGTCGAGCTGCGCGGCGCTTCCTGTTCCGTATTCGCCGTTGTTGACAACGCCGTAGAGCAGGTCGGAGGTTATAAACGCCGCCGCCGCGCTTATCGACTGCGACGGAACCTCTCGGTTCTCAAGCATAATCGCGCCGGTGGAATCCACAACCTGCGTATAGGTGTGCGGAACAATGTATTGTCCGCCGTTTGCGAATATCGAGTACGCGCCCGCCATATCGCGTACGGTAACTCCGCGCGTAAGACCGCCCAGCGCGAGCGAGCTGTAGTTTTTATCCTTTTCGTCGAGCGTAGAGAGATGGAACTGATTTTGAAGGTATCCGAACGAGGTCGAAAGACCTACCTCGTCAAGCACGCGTACCGCGGGGATATTCGCCGAGCGCGCGACAGCTTCTTTTACGGACATATCGCCCAAAAATCCCTCATAGGAGTTTTTCGGCTTCCACTTATCGTTTCCTATTTCTATTTCCTCGTCGCAAATTACCGTACTTTCGGTTATTTTGCTCTTATCTATCGCCGGACCGTATACCGAGAGCGGCTTTATAGACGAACCCGGCTGACGCACCGACTGCGAGGCTCTGTTCCAGCCGCGTATTTCGGTTTTTTCGCCCAGTCCGCCGACTACGCCCTTTACCCTGCCGGTATAGGGGTCTACAATCATCATTGCCGCCTGAGACTTTCCGCCCGCGTAAGGGTAGTTGTCGCTGTCGGAAAAGACCTCCTCCATAATATCCTGAATATTTACGTCTATAGTGGCGTAAATCTTAAGTCCGCCGCTATAGACCTGCTGCGTCGCGAAATCGAGCGAGTAACCCTTCTGCGTCTGTAAATCGGAGATTACGTCGCTTACCACTTGGTCGGAGAAATACGAGGTCACGCGTCCGAGATTTTCGCGATAGGAGGTGTCCAGCCCGAGATCGCTCGCCACCGCCGTCTGATAATCGCTTTCGGTTATCTTTCCAAGCTCGTACATCTTGGCAAGAACGATGTTTCGTTTTGAGATGTTGTTTTCGGGGTGGTTTATCGGCTCGTATTCCGACGGGTACTGCGTTATTCCCGCGATTGACGCGGCTTCTTGGATATTTAGGTCGGCGGCGTTTTTGTTAAAATAGGTATTCGCCGCCGCCTCAACGCCGTTGCAGTTGTTGCCGAAGAAAACAATATTTAAATAAAGCGTGAGAATCTCGTCCTTTGAAAGCTCCTTTTCAAGAGCTACCGCGCGCATCATTTCCTTGATTTTACGCGACGAGGTCTTTTCGTTTTCCTTTGTTATATTTTTTATGACCTGCTGCGTTATCGTGCTGCCGCCGTAGGTCGAGCTTCCTATTCCTATTTTCGCGAGAGCGTATTTGGCGGTCGCGCCTATCGTGCGCTTTATATCCACGCCGTTGTGCTTATAGAAACGCTCGTCCTCGATAGAAACGATAGCGTCCTTCATATACTGCGAAATCCGGTCGGATTCTACCCATATACAGCTTGATTCGGAATTTATCTGCTCCAGCTCCTGAGTCTGACCGTAAGCGTCGGTATAATAAATGAAGGAAGAGGAATTGAGCGCGAGGTTTTTAATGTTCATTTCCGATATTTCCTGCTTAACCGCCGCGTACATTCCGACTGTTATGCCCGAAACGATTACAACGCAAATAAATATCGCCGCGAAAACGGTAAGTCGTAGGCGTTTTCTGAATTGAATTTGCTTGGGAGTAAGCTTCTTTTTATTTTTCCTGCGCTTACGCTTCACGGGCTGCGGCTGACGTCTGCGATAATTTGCGGGGATTTGAACGCTGTCTTTTGCCGAAGTCTCTGACGCGGCGCGTTTGCGCGGCGGGTTATCGCCGTTAGCCGGCATACTCCTGCGCGAGCTTGCCGACGTTGAGGAGCCTGAGGTCAAAAGGTCGTATTCCTCCCAGTCAAACTCATCATTATCCGAATATCCGGGCGTATTTCTGTTACGTCTGTTGTCTGCCAAAGCTAATTCCTCCTTATCCAAGAAAGATATGTATTCGAGTATACAGCTATACAATTATAGTATACCGCATTTTCCACAAATTTGCAATACTAATTTAACGAAATTTTATAATGTATTATTTTCCGGCAAAGCGGTAAAAATAACAAAAAACAGAAATTTAAGGCAGCGCCGCGCAAAGCCGTCGGGCGGTTTTTGCGCGGTATTGCCCCAATAAAAACGGAGGAAAATATGGGAAATATAAAGAATAGCCTGTTAATTGCGTCATATGTATTACTTATGACGGTGTTTTTCGCCGGCGGATATGCCTTCGGCAGTCATCAGAGCGAAACCGCTCCCGCGGTGAGCCGGACGTATGAGCCTGTGAGGGAGGTAAACGCGAAAACCGAGACCGAGGAGAGCGTTACCGTTTACACCGTTATACTCGACGGCTCGAATTTGTATCTCTACAGCGTGACGGACGGCTTAAATACGGAAATCGCCCGCCGCAAAATAAGCGAAGGCGTATTTCCCGCCGACGACGTCGAAATGCTTAAAAACGGCGTTACGCTTGATAATCGGGGAGACGCGCAGGAGCTGTTTGAAAATTTTGTTTCTTAAATTATGACAATTATGAACAAATTGTAAAAACATACCAAGTGAAGAAATTGGAAGAAAATAAAAGAAAACAAGAGAAAACAAAAGGAAAAACGGCAAAATATATACATTTTGCCGTTTGATTATTTATATAAAAAGTATCATAATAAGCTTGTTAGCACTCAAGGAGATTGAGTGCTAACAAAAAAACGTAAAAAATTTATCAGGAGGTAATATAAATGAACATCAAACCATTAGCGGACAGAGTAGTAATCAAAATGCTCGAAGCCGAGGAAACCACAAAAAGCGGTATTATCCTCACCTCAAAAGCGCAGGAGAAGCCGCAGATTGCCGAAATTGTGGCTGTAGGCCCGGGAGGAGTCGTGGACGGAAAGGAAATCAAAATGGAGGTTTCCGTCGGCGACAGGGTACTTATTTCAAAGTACGCCGGCACGGAGGTAAAGGTAGACGGCGAAGAGTATACTATTTTGCGTCAGTCGGATATTCTGGCGAAGGTTGAATAATTTCAGGAGGTTAAAAATTATGTCAAAACAAATCAAATACGGACAGGAAGCGAGACACGCTCTCGAGAGCGGAATTAACCAGCTCGCGGATACGGTAAAAATAACACTCGGACCTAAGGGAAGAAACGTAGTTCTCGACAAGAAATTCGGCGCGCCGCTTATCACTAACGACGGCGTTACGATCGCGAAGGAAATCGACCTTGACGACGCGTTTGAAAATATGGGCGCGCAGCTCGTTAAAGAGGTTGCGACAAAGACAAACGACGTCGCGGGCGACGGTACCACGACGGCGACCCTTTTAGCTCAGGCGCTTGTACGCGAGGGACTTAAAAACGTAGCGGCGGGCGCTAACCCGATGATTGTTAAAAAGGGTATTCAGAAGGCCGTTGACGCGGCGGTGGATAAGCTTATCGCGACGGCTAAGCAGGTAAACGGCAAGGACGACATCGCGAGAGTCGCGGCGGTATCCGCGTCTAACGACGAAGTCGGCGAATTAATCGCCGAGGCGATGGAAAAGGTTACGTCCGACGGTGTTATCACGGTTGAGGAGTCAAAGACGGCGGAAACATATTCGGAAATTGTCGAGGGTATGCAGTTTGACCGCGGTTACATTACTCCGTATATGGTAACCGATACCGACAAAATGGAGGCCGTTCTCGACGACGCGTACATTCTGATTACAGACAAGAAAATATCGAATATACAGGAAATTCTTCCGCTTCTCGAACAGGTCGTTCAGGCGGGCAAGAAAATGGTGATTATCGCCGAGGACGTTGAGGGCGAGGCGCTTTCAACTCTTATCGTAAACAAGCTTCGCGGCACGTTTGTATGCGTTCCGGTAAAGGCTCCGGGCTTCGGCGACAGAAGGAAGGAAATGCTTCAGGACATCGCCATTCTTACCGGCGGTCAGGTAATAAGCGAGGAACTTGGACTTGAGCTTAAGGATACGCAGATCAGCCAGCTCGGACGCGCAAGACAGGTTAAGATACAGAAGGAGCTTACCATAATTGTTGACGGCGCGGGCAGCAAGGAAGCGATCGACGACAGAGTTAAGGTTATAAAGAACGCTATCGAGAACACAACCTCCGAGTTCGACAAGGAGAAGCTTCAGGAAAGACTCGCAAAATTAGCCGGCGGCGTTGCCGTTATCAAGGTAGGCGCGGCGACGGAAACCGAAATGAAGGAAAAGAAGCTCCGCATAGAGGACGCTCTCTCGGCGACGAAGGCGGCTGTTGAGGAAGGCATAGTAGCCGGCGGCGGAACGAGCTATATCGACGTTATACCGACCGTCGCGAAGCTTCTTGACGAAACCGAGGGCGACGAGAAAACGGGAGTTCAAATAGTTCTCAGGGCTCTTGAGGAACCGACGTGGCAGATTGCCAAAAACGCGGGTCTTGAAGGCTCGGTAATCGTGGATAAGGTTAAGGCGTGCGATACGGGCAAGGGCTATAACGCTCTTACCGAGGAATACGTTGATATGATAAGCGCGGGAATAGTCGATCCGGTCAAGGTTACGAGAAGCGCGCTCCAGAACGCCGCTTCTGTAGCTTCAATGGTGCTTACGACCGAGAGTCTTGTTGCCGACAAGCCCGAGCCTCCCGCTCCCGCGCCGGCGATGGATCCGTCAATGGGCGGAATGTATTAATTCAATACGGCAAATAAAAATACGGTTTCATAAGAAACCGTATTTTTTTATGCTTTATTTTGCCCCAAAACCGCAGCCTATAGGCGGTTTGCGGGCTCGGGGTTATCGGCAGGTTAAGGAGTAACGGAGGAATATCCGTTTTCCTTGCAGTCTATCGGCTCCATTTCGCTCCAAAGGAATACCTTGTCGGGAGCGAAATCCGCCGTGAAGGTACTTTCGCCGATATTCTCGGGAGTAAATATTTTAACCGCTTCAAGCGCGCCGTCGTCGGTGTATTTCGCCGCGTATAATTGCATATCGGCGGTCGTTCTGAGAGTTACGGTAATATCCTTATCTTTTACGGCTGTAATCTCGTTTTTGTCATAAACCGCGGCGTTGCCAAAGACTACGCTCGCCGTCGTGCCTGAAATTGCCTGATTGTAGACCTCAACATTCGTTATCGGCGCGAGTTTACCGTTATCCGTATCGGTGAAGTTTCTGACACTAAGGTTGCTTACCGACGCTACGGTATTGCCGTTTGAATCGATAATCGAAAGCTTCAACGACGCGCCCGTTCCCGCCGCTACATTGGTAAATTCGTATATGAAGGTATATTCGGCGCCCAAAGACAGCGCCGCGTTTCCTGCCGCTATAGCGATCGCGTTATTATTTGACGCTCCGCTTTTCCAAAAAACATTTGCCTTGTCGCCGTTGGCGGTCAGATACCAGCCGCCGCCCGTGTGATTTTCGCTCGTATTCGTAAAGCGCGTGAAAAATCCCGCGGTGGAGCTTTTGTCAGCGTCGCCGTTTGCGGGCATTGAGTTGATTTTTACGGTATGCTCGATTGTAAAATCACCGCTGTATGAGCCTATGGGGAGCGTAGTCAAAACCGACTCGGAGCTGTCCGTTTCATAAGTCCCGTTAAGCGCGCTGATTGAGGCGGGCAGAACGGTAATTTCAAACGTCGCCGTTTTGCCGAAATACGTCACCGTAACCGTTTTTGCCCCCGCCGTGCTTGTGTCATCGCCGGAAAGGGTATAGTCGCTTATCTGCGACTCAGAGCCGTCCCCGTAAACCGCGTTTACGACAAGTCCCGCGGTATCGAGTGTTCCGCCCTGATATACGGTTGTGTTTGTCGGGAGCGTAACGATTTTAATAGATGTTAATTCTTTAACGGTTACATTAAGCTCAGCCGTTTTACCCATAAATGTGACCGTAACGGTCTGATTGCCCGGTACTGTCGAGTCAAAACCGGATATTGTGTACGCGTATACCTCCGCCGAAGTGCCGTCCTCGTAGTTTGCCGTAACAACCATACCCGTTCTGTCGAAATCCTCGCCGTAAACATACGTTGTTTTGCTCGGATTTGCGGTAATTTCTATGCTTTCAACATCGGATTTAAACATTTCCTCGCCCATATATATTCCGACGTGCGGCGGCTGATTGTACGCGGTCTGCTCCGCCGCGACTCCGCTGCGGTATACGGGATCCTGCATAAGAGTTTTTATTTTGTAATCCGTTTCGGTAGTCGTGGTGAATACGCGAAGCGTCGAACCGTCGGTTGTCGGGTAAACAACCTCCTCGCGCCAGTCGCCGAACAAATCCGCCTGCAAAGCGGGGTTTGCTTTGGTACCGTTTATTTTTGTGCAGCCGTAACCCGACGCGTCAAATATTGACGACATTGAATTGCCGTTCCAGCTTGTTATATTTGTTCCGTCCAGAAGCTCGTCGTATAAATCGCCGTCCCAGAATACGCGGAAATTCACCGACAAAATAGCGTTAAGAGAATTTGCGTATGAGTTGTTTCCCAGCACCTTATACGGTCCCGCCGCAAACTTCGTCGCGTCAGAGCCTGCGTTTTTATGCTCAGCAGTACCGTATATCTGATAAAATCCTCCCGCTCCGACATTCGCCATAATTCCTCTGCCCGTGTCATTGTGATTTAGCTCGTGGAATAATATCTCGCCGGTATCAGCGTCAATTACAGACATACCGTAATCGCACCAACCCCCTTGAAAGTTATAGTATCCAAAATTGTTAGCCGCGTCATTTGTCGCACCGTCCTCGTGAACAGTGAAAAACTCAAGTCCCGGGTGCGTCGGGTCATAATCGCCTATATGCAGAGCGTCGCCATGCTCCTTATGAGTACACCATCTCGGCTTAAAGTCGTTATTATCATCAACCTCCATACACAAAGCGCCCGTGATAAACTCGTCCTTGCCGTCGTTGTCCACGTCCGCGACGGTACAGTTGTGGTTGCCGTTGCCGACAAAGTTATACGCGCCGTCGTAATAGCCGGGCTGACCGCTTTTTGTATCGAAACGGTAATCGGGCGAAAGGCTTTCGCCGTCAAAGCTGATACCCGCGATACTTGTGCGCTGTTTACCGTTATTGTCTTTTCCGAAATAATATCCTCTCAGATATATCGCGTAAGGTTTTTCACCGTCAAGATACGCGACGTCTGAAACAAAACGGTTTGAACGGTTACCGAAATTGTCGCCGTAATCAATGCCGTTGCCGCTTCCGCGCGTAGTCGGCAAATCAATGGTATCGACTGCCGCGCCCGTTTCTCCGTTAAATACCGTCAGAAACTCCTCGCCGGTTGTGATGCGTCCGCCGCCGCGATAGTCTGCGGAGGCGTTTTCCTCATCGGTAAACTCCGCTATTTTTTTATTTGACGAAACGACAACCGAATCCTCCTTCGCGGCGTGCGAAACATACGCGCCCTCCGCGTCCTTGGAGCCGAGCGAGGTCTGACACATTACCTCCGCCTTGCCGTCGAGGTCAAAGTCGTATACGAGAAACTGTACCGTATGCGCGCTTGAATAGACGTTTTTGCCAAGCTCTATATCGTTATCCCAGAGCTTTGTTCCGTCAAGCTTGTACGCCGCCAGATGCACCGTTCCCGAATACGCGGGATCGCCCGGCGAGCCGACGTCCTTCTCCGAGGACGTCCATTTAACGACAATTTCATATTCGCCGTCGCCGTCCAAATCGCCCGTTGAGCAGTCGGCGGGGAAGAATGAAGCTGTATAAAGCTCATTTCCGGAGGGATCGTAAATTGTTTCAGCCTCCGGCTTTGTCAAAGAAATGTCAATATAATTATTATCCCATACGCTTACCGCCTCGCACTTGTCGCCCTCGTTTCCGTCAATTACGGGCGCGACGGAATAGCTTGTACCGGCGGTCGTGTCGGTATAGTTTGTGCTGTCGGTAACCTCGGCAATTTTCTGACCGTCGCGGTAAATATTAAACGACACATTACTGTCCGCGCTGCCGAACCGCGCGTCCTCGCTGTCCAAAAGCCGCCAGCTCAGGTATACGCCGCTGCCGGATTTAACCGCTACAAGACCGCGGTCGAGTTTTTCCATTTCGCGGGTGTACGTTTTTGCCTCGCCCGCGGAATAGGTGTAGCTTACCGTTTCGGTATTCTTGACGTCACCGTCGGCGGCCGCCGACGGAATTACGGCGGCGAGAAGGGAAACGGATAAGACAATTCCCAATATTTTTTTCATTGATAACACCGCTTTCTGTATATTTAATAAGTATATTCTTATTTTTATCATAACATAAATACGGAAGAATAGATAATTAAATAACCGATTTTTTAGTTTAAAATGAAGGTTTTATAGAAAAAGTTGCTAAAATAAGCGTTGATATTGAAACAAAATTTTAACATTTGTTATCAAATAACAGTTGAAAATGTAATATGAGGTGTGGTATAATTAGACGATAGGATTTAATAAAAAGGGAGCTTATATAATGAAAAAGTTTATTGCCTTTTTAACAGCCGTTATGATGACGGCGACGGTGTGCGTAAGCGCGCAGTACAGCGAGAGCGACCTGGCAAACGCGCTTGACAGCGCCGTGAGCTGGAAAAACAGCAAAGCGTCGCCTTATTATAATTCGGGAACAGAGGCCGCGGATTTATATATTTTCGCGCTCAAACGGCTTGGAGTCGAATACGATTACGAGCGTTACAGCGACAGCTTGAAATCGGTTCTCGGGGGTTACGGACAGAACCGTTCGGCAGCCGTGTACGCGCGGACGATACTCGCGCTCGAGGCGTGCGGAAAGGATCCACGCGGTTATGAGGGGCGGGATTTTGTCGCGGAAGGCTCGTACAACAAGTCAAACATCAGAAGCGCGGAGGACTGGAGCTGGGCGCTTATAGCGCTCGATTCGGGCGATTATGAAACGGCGGGCGGAGCCGCTAACACCCGCGAGGATATGATAAAAAATATTATGGCGGCGCAGGACGCTTCCGGCTGTATAGGCGGCGACGCGTACGCGACCTCGCTCGCGCTTATCGCGCTTGCCGGTTACACATATGACGGCACGGTTTACGCATATAATAACAGCCTTACCGGAGAATGGAAGGAAACCACGGCTTGGGAAATAGCGGAGCCGGCGCTCGGCTACCTTTCCGTCGAGCAGAGCGACTGGGGAGATTTTTACGACCTTAAAACTACGGCGCTCGCCTTAATAGCGCTGGACTATATGGACATTGACGCGGAAAATGATGAACGCTTCATAAAGGACGGCAATACCGTCGTTGACGGCTTGCTCGCGTACACCGTCGGCGACGGGAGCTTTTCGAGCGATATGAACGATTCCGATTCAACCGCGACGAGCTACGCGATATGCGCTCTTACGAGTCACCTCAGACAGCTTCAGGGCAAGAGCAAGCTCTTTGATATGACGTCCGGCGATACGGTTGACGGTGTTAATCACAGCGTTGGAAACGGCTCTTCATCAAGCTCGTCCAATTCATCTGGTTCGTCGTCGGGTTCGTCGTCAGGCTCGTCGTCAGGTTCATCATCAAACTCGGCTTCAGGCTCGTCCAATTCATCGGGTTCGTCGTCAAGCTCGTCGTCAAACTCGGCTTCAAGCTCAACGTCGGGTTCGTCGTCAAGCTCGTCGTCAAGCTCGGCTTCAAAGCCGTCAATATCGTCAGGCTCAACGTCTAACTCAACGTCAAAGAACAGTGCGTCATCTCCGTCGGTTTCATCGACCAAAAGACCCGCGGCGACGACAGAGCCGGCTAATTCAGCCAAGCCCGCGGCGACCAAAACGCCGGCAAAAAAGGCGCTTGTCGGTCCGGTTAAGATGCCCGGACCGATGCAGCAGACCCCTGTTCCGTCGGAAACGGACGGCGACGCGTCGGAAACGGAAAAGCTCAATATTTCCAACGAAAAAAACGGAGTCGCGAGACCGATTCCCATAGCGATAACAATGTTTGTTCTTGCCGCGCTCATAACCGCGGGCGGAGTCTGGTATGTAATACGCACAGCAAAGGACGTTCCTCTGCCCAAGCGCAGGAGCGCCGAGGACGTTTACAAAGCTAAGGTACACCGCCGAACGGAGCTGCACGGCGCTTACAAGGAAAGAGAAAAATACAAGCAGCGCGAAAAATACAAGGAGCGCGGAAAATACAAGGGTACGCGCCGGAAATAAGATTAAAAAGGAACGCTTCGCGAAGCGTTCCTTTTTTTTGATTTTCAAATAAAAATTTTACATAAATTTTACAAAAACTTTGCTTTTTCTTTAAATAAGCGTGGTGACATTTTGAGAAAAATTTGGTATAATTGAAATATCATAAACACGCGAAGCAGGTGATCAACATTGGATATATTTTCGTTTCTTTCGATGCTCGGGGGACTCGCGATGTTCCTTTACGGAATGAACGTAATGGGCGACGGGCTGAAAAAGCTCGGCGGCGGAAAGCTTGAAACAATACTTGAAAAGCTCACGTCGAATAAGCTTATGGGCATATTTCTCGGAGCTGTCGTAACGGCGGTTATTCAGTCGTCCTCGGCTACGACGGTTATGGTCGTCGGATTTGTAAACTCCGGCATAATGAAGCTGTCGCAGTCGATAAGCGTTATGATGGGCGCGAATATCGGAACGACGGTTACGGCGTGGATTTTGAGCTTATCGGGAGTTCAGGGCGAGAGCCTTTTGGCAAACCTTGTAAAGCCCGAAAACTTTACGCCTGTTCTCGCGCTTATAGGTATTATACTCTTAATGGTCTCCAAAAGCGACAAAAAACAGAGTATAGGTCATATTCTCATAGGCTTCTCGGTGCTGATGTTCGGTATGGAGGCGATGTCGTCTGCCGTTTCGGGACTCAAGGACTCGCCGACGTTCGCGAATATGCTTGTAATGTTCTCAAACCCTGTTTTGGGACTTATCGCCGGAGCGGTTTTGACGGCGATTATACAATCGTCCTCGGCTTCGGTCGGTATTTTGCAGGCGCTGAGCGCGACGGGACAGATAAGCTACGCGACCGCGATACCCATTCTTATGGGTCAGAACATCGGAACGTGCATAACAGCCTTAATATCGTGTATCGGAACGAGTAAAAACGCAAAGCGCGCGGCGCTGGCAAATTTGTATATAAAAATAATCAGCGCGGTGCTTTTCCTCGTTGTTATTTACGGACTTAACGCGGCGATTGATTTCGCGTTTATGCATACGGCGATAACCGCGTTTGACATAGCGGTGGTTCACACGCTCTTTAACGTGGTTTCCACGGTAATTCTTCTGCCGTTTACGGGCGTTATCGAAAAGCTTGTGCGTCTTACGATAAAAGAGGGCGCGGAGAAAAGCGCGTTCGCCGTCCTTGACGACAGGTTTTTGCAAACTCCGTCGTTTGCCATAGAGCAGTGCCGCACGCTCACCATTAATATGGGATATATCGCGCGCGAATCCGTTTCGGTGGCGGTGTCGATTTTAAATAATTATTCCGAGAAAAGGGACAGGTTTGTGGTTGAGAGCGAGGAAGAGGTTGACGGCTACGAGGACGCGCTGGGAAGTTACCTCGTAAAGCTGAGTACGAGGGATTTGAGCGCCGAGGACTCGCGCGTGGTTTCGCTTCTGCTGCACGCCATAGGCGATTTTGAGCAGATTACGGATATAGCCGTTAAGCTTCTCTACAGCATACGCGAAATAAACGATAAGCATATAGAATTTTCCGAGAAGGCGCGGCAGGAGCTTGACATAGTGACAAACGCGATATTTGAGATTATGGATCTGACGATAACCGCGTTTTCCGAAAACGACCTTGAGGCGGTTGACAGGATAGAACCCTTGGAGGCGGTTATAGACAGCCTTAAAAAGGAGCTTAAGAGCCGCCATATTCACCGCTTGCAGGAAGGGCGGTGCAGCGTGGAAACGGGCTTTGTATTTTCCGACTACGTGAGCAGTCTCGAGAAGATTTCCGACCATTGTTCCAACATAGCGGTAAGCGTTGAACAGCTTTACGCGCGCAACTATGAGCTGCACCATTCTATGCACGAAAAGAAAACCGAGGCGGAATACAAGGAAATGTATGTGCATTACAGCAAAAAATACGCACTCCCGTTCTCAAAATCGAGCGCGGAGGTGTAAAAACGAGCCGTTGGCGGGATAGGGTCTTAAAAAGCCTTGAAATTATTTCGCCGCGGCTCTTTTATTTGAATAATGACTTGAACAGCCCTTTGTCCAAGTTCCGCTTCGGTTCAAATTTATCCGAGTTTACATAATTCATTATGCTGTTTTTAAGAGCGGCGACCGATTTATCGTGAACCTCCAAATCGAAGCCGCAAAAAAGAATATCCGCGCCGCCGATTTTTGCCTCGAACAGCGGTGAGCGGGGGGTGTTGTCGAAGAAGTTGGGCACAGGCTCGATTAAAAGCTCAAAGTCCTTCGGCAGCTCCGAAACGTCCGCGCTCACGGAATTATCTATCGGGTGTTTCCACTGAAAATCCGCGAAATCATCTGTCGGGAATCCGGAAAATATCGGGTGCGTGTTTTTTACGATAAGCCCGCAGGCGCGCTGCGACCGAAACCACGCCGGCGACCAGAACACGGGCTTAAACAGTCCCTCGATAGGCTTGGCGAGATTGTCCTTATCCGCCGTAACGACCGCCCTGCCGCCGTTTTCGATTATTTCCTCAAGCTCGTCCGTATAGCCGTGAATAACGGGTATTTCGGGCGCAACTTCACATTCGGGGTACACGAACACGCTCCAGCGGTTCGTGTGCTTGCCGACGCTTAAAACCGCCGTCAGCTTCGACGGCTTTTTAACAAAGCCGAGCGCGAAAGATACGCGCGTTTCTCTTGTTTTTGTTTCATAAACAATTTCGTTCCCGTCGTACAGCTTAAATTCATAGACGGGATTTTCGATTTTTTCCTCGCCGTAATCGTACAGGTCAAAATCCGCTTCAAAGACGTCGCTGCCGCGAAAAACTCTGTTCGCCTTCATTAAGGGAACGACCGGCGAGCAGAACTCGCGAAATTCTTCGGGAGTTATCAGTCCCTTGCTTTTGCGGAATACGTCCAAAAGTCCTACCGTGGCGGTACCCTGACCGGTGTAGTCGGTGAGGCTCAGGAGCTGAAAACCGCCCATTTTACGCGTGCGAAGCGACGCTTCTATGTCCTCTTTATAGAGAAGCGCGGCGAGCTTGCCGGACGCGTGTATATAGTCCCTGAGCTTGTGATAAATTCCGCGCCGCTTCATTTCCTCGCCGATAATCTCGAAATTGACCGGCGCCATATTGCCGGTGTAGTCCTTTACGCTGTCAACGTCGGGGTACACGCAGTACTGACCGACCTCAAACGACACGACCGGCACGTCCGACGCTTCAACCGCGTCGTCATAGGAAAGGCGCGTATGCTCGGAAACGACGTCGTGGAACACCTGAATACGCATTCTGCGCCCTTTCGCCTCAAACGCGCAGAGATAGTCCTCACACGGGGAAACGGGGTGGTCGAAGTTAGAGGTCATCGTGTACAAACGGCGGCTGTCGAGCGCCTTTATCTGCGTTGTAACGCGCTCCAAAAGCTCAAAGTCGCCCATAAGCTCGTTGCCGTTGGAGAACATTATAAACGACGGGTGATTGCCGAACGCCTCGGAAATGTTTACCGCTTCCTGCGTGTAGTAGTATTTATGTATCGGGTCGCCGCCCGCGTCGAGCGCGCACACGTCGTTGTTGAGCCAGAACGGCATTTCCGCGAGTACGTAAACTCCCGTCATATCCGCCGCCTCAAACGCCGCGTCGGGCGGACACCACGCGTGAAAACGCACGTGGTTCAGTCCGTATTCCTTAACGGTTTTCATAACGTCGAGCCACGTTTCGAGGTCTGTCGGGGGATAGCCCGTTTCGGGATATATCGCGCAGTCGAGCGTTCCGCGCAGAGCTATGGGTCTGCCGTTTAAAATAAACTCCTTATCCCTGACCGCGATTGTCCTCATACCGAATTTCACGGTTTTTTCGTCGTAACCCGAGGTTACGCGCGGTTTTTCGCTTTCGCTTACCGTGACGTTTTCCATTTCGTCAAAAACGCCGTCGCCGTCGTAGGCAAGAGCGGCGGTCATAGTGTAGAGCGCGGGATTAAATTCGTCCCAGCGCTCGATTTCCCCCTCGAAAGGATATTCGAGATGAAGTATCTGCTTTCTGTTGTAAAGCGTTTTTTTATATTCGACTGTTTTAAGCTTTGTTCCGTCGGGCGCGGACGCGGTGAGCGAAACCGTGACGTTTCGCCGCTCGTGAGGCGCGGCGCAGTCGCTCCACGCCGTCACGCGAACCTCCGCCGAGCTTTCGCGGGGGAATACCTGTAAATTCGAGAGGTGGAATATATCCTCCGCGCGAAGCTCGATTTTACCGACAATTCCGAGCCATATCGACTGCGTGTCAATGCTGTAGCCGCTTGCCATACCGCCGATGTTGAGCAAATCCGAGTTGTCCAAACGTATGGTGAGCGTATGCGCTCCCGCGCTTATTTTGCCTGTGAGATCGTATGTATGCGGGGCGGTAAGCCCGATTATCCGTCTGCCGATTTTTTCGCCGTCTATCCACAATTCGGACGCGATACTTACCCGCTCCAGAAACAGCGTAAGACATTTATCCGCGAGGTCCGCGGGAAGCTCAAATTCACGCTCAAGCAGGAGCGCGCCTATATAATCGTATTTCGGTCTTAAACAGCGAACCGCTTCGGCGGTAAGCTCCGTGAATTTTTCCTGTTTTTTTCCTATACCGTTTTCACACGCGCTGCCGGGGAGAGCAAAGCCGTCGTTTTTTAACCGCCGGTTATAGAACCTCTCGCCGTAACCGATGTTTTTCTCGTCCGTTTCGTAGCGCCATACGCCCGATAAATCTATTGTACGCAATTCAGTTTTCCTCCGAAGCCATATGATTTTTAAGTTCTATAAGTCCCTGATGCGATATGTCCGCCGCGAGACCGTCGTTTACGAATTTTTCGGCTCTTTCGGTATTTCCCATACCATAGTGACCCAGAGCCGCCATAAAACAGCAATGAACGAAGTTCTTGCGGTCGAGGTCGGTCTCGAAGATAAGAAAATCGGGAAGAGATACGGCAAAGTAGTCTATCTCCATATGGTCGTTTATATGCTGCTCGCCGTAATCAATGAGCTTATTGAAACGGCTCCTCGCGCCTCTTTCGTCGCCGAGCGCTCTTGCGGCGAGCGCCTGATAGAAAAACATCTCCGGCGGTTGGTCGTTATAATACATCGCCGAGGACAAATCGCCGCTGCCGCGCAGAGCGAGCTTGTAATATTCAACCGACTTTATGTGGTCAACGGGCGCGTAGGTTTTGCCGAGCATATAGTAAACGTCATTGTCGAGCGAGCCGCAAAGCTTTCCCTCGCCGAGGTTTTCGGGATATGTTAGCGCCTCGTTAAGTCTTTGCGCCGCGCCCTCGAAGTCCTTGCTTTTAAGACATTCCTCCGCGAGAGAGATAAGCGCTTTTTTGTACTGCGCGGGTATCTTGCCCTCGCCGCCCTCCCAAGGGTGGAACTTATGCGTTATGATCGCCTTAAGCGCGCGGTCGCAGTAGCCCTCGGAGTTCATAAGCGTAATAAATTCGGTATATAGATCGTCGCGGCTTTCCACAAGCTCCGGCTGTTCCGCCATAGCGACAAGACGCTTGTTTACGGGTACGTTAAGCTGCTTATAAAGCTGATCGAGCTCGTAAAAAATTCTCGCGTCGCCGGGGGCGAGACGGAGCGCTTTTTCCATTTCGGCTTTCGCGCTTTCCTTATCGCCGGCTTTATTGAAATACGCCAGCGACAGATTGCGGTGAACGACGGGGTTTTCGTCGTTTATCAGAGCCGACTTTTTCCAAAGCTCCGCCGCTTTTTCCCACTGACCCTTGTCGTAGAGCAGGTTGCCGAGAAGGTACGGCGCGTTCGCGTCGTCGGGGTTGTTTTCTATCGCGTACTCAAGAACCGCTATGTCGGTAAGACGGTTGGGGAAGCACAGACCGCAGTCGCATTTTGCGGCTATTTCAAGCTCAACGTCGCTGTCGGAGTAGAACGCCATATAGTAATGAAGCATAGGCTTATCGGCTTCGGAGATAAGCGCGAGAACCTTCGCCGCCTCCTCGTACAGACCGAATTCATAGTAGTTAAGCGATAATTCTATGTAGTTGCGAAGCTCGCCGCGCATTATTGTGGTAAGCTTGTTTAAAACCGCGAAATCGTTTGTAATTCTGTAAAGCTCGTAGCGGCAGCCGAAATCCGCGGGGTCGATAACGATTGTTTCAAGCGCGAACGCTTTCGCGTCCTGAAGCTTGCCCATAAGACGCAGGAGCGAGGTTTTGAGGTTCCTCGCCTTCAAATTGTGCGCGCCTCTCAAAAGCGACTGTTCCGCAAATTCAAGCGCCTCGGAAAGCTTTCCCTTGCTTGCGCTTATGCAGGCGAGGTTGTAATAGCCCTTATCCTGCATCGCGCCTGACCAGACGGACTTATAGAACGCGTCGAACGCCTCGTCGAGCCGTCCCTGGCGCTTGAGCGCCAGACCGAGGTTATAGTACGGCTCGCAGTCGTAGGGGTTGGGGTTTTTCCAAGTCGATTTTTTAATCGCCGCGCGGAAATGCTTTTCGCTTTCCTCAAACAAACCGCGGTTATAGAGATATTTGCCGTAGCCGTTGTTAAGGCGAATGTCTGTAGGGTCGCGGCGAAGTCCCTCGAGGTAGTATGGCTCGGGGGAGTATGTCGCGTGGCGGTACTGCTCAAGGTGGAGCGCGGTGAGGTAAAGCTCCTCGAGCGAATATATTTCCTCCGGCTTCTTCACCGCTTCGGCGGGAGCCGGAATTTTTTCGATTTTTTCCTCCTCCGGCGAATATTCAACGATTACTCTGCCGTTCTCGTCCGTTACCGAAAGCGTTAAATCGGTAACGCTTTCCTCGTCTGTTTTTACCGCCGTGGTAAACGGCTTTTCGGGCGAAAGGCTGACCGTTTCCATTATGTATTTCTCGATTTTGCCGGAAAGCGACACAACGCAGTTAAGCTCGGACGGCGCGTACACGCTTACCATTGCCGAGCCGTCTACTGTTTCGAGATTGATTACAGCCTCCGTCGTCGCGTTTTTGACCGCGCCGACGTTTTTATACGGCATAAAATACTGCGTAAAGGTCTTTTCCTCATACGGCGCGATAAAGGTGAAATCGGGCTGATTGTCGGTAAACACACCGGTCATAAGCTCGATATACGGGCCGTTTGCGTCGGTCAGGTTTCTGTCCCACGCCTTTCCGAAATCGCCCGAACCCCAAGTCCACTGCTTTTTGCCGGGCGAGAGATGGTGGTCGGCGATATGGAGAAGTCCCGCGTCCTTGCCGTAGTCGTAGTTGCCGATAAAGTCATAGTCGGAGTGATACGCCATATACGAGGTCGGAACGGGGATATTTTTGTAGCGCGAAATGTCCACGCCCTCGCTGTAGTCCGTTTTATAGTAGGTGCCGGTGGCGATAGGGAAGGAGGAAACGTCTCTTTTGCCGTGATCCATAACCGCGTGAACGTCGGGCGGGAATATCGACTGTGTATAGTCGTTTACCGCGACGGCGGGGTTTGCCCACCACAGAAACGTCTGCGGACGGTCGGTGGGGTTGTAGAGCTGCCCTTTTATTTCAAGATACGCCTTGTCGGGATAGAGCGTAAACGACGCCATACCCTTTGTGTGGTACATATTTTCTATTTCGCTCACGATAACGGTCGCGGAACCGTCCGCGTTTTCGCGCATTATCCAGTCAACGGGGTCAAACGTCGAGGGACGGTGATGCTGCGGCCAGTTGAACTCAATGCCGCCCGATACCCACGGTCCCGCCAGCCCCACAAGAGCCGGCTTTATGACCTCGTTGCGGTAAACCGCGTCATAGTTGTTTGTTTTATCCAAGATACGGTGAACCTTGCCGCCTATCTCCGGTAAAATCATTACCAGAAGATATTCGTTTTCGAGAAACACCGCGGTGTATTCCTTATCGGTCTTTTCGTCGCTTATGCTTTCGCTGACGGGGTGAGGGTAAACTCTGCCCGAGCTGCCCTGATATACTCTCTTTTCCAGAAACATCGGAAGCTTTGTCGGCTCGCCCGCTTCATATGTGGGAATTATAACGGCCTTTGACCATATTTTAACGTCGCTCATTGTTTTAAACTCCTTTCGGATTTGTTGGTTACGGATATATTATACACTAAGACGAAGAACAAATCAATATGAAAAATAAATCGCGTGATACCGTTTAAAAAAATTTTCCGTAAAAAAAGGAGCCGCGCGTTTTGGCGCGCGGCTCCGAGTGTGATTTATACAGAAAGAGGAGAAATTTTTAAGGTTCTGATTATTTTACGATTACGGCTTCCTGAACGGTATTTTTGTAGAGCTTTAAGAAAATTCTGTTGTTTTCGTCCTCATCGAAGCTCTGAATATCGTTTATCTGCGCCGCGCTGATTTTGTTTTTCGACGTAGTTGTGTCTACCGAGTAAACCTTTACGTCCTCGCCGAGCGAGTAGTTTACCGCGCTGCCGCCGTTTACCGTAACATTTATCGAGTCTGTGAATTTCTTCGTAACCTTGCCGTATACCGTTACGAGGTTTTCAACCGGCTCGTTTACCGCCTCCGTATCCTTTGACGCGACGTCGAAGAGCAGTCTGATGCTTACGATTTCGTCCGAAGCGTTTGTCTTATACTGAATAATGTCGCCTGCCTGAAGCTTAGCGCCCTCGCCCTTGACAAGAACGTTTTCGCTGTCGGCGAAAATCTCTTTTTCCTCGCCGTCAACAAGCGCGATAAGAAGGTCTGTCTGCTCATCGTCGTCGTTTACCGCCGAAGCGATGTTCTTGACAACCGCTATTGGCGAGTCGGCGTTAGCTTTTACTGCCGAGTTGGTAAGAACGATAACCTTTGCGGTGTAGTTTTCGGTCATATCGTAAACGATAGCGTCGTACTTCTGCTCGTCCTCGAATACGTCCTTATTCTGAATCGAGTAGTTGTTTGTGTCCTCTGTGATGTCGAAGATGATAGTGTTGTCGTCAATTCTTACGTTACCGAGCTTTGACTGCGCCGCCGAGAACTCCGCTCCCTCCAAAACGAGGTTTTTGGTGAAGCTGTTTATATCGGCTGTACCCGCTTCGGTGTTATCCTTGGCTGTTCTTATAGCCGTAAGCTTGTTATCGGAGTTGATGGTGTAGGTCACGAGCTGTCTGTCGATGCTTCCGTCCTCGAGAACGAAGCTATTAACAGCGTCCTCCGCCTTAACGCCGCTCTTGTCGTTAAGCTTTATCTTGTCGTTTGCCTCAACCGTTACGGTCTTGCCTTCCTTTGTGAAGAGCTTGAAGTTTGAAACGTCCTTGCCGCTCTCGGTGTAGGCGTTTATCAGATACGCGTAGCCCGAGCTGAGACGCGCCGCTGTGTCAACGGCGGCAATTTTGTTTTCGATGTCGAGATAGAAGGCTCCCTCCATACCGATTGTGATAGAGTCGGTATAGTTGGCGGCTATTTTGTAAAGCTCGCCGTCGATATATACGCCTTCCTCGTCCGTGCCGGTAACCTTACCCTCGACCTTGCTGTTTATAACGTGAATGTCGTAAAGCTCGCCGTCAAGACTTACCGACATTGAAAGCACGTCGTATTCCTGAAGGTCTCCGGCTTCTATCTCATCGAGTCCCTTTGTGATTCTGTAGTCAACGTCGTCAAGCTTTAAGGTCTTGCCCGTATACTTGTCAACGATTTTGTTTGAAGCCGTAACCTCTTCAACTACCATATTCTCGTAAACCGTCACGAATACTATCTCGTACTTGCCGTCCTTGTCGGCGTCAAGCAGAGTAAGCTTACCCGCTTTGTCCGCGATGTTTAAAAGCTCGTCATTCTTTTCCTCGTACTTGCCGTTATAGATAAGAACGTAGTCCGCGCTCAGCTCCGCCGTAGCTGTCTTTGACGAATTTTCGTCCTTGTAATACTCAACCGCCGTGTTGGAGTTCTTTGTTGTGAGCTTGGAGAACAAATCGGCGTTTACCACAAGCTCGTTATTTTGGTTCTTTAAGGGCATAGCGAGGATAATTTCGCTTGCTCCCGAACTGTTTTCCTTAACATAGTAGGTTACCTTGTAGCCTAAAAGATTGTTCATATTGTATGCCGCGTTGTAGGTCGTTCCGTCGATTTTAAGCTGATTTTTGGCAAGCGACGAAGCGCCCGTAAGAGATGTTTTCTCAATCGCTTCGATTTGACCCTCGGCCTTCGTTACCTCCAATGTGTCCTTTAAGTGGGTTTTATCCGTTACCTCGTATTTAACCGACGAGCCGTAGCTTGTCTGCTCCATAAGGTTTACCTCGAGAGCGTTGTTGGTAAGATACGCGACGTTGCCGCGCGAAATCGGGTCGCCCGACGCGCCCGTCACGTTCTTTGAAAGACCGTTCGACGTGCCGACCGTGATATGACCGTTGGGGTAGCCGCCCTTATCCTGCGCGGAAACCTCATAGCCCGTCGCGCGAACCATTATAGCCATTGCCTCGGCATACGAAATGGGGTCGTTGGGTCTGAAGTTGCCGTCGCCGTCGCCCTCGATAAGACCCTGCTGGGTAGCGATGTTGATATAACCGTTTGCCCAGTGATCCGTTGATACGTCGTCGAATTTTGTGCCGCCCTTTGCGGCTTCGGCAGCCTCGTCAAGACCGATTGTGTGGACAGCCATCTTTGCGACCTCCGAACGAATGATCGTGTCGTCGAGTCTGAACTCGCCGTTCTCGTCGCCGATCATAATTTTAAGCGCCGATAATACCTGAACCGGTTCCTCGAAACGTGTTCCCGCCACGTCGTCGGGGATTTTGGCGAAAGCCGGAACGCTCGCCGCCGCGCCAAGCGTCGCCGACGCTAAAATCGCGCTAAGAATTTTTTGTGAAAATTTGTTCATAGAAAATCCTCCTTGTGTCTTGGGGATAACCCCTTATCCTATAACCTCCGCGGCTGACGCTCGCCGGCTTATGTCAACCGTATTATGTCAACCGCGAGTCTTATGATACAGTATCGCGGACGTATTTTCAAGACATAATTTCTGGAAAAAACGCGCCGCCGTATTATTATTTATATAGTAGCAAAAAAATTTTTTCTCTGTATTTTTCAGAAATGTTTCAAATTTCATAAAATTATGTGAATTTTCGATTAAATTTTCGCGAAAAGGGCTTAAAGCTATTGCCAAAAAAAATGCTCTATGTTAGAATAAAATAAATGTAGAACTATGTATGGATAGGGGAGGGACAAACCCCTGCCGAATTGCGCCCGAGGGCGCGGGAATGGAGGTTTCTATGAAAAATACAATGTTTAAAAGGACGGCCGCCGCGGTTATCGGGGCTTCAATGCTCGCCGCGCAGCTTACGCCGGCAATGGCGGCAAACAGTACGTCAGCGGCGGACAGCGCGAGCTTTTCGGATATAAACGAGCCGCAATACACTTGGGCGCAGCCTTACATAATAGATATGGCGAATAAGGGCTATAT
Organism: uncultured Lachnospiraceae bacterium; assembly: GCA_964454725.1. GTDB lineage: Bacteria > Bacillota > Clostridia > UBA1381 > UBA1381 > JALEPO01. Next base: position 21,915 of record CAYVUD010000010.1, read on the forward strand.
AACCGGCTATGAGGACGAAACTTTCCGCCCCGACAACGAGGTCACGAGGCTTGAGTGTCTTGCGCTTTTCTCGAGAGCTATGGGCGCGCTCGAGGAGGTAAACGAGCCTGTTCTCGAGCTGGCGCATAACGAATACGACTCAATGCTGACGCCCTACTCACTTTCGTGGGGAAAGGACGAAATAGTTTATATGCTTTATAAGGGCGCTCTGCAAAAATCGGATCTTGACACGTATCTTTTGGGTACGGAAAAGAACAATCCTATGAAGCGAAGCGAGGCGGCTATTATAATAACAAAGGCTATGGGCGGCGAAACGGAAGCGTTATCGGATTTGGGCGTGGCGCTTTCCTACGCCGACGCGAACGAAATACCCGCGAACGCGGTACAGTATGTTCAGTACGCCACGGAAGCGGGCATTATGCAGGGTATGGAGGATAATATGTTCTCGCCCGCCACGTCTGTTTTAAGAAGCCAGATGGCGGTTATGCTTTCGAGAACGGTGTCCAAAACCGCGTACAGCTTTAAGCGGGTAAACCTTACCGGAATAGATACCTCGACAAGGGAGATTACCGTGACCGATCCCGAGGGACAGCAGGTTTCATATGTTTATACGGACGATACGGCTATGCGCGAGCTTGGCGACGCGGTTATGCCGAAGGATATGACCGAAGGCGTTCAGGCGGTTATAACTCTCAGCGGCGATACGCTTGCCGCGGTTGACACGATTACCTCCGAGCCGGACGAAACCGTTACGGGTCAGTATAAGAGCATTTCAACCTCCAACGGAACGGTTAAGATTAGGATTATCCCGACGGGCGAAAGCGAAGCGAAGCAGTACGAGTGTTCCGCGGACGTTTCCGTAACATTTGACGGTTCTCCCGCGACTATGCGTAGCTTCACGGACGGCGACTCGATTACGCTTGAGGTTGTCGGCGGCAAGGTCGTAAGCGTTCAGGGTTCGACAAAAACGATAACCGTTTCGGGCGCGACGGTCGAGAGCCTCGACGTTGACGAGAAAACAACAATAACGATAAGTCACGCCGATAAGGAGTATGACGGAAAAACATATGTAATTTCCGACAACGTATCGGTAACAAAGAACAGCAAAAGCTCCGATTTGAGAAGCATATACACGGGAGATACGGTAACTCTTACAATAGAATACGGAGAAGTTAAAAAAATAGCGGCTGTATCAAAGACCGCGACAGTCGAGGGAACGATACAGGCGATAACTATTTCCTCGACTCCGAGTATGACCGTCAAGGTAGACGGCAAGGAGCGTGACTACGACATAACCTCCGAGGTTGAAATTACAATAAACGGCTCGGAGGGCAAATTAAGCGATTTCAGCGTGGGCGACACGGTTAAAATAACAACGGAGTCGAACGCGGTAACGAAAATCGTCGCGACGAGCGTGCAGGATTTGTCAGGCTCCGCGACGGGCGTTGTTACGGGAGTGAACAGCTCGTACAAGGTTATAACGATAAGAAAAGACAACGGAGAGGTAATGCAGTTTCAGTGCCCCGACAGCAACAAGCAGTCCACGACATATATAACCGTGGCGGGAACCACGAAAAAGCTTTCGGATTTAAGCGCCGACCAGACCGTAGAGGTTAAATACAGCGTATCCAACGGAGTTTACATCGCGACGCTGGTTATTATCCTTTCGGAATAAGGATATAATAAAAACAAAGGGCGGTTTTACCGCCTTTTGTTTTAAGGAGACAAAATATGAAGCGTTTTGAAAAATATTACAAATGGATCGCGGCGTTTATATTTTGCGTCGCGGTTATAGCGGTTTACAAGACCTTTGACAATTTCAGCAATATATTAAAGGGCATAGGAACGGTTATAAGCGCGTTCGGACCGTTTGTTACGGGTTTTGTCATAGCGTATCTGCTCAATATTCCCGCCAAAAGGATAGAGAAGCTTTTTCGCGGGCGAAAAAACGCGTTTATTAAAAAGCGCGCCAAGGGCGTAAGCATACTTATCGTGTATCTGCTCGCGTTTGCCGTTGTAATTGTTGTTCTCGGGGCGCTGCTGCCGGCAATATACAAGAATATTATCGAATTGTATAACAATCTGCCAACTTACGCGACGGTTATCGAGAATTGGCTTAACGATTTTGAAATCGTAAAGAAATTTAATATTTTCGGCGACGGCGGCTTTGACCTTTATTCCGCGGCGGGCGGTATTTTTAAATCCATAGATATGGCGCAGTTCGGAAAGTACGCGCAGGGCGTGTTCGATGTAACCTCGGGCGTGGTGAATATATTTATAGCGATAATCGCGTCGGTATATATGCTCCTCGCGAAGGAAAAGCTTAAGAAAGGCGTTTTGCGGCTTATGCGGGCGTTTTTCAGGGAAGATACGGTTTCCTCGGTCGTGTCGCACGCGGGAAGAATAAACGATATTTTTACCAATTACCTTTACAGCCGTCTTATATGCAGCGCGGTAACGGCGGTTGTGTGCGGAGCGGCGCTCTCGCTTATGAAGGTCAAATATTCCGTTATACTCGGACTTTTCATAGGCGCGATGGATATGATACCGTATTTCGGCTCGATTATTTCCTGCGTAATAGCCGCGCTTGTTACGCTTTTGACCGGCGGAATTTGGAAAACGGTGTGGGCGGCGCTGGCGCTTCTGGTGATTCAGCAGATAGACGGCAACATACTCGGACCGAAGATTATGGGCGAATCGCTTGAAATAAGTCCGCTCCTTATCATTCTCGCCGTAACAGTGGGCGGAACGCTTTTCGGATTTATAGGAATGCTTTTATCGGTGCCTGTCGCCGCGATACTCAAAGCGGTGGGCGAGGAATATCTGGAGGAACACGAACAGAAGAAACAGGAGATGAAATGAATACTGCGATAATAGGCGGCGGCGCGTCGGGACTTGCCGCGGCGATTGCGGCGGCTTCAAACGGAAACGGCGTGACGATATTTGAAAAGAACGACCGCGTCGGACGGAAGATACTCTCCACCGGCAACGGACGCTGCAATATGACAAACATAAACGCGGATACGTCGCACTATCACGGTAAAAATCCGCGGTTTGCCGAGGGCGCCGTAAAACGCTTCTGGGTAAAGGAAACGCTTGATTTTTTTAACGATTTGGGCGTATGGCACAAGGTTGAGGAGGGCGGCAGGGTTTATCCGTACTCCGATCAGGCTTCGGCGGTGCTTGACGTTCTGAGAATGAGAACAGAGGAGCTGGGCGTGGAGGTCAAAACCGGCCGCGAGGTCAAATCGGTTACGAAAAACAAAGATGAGTTTACGATAAAAACATACGGCGGCGAGAGCTTTACCGCCGGCGCGGTCATTGTAACGACCGGCGGCAGAGCCGCGCCAAACCTCGGCTCAAACGGAGGCGGTTATGATATACTTAAAGGCTTCGGGCATAAAATAACGCCGCTAAGACCGTCCTTGGTGCAGATAAAGACGGAAACGGACGTTGTTAAAAAGCTTAAGGGCATAAAAATACAAGGAACGCTTACCTTGGGAGATGTAACGGAGCGGGGCGAGATACTGTTTACGGAATACGGTCTTTCCGGACCGCCGGTGTTTGCGGCTTCTTCGCGCTTTGACGGACAGGAGTATATTTACCTTGACATAACGCCCGAATACAGCGCGGAGCGGCTTGTTTCAATGCTTGCCGAGCGCGTGAACCGCGCGCCCAAGGCGGCGCTCGAAAACTTTTTTGTAGGAGTTTTGAATAAACGCGTCGGACAGGCGCTTTTGAAATTTCTGGGTATAGAGCCGCTGTCGAGATACGCGCTTACTCTTACGGAACGCGATATAGAAAAAATCGCGGCGACTATGAAAAGGTGGCGGTTTAAAACCGAGGGCACTATGTCCTGGAATAACGCCCAGACGACAAAGGGCGGCGCGGACACGTCGGAGTTTAATCCCGATACTATGGAGTCAAGGCTCGTGAAGGGGCTTTACGCCGCCGGCGAGGTTCTTGATATAGACGGCGACTGCGGAGGCTACAACCTGCAGTGGGCGTGGTCGTCGGGATATATAGCCGGAAGCAGTATATAAAAATTAAGGAGTTATAGGCTTATGCGAGATTCAATGAAAATGACGGTAAAATATCAGTTTATGAGTATGTTCCTGATGCACCTTGCGGCGCTGGGCGTTACATTCGTATTCGGTACGGTGGTGTTCGGCTATCTTTTGGACAAGTCCGGCTGGAAAGAGTTTTTTTCGGTGGTTTTTATGGCGGTGTACGCGGGTATGCTCTACACAAGGGCGAGAAAGTTCGGTGTTCTTGACAGCAAGCCGTATACGCCTCTCAAGCCGAATAAGGTCAAGGGCGTTATGTTCGGAGCGGCGATAGCGGCGCTGATGGCGGCGCTGTTTGCGCTTCTCAAATACATCGGAACGATATTCCCGAACTACAGCGAGGCGGGCGGAGTCATAACGGCTACGGTATTCTATTTCCTGTTTTTTCCGTTCAGCGGCATAATGAATTTGCAGGGCGGAGCGACGGAATGGTATTCGCTTGCGGTTATGCTTGCGCTGCCTGTCGCGGCGTGTTCGATAGGATACGCTTTCGGCTGTTCCGGCATCAGTATTATGGAAACGATCAATAAATTTATGTATGAAAAGAAATAATTCGGACGATAAATTAAAACGGACGA
>CAYVUD010000011.1:0-22893 GCA_964454725.1 uncultured Lachnospiraceae bacterium
AGGACGCGGCGTGGAGCCGTAATTTAGGCGGCGCGGATATTGGCGTGATTGATAACAGCTATGTGAGATTGACGGAGAAGGCAAGATAAAAAAGTCCGGTAAAATACCGGACTTTTTTGCTGCGCCGAAAAGACCGAAAATATATCCGGTCTTTATACAGGATTAGTCGTTATTGCACATACACGTAACAATTACGATTATGATAAGAACCCAAAGGATCATATCGAGGTCAAAATTGCAGCCGCCGCGACCGTTCTCTCTCTGACAGCACTCACCCATGATGAACCCCCCTTTCCTTATTTGTAATATATACTATGAATAATTTGTATTTTTTGCAGATTGTCCTTGAAATTTTCAAGTAAATAATGTATAATGATATAAGCTATGGAAATTCATAGAAAAATATGCGCCGACAGGGGGAGTGTTGGTTTGGAACAGTCCAAAATAGACAGAATTAACATTCTGGCGAAAAAGGCAAAGTCCGAAGGGCTTACCGATGATGAGATAAAGGAGCGCGGCGCGCTCAGAGAAGAATATCTCGCGGCAATAAAAGCAAATTTCAAGGCTGTGCTTGACAGCGTGGAATTTACGGATAAATAATTTTAAAGGAGTATACGGAAAAATGTCACTGATGTTACCAAAGGATTATAAATCGAGTCTTGACGGAAGAACCACCGAAAAGGCGATTAAGTTTATTAAGGACACGTTCCAGCGCGAGCTTGTATCGGCGTTAAATCTTCAGAGAATTTCGGCGCCGCTTTTTGTCCGTCCCGAAACGGGTCTTAACGACAACTTAAACGGAGTGGAGCGCCCCGTAAGCTTCGACGCGCCGTGTATAGGCGGCGCGCGGCTTGAGATAGTACATTCTCTCGCGAAGTGGAAGCGTATGACGCTGGGACGGTACGGCTTTGGCGCGGGCGAGGGACTGTATACCGATATGAACGCGATACGCCGCGACGAGGAGGTTGACAACCTTCACTCAATGTACGTTGACCAGTGGGACTGGGAGTCGGTTATAGAAAAAAAGGACAGAAATACCGAAACATTGAAGAAATACGTTAAAAATATTTACAAGGCGATGAAATCAACGCAGTCAATCGTGTGCCAGAAATTTCCGCGGATAAAGAACTATTTCCCCGACGAAATCGCTTTTATCACCACGCAGGAGCTGGAGGATATGTACCCCGAGCTTGAACCGAAGGAGAGGGAAAACAAGCTTTTGCGCGAGAAAAAGGCTGTATTTTTAATGCAGATAGGCAAGGAGCTGAAATCCGGCAAGCGCCACGACGGACGCGCGCCGGACTACGATGACTGGGAGTTAAACGGCGATATTCTTATCTATTATCCGCTTCTTGACATCGCTTACGAATTTTCGAGTATGGGCATAAGAGTTGACGAGAACTCGTTATTGACGCAGATTAAGAAGGCGGGCTGCGAGGACAGACTCGAGCTTGATTTTCACAAGAAGCTCCTGAATAAAGAGCTGCCGTATACGATAGGCGGCGGAATAGGTCAGTCAAGGCTTTGTATGTTTATGCTTAACAAGGCGCATATCGGCGAGGTGCAGGCGTCCGTCTGGCCCGACGATATGAGAAAAGACTGCGAAGAACACGGAATTAATTTGTTATAACCTGAGCAGAAAGGAATTTTCCTATGGAAACATTGATAAAAAAGTTATTCAGAGAAACCGAAAGCTTCGGCGATAAGAGCATCACCGTTTCGGGCTGGATAAGGAACATAAGGATCTCGAAAAGCTTCGGCTTTATCGAGCTTAACGACGGCAGTTTCTTTAAAAATCTGCAAATAGTTATTGAGGACGAAAGGCTCGGCAATTTTCAAAAGCTTGCGAAGCTCAATGTCGGCGCGGCAATAACGGCTTCCGGTATCCTCGTACTCACTCCCGAGGCGAAACAGCCGTTTGAGCTGAAGGCGGAGAGCGTAGTTATAGAGGGAGAGTCTACCCCCGATTACCCGCTTCAGAAGAAGCGCCACAGCTTCGAGTACCTGCGTACCGTAGCGCATCTGAGACCGCGCACAAACACGTTTTCGGCGGTTTTCCGCGTGCGCTCGATGATTGCTTACGCCATACACCGGTTTTTCCAGGAACGCGGCTTTGTTTACGTTCATACTCCCATTATTACGGGAAGCGACTGCGAGGGCGCGGGGGAGATGTTTCAGGTAACGACTCTGCCGCTTGACAAGCTGCCCAAAACCGAGGACGGCAGCGTAGACTACAGCAAGGACTTTTTCGGCAAGGCGACAAACCTCACCGTAAGCGGTCAGTTAAATGTTGAAACTTACTGTATGGCTTTTCGCAATGTTTACACGTTCGGTCCGACGTTCCGCGCGGAAAACTCCAACACACAGCGCCACGCGGCTGAGTTCTGGATGATAGAGCCGGAGATAGCGTTCGCGGATTTGCGGGACGATATGGAGCTTGCGGAGGATATGCTTAAGTATATCATAAACTATTGTCTGGAGAACGCTCCCGAGGAAATGGAGTTTTTCAACCGGTTTGTCGATAAGGGACTTCTGGAACGGCTGAATAATGTTGTAAACAACAAGTTCGCGCACGTAACCTATACCGAGGCGATAGAGCTTTTAAAGGAACACGCCGATGAGTTTGACTACCCCGTAGAGTGGGGCGCGGACTTGCAGACGGAACACGAGAGATACCTGACCGAAAAGCTGTTTAAGCGTCCCGTTATGGTAACCGATTACCCCAAAGAGATTAAGGCGTTCTATATGAAGCTTAACCCCGACGGTAAAACTGTCGCGGCGGTCGATGTGCTTGTCCCGGGCGTGGGCGAGATAATCGGCGGCAGCCAGAGAGAGGAAAACTACGACGTTTTGGTAAGCCGTATGAAGGAGCTGGGTCTTAAGGAAGAGGATTACTCGTGGTACCTTGACCTCAGAAAGTACGGCACCAATAAGCACGCGGGCTTTGGTCTGGGCTTCGAGCGCGCGGTTATGTATATTACGGGAATGTCGAATATACGCGACGTATTGCCGTTCCCGAGAACCGTCGGTACGGCGGAATTTTAAATTTGAAGGGCGATAAATATGACAATAATCTATATTCTCTGCGCGGCTGTAATTATTGTGCTGGCGTACAAATTTAATATATGGCTCGGTCTTGGCTTAACAGCTCTTCTGCTCGCCTACGGAATTTATTCGTTTATACCGAATTACTACGTTATTAAGGCTAATAAGGCGTATCAGGCGGGCGATTTTGACGAGTCGAGGAAATGGTATAAAAAGGCTTACGACACAGGCCGCGCGAAAACAAATATCAAGATAAGCTACGCGTATATTCTTCTTCGCACCGGCGACGCGGACGAGGCGGAGGACGTTTTAAACCGTATTATCCGCGTTAAGGGCGTGAAGCCCGAGAATAAGATTAAAGCCAAGCAGCAGCGCTGTATGGTTTATTTTAAGCAGGGCAGACTTGACGAGGCGTTAGAGGAAGCGTATGAAATTTACGATAACGGTAATTATAAAAATACTACTCTTTACGGTATGCTCGGCTATTTCAAGTACCTGCACGACGATGTTGACGAGGCGCTGCGTTTTTGCCTTGAGGCGTATGAGTACAACAGCGACGACCGCGATATAACGGACAATCTGTCGCTTTGCTACTACAAAAAGGGCGAGTACGAAAAGGCAAAGGAGCTTTCGGATAAGATAATATCATCTAATCCGCAGTTTGTCGAGGCGTATTACCACGGAGCGCAGATTGCCGTTAAGTGCGGAAACTACGAGACCGCAAAGGAATATTTGGACAAAATTCCCGACTGCCGCTGGTCAAATATGACGACAGTGTCACATTCGGAGGTAGAGGAACTTAGAAAAGAGGTAGAATCCAAAGGCTGAATAAAATTGCCCGTCTTACCGCTTTTTGCTCTGTAGCTCGCGGCAAAACGGCAAACAATTTTCTTTTAACCTTTAATTTCGCGAAAGGACTTATCGGTAATAATTATGAAGGACGGATTTATTAAGGTCGCGTGCGCGACGCCCGATATAAGAGTCGGGGACGCTAAATTTAATTCGGACAATATAATCTCGGCGATAAAAACGGCTTCGCGTGACGGCGCGAAGCTTGTTGTATTTCCGGAGCTGTGCGTTACTGCGTACACCTGCGGTGATTTGTTTTTGCAAAAAAGCCTTATTGACGGCGCGCGCGCGGAGCTTTCCCGCATAGCGAAAGAAACGGCGGACCGCGATATTATATCGGTTGTCGGCTTGCCTATAGAGGTAAACCAGACATTGTATAACTGCGCGGCAATAATAAATAAGGGCGTTGTAAAGGGCGTTGTGCCCAAAATGAGCATACCGAACTATTCCGAATTTTACGAGGCGCGTTATTTCGCGAAGGGCAGGAGAGAGGCGGCCGAAATTGAGATTGACGGCAGGAAAGTGCCGTTCGGCTCGAATATTTTGTTTAAAGCGAAGAATATGCCCGATTTTGTGCTTGCGGTCGAAATTTGCGAGGATTTATGGACGGTGAACCCGCCCTCGTCAAGCCACGCCTTGGCGGGAGCGACGATAATAGCCAACCTTTCCGCCTCGGACGAGCTTATCGCGAAGGACGAATACCGTCATATGCTCGTCACGAGCCAGTCGGCGCGGCTGTTTTCGGCATATCTTTACGCCGACGCCGGTTACGGCGAGTCCACGACAGACGTTGTATATTCGGGCGACAATATTATAGCCGAAAACGGCACGGTTTTGGCGAGAAGCAAGCGTTTTACGAATGAATGTGTATATGCTGAGCTTGATTTGGAAAGACTTGTGAGTGAAAGAAGAAAGACGACGACCTACGAAAACAGCGGCGCGGAAACCTACACCGTTGCCGAAGCGGAGTTTGAACGCGGCGAAACGCGGCTTACAAGAAAAATCGAGAGGCTCCCGTTTGTGCCGTCCGACGGCACAAAACGCGAAAAGCGCAGCGAGGAAATTCTCACCATTCAGTCAAAGGGACTTGAAAAGCGGCTCGAACATACGAAATCGAAAACGGCGGTAGTGGGCGTGAGCGGCGGACTCGATTCGACGCTCGCGCTTCTTGTGACGGTTCGCGCGTTCGACGCTCTCGGACTTAGCAGAAGCGGGATAATCGCCGTTACAATGCCGTGCTTCGGCACAACCGACAGAACGTATAATAACGCGGTCAATTTCGCGAAATCCCTGGGCGTTACCTTAAAGGAAATCAATATCGCGGGCGCGGTTACAAGGCATTTTGAGGACATCGGACAAGATCCCGAAAGCTATGACGCCGCCTATGAGAACTCGCAGGCGAGGGAACGCACTCAGGTTTTAATGGATATTGCGAACAAAACCGGCGGTCTTGCTATAGGCACGGGCGATTTGTCGGAATTGGCGCTCGGCTGGACGACGTACAACGGCGACCATATGTCGATGTATGGCGTGAACGCGGGAGTACCCAAAACTCTTATCCGCTACCTCGTTGACTATGAGGCGCGGCGCACCGATAACGAAACGCTTAAAAAAACGCTTGAGGACATTCTTGACACGCCCGTAAGTCCCGAGCTTCTGCCGCCCAAGAACGGCGAGATTTCGCAGAAAACCGAGCATATCGTAGGACCCTACGAGCTGCACGACTTTTTCCTGTATCATCTGCTGCGCTTCGGAGAAAAGCCCTCGAAAATACTCAGGCTTGCCGTGTACGCGTTTGACGGGATTTACGACCGCGATTTTATCCTCGGCTGGCTAAAGGTCTTTTACAGAAGGTTTTTCTCACAGCAGTTTAAACGCTCGTGTCTGCCCGACGGCCCGAAGGTAGGCTCCGTCGCTCTTTCACCGCGAGGCGACTGGCGTATGCCGTCCGACGCCTCCGTAAATTTATGGATGAGCGAGATAGAAAAACTGTAATATAACCGCTCATTCGGGGAGGTAACACCGTGAGTGAGCGAATTTCAAAAAACAGAGGAAAGATTTGTTTATTAATATCGGCTTTTATATACGGATTTGCGCCGGTTCTGGCGAAATTCACGTATGAGGGCGGCGCGAACGGGATAACCCTGACTTTTTTGAGGGCTTCTATGTGCGTGCCGCTTCTTTACATTATGGCAAAAGCCGATAAAAAGCCGCTTAAGCTTACAAAGGACGAGCTTAAGCACGTTATAATTCTGGGTATTTTCGGCGGCGCGCTGCCGATAGTTTTACTGTATTTGTCGTACAACTATATTTCAATCGGTCTCGCCACAACGCTGCATTTTATTTATCCGCTTATAATAGTCCTTGCCTCGGCGTTTCTGTATCACGAGAAAATGACTAAATTCAAGCTCATAGCCGTAGTACTTGTTACGGTCGGAATATTTCTGTTTGCGGATATAAAAAACGCGTCGGACAAGGCGGGAATAATTCTTGCGCTTCTGTCGGGCGTTTTCTACAGCTTTTACGTTATCTATATGGAACGCTCCGGTCTTGACGATATGGATCCCGCCAAATTCACCTTCTATACTATGCTTATAATGAGCGTCACAACGCTCGTTTTCGGTTACGCGGTGCATGGTCTGAGCTTTGACCTAACGCCCGGCGCGTGGGTGTTTTCTATGCTCATATCGCTTCTTGTGACGCTTTTGGCAATACCGCTCTTTCAGCGCGGAGTCAAATACGAGGGCGCGGCGACCGCGGGAATTATGTCAACCTTTGAGCCTATAACAAGCGTTGCTATGGGCGCGGTGTTTTTGGGGGAAATTGTCGGAGGGGCGCAAATGCTTGGCGGAGCGATGATTTTATCGGGCGTTATTATGGCGGAGATACGGCGATAATTTGCTAAAATATATTTACAAACCCAAAAATTTATGTTATAATTACCTCTATAGACATTTAAAGAGGTGATTTTTATGGGTATGACAATGACACAAAAAATTCTCGCGAACGCGGCGGGTCTTGAAAGCGTCAAAGCCGGCGACCTGATTATGGCAAATCTGAACTTGGTTCTCGGCAACGACATCACAACTCCCGTAGCAATCGGAGAATTTGATAAAATCGGAGGCGCGTCGGTATTTGACAAGGCGAAAATCGCGCTTGTCCCCGACCACTTTACTCCGAATAAGGATATAAAATCGGCGCAGCAGGCGCTTAAGGTTCGTACCTTTGCTCGCGAACAGGAGATAGTTAATTATTTCGAGGTCGGCGAGGTGGGAATAGAACACGCGCTTTTGCCCGAAAAGGGACTTGTTATCGCGGGCGACGTTGTTATCGGCGCGGACTCGCACACCTGCACATACGGCGCGTTGGGCGCGTTCTCGACGGGCGTCGGCTCAACCGATATGGCGGCGGGTATGGCAACCGGCAAGGCTTGGTTTAAGGTTCCGGAGGCGATTAAGTTTAATCTTACGGGCGCTCTTCCCAAGTACATAAGCGGAAAAGACCTGATACTCCATATTATAGGTATGATAGGCGTTGACGGCGCGCTTTACAAGTCTATGGAATTTACCGGAGAGGGTATGCACTCTCTTACTATGGACGACCGTTTCACGATCGCTAATATGGCGATTGAGGCGGGCGCGAAAAACGGTATATTCGAGGTTGACGATAAGACGGTTGAGTATATGAAGGGACGAACGGACAGAGAATACAAGGTATTTACCGCCGACGCTGACGCCGAGTATGTACGGACGATAGACATTGACCTGTCAAAGGTACCGCACACGGTAGCGTTTCCGCACCTGCCCGAAAACGCGAGAACTCCCGAAAACTGGGGTGATGTGGAAATCGACCAGGCGGTTATCGGCTCGTGTACGAACGGACGCATTTCGGATTTGCGGCGCGCGGCGGAGATTTTAAAGGGAAAGCACGTTAAAAAGGGAATAAGAGTAATCGTGTTCCCCGCGACGCAGGCGGTTTATCTTGAAGCCTTAAAGGACGGCACGCTCTCGACGCTCGTCGAGGCGGGCTGCGTAATTTCCGCGCCCACGTGCGGACCGTGCTTGGGCGGTCATATGGGCATACTTGCCGAGGGCGAGCGGTGCGTTTCGACTACAAACAGAAACTTTATAGGCCGTATGGGTCATATCGACAGCGAGGTTTATCTCGCCAGCCCCGAGGTCGCGGCGGCAAGCGCTGTTACCGGCAGAATTACCGCGCCTGAAGAAATAATGTGAAAGGACGGCTGAGAATTATGAAAGCAAACGGAAAAGCTATAAAATACGGCGACAACATCGACACTGACGTAATAATTCCCGCAAGACACCTTACGACCTCCGATCCGGCGGAGCTTGCGAAGCACTGTATGGAGGACATCGACAAGGATTTCGTGAATAAGGTTCAACAGGGCGATATTATGGTGGGCGGAGCCAATTTCGGCTGCGGCTCCTCGCGCGAACACGCTCCGATAGCTATTAAGGCGAGCGGAATTTCCTGCGTTATCGCGAAGGATTTCGCGAGAATATTCTACAGAAATTCAATCAACATCGGTCTGCCCATTCTCGAGTGCGCCGAAGCGTCCGAGGATATAGACGAGGGCAACGAGGTCGAGGTTGATTTTGACACGGGAGTTATAACGAACAAGACAAAGAACAAGACGTATCGGGCGGTTGCGTTCCCCGAATTTATGCAGGGAATTATAAATGCCGGCGGACTGGTTGAGTACATAAAGAAGGGGAATATATAATGGCGGAATTTAACATCGCGGTAATCGAGGGCGACGGAATAGGCCCCGAAATCGTGGGCGGAGCGATAACCGTTCTTGACGCGGTAGCGAAAAAGTATAATCATAAATTCAATTACAACAAGGTTCTAATGGGCGGCTGCGCCATTGACGCCGCGGGCGTCCCGCTGCCGGACGAAACCATAGAAATCTGCAAAAGGTCAGACGCGGTTTTGATGGGTTCTATAGGCGGCGACGCCGCAACGTCGCCGTGGTACAAGCTTCCGGCGCACTTAAGACCCGAGGCGGGACTTTTGAGGATACGCAAGGAACTCGGACTTTTCGCCAACTTAAGACCGTGCCTTTTGTATCCGCAGCTTAGCGGAGCGTGTCCGTTAAAGGAAGAAATAAGCGCGAAGGGCTTCGATATGCTTATTATGCGCGAGCTTACGGGCGGACTGTACTTCGGCGAGAGAAAAACAGAAGAAATTGACGGTGTTGTTACCGCGGTTGACACGCTGTCGTATAACGAAAACGAGATTAGACGAATTGCCGTTCAGGCGTTTGAGGTCGCGATGAAGCGCAGAAAGAAGGTAACAAGCGTCGATAAGGCGAACGTGCTTGACTCCTCGCGTCTTTGGAGAAAAATTGTCGAAGAGGTGGCAAAGGATTATCCCGAGGTAACGCTCGAGCATATGCTTGTCGATAACTCCGCTATGCAGCTTGTGCGCGATCCGGCGCAGTTTGACGTAATGGTAACGGAGAATATGTTCGGTGACATTTTATCCGACGAGGCGTCAATGATAACCGGTTCTATCGGTATGCTGCCGTCCGCGAGCCTTAACGAAACGAGCTTCGGACTCTATGAGCCAAGCGGCGGCAGCGCGCCGGACATCGCCGGAAAGGATATTGCGAACCCGATCGCGACTATCCTCTCGGCGGCAATGCTTCTTCGCTATTCGCTCGATATGAAGGACGAGCCGGACGCGATAGAGGCTTCCGTTTCAAAGGTTCTTGATATGAACCTCAGAACAAGCGACATTATGTCGGACGGTATGACAAGGGTCGGCTGTAAAAAGATGGCGGAATTAATAGCGGAAAATATCTGATATATTCATTTGGGGGTGTTTGGGGAATATATAAAACATCTTAGGAGGACGTCGGAATGAATATTTCAACAAACATCAAGGCGGTAGACAACATTAAAAGCGAAATCCTTTCGGAGGTCGCGGCTCTTTACAAGGCGCTTGCCGACTATGACGAGGTCGGCGAGTACAACAACGTGGAAAACAGCATATCCACGATTATTGCAATGGATTACATACTTGCCAGAAGGCTCGGCATAAGCTTTAGAAGCGTGGATAATAAAATTTCCGAGCTGCTAACCATAGCCGAGGAGAACGGACACGAGCTTGAAGTCGCCTTCTCGGATATGTCGGAACTGAAAAAGTATGTCAAAGGCAGGTAAATTGACGGCCTTTGGGAGGAAATTATGAAAAAACGTTACGGTCAGATTATTGCGTATTACAGCGCGCTCGCGCATATAGCCGCCGTCATACTTGTCGCGGTCGGCGCGCTTTGCCTGTGGTTTGATAACCGGATCGCGGGAACCGCGGGAATAGCCGCGGGGGCGGTAATCGGAGTCAGCGCGGCAATTATGCGCTTAATGCGTAAAAAGAAAATAGCGGAATTTTTAAATATTGTCGCGAAGCAAAACGACACGGTATCGGCAAACGCTATGGAGAGTCTCCCGATACCTATGATAGTCGCGCATATTGACGGCTCCGTAAGGTGGTACAATGAGCGTTTTTCCGCGCTTTTTGACAATAAGGATTTGTTCGGGACGATGATAGAGAGCATTATTCCGGATATACGCTGGAGCGCGGTTTTAAAAAACGCCGACAGTATCGACAGAGAAATACGCCTTAACGATAAGCTATACAGGGTTTTGGGCAAAATGATAAAGGATAAGTCCGAAATTTCCTCCGAGGAGGATAAATATTCGGTTTATATGTATCTTATCGACAAAACGGCGGAAAAGACCGTACAAGAGCGTTACGACAACGAAAAAACCGATATAGCCGTTATTAACATCGATAATTACGACGAGCTTTTGCAAAGGCTCGACGATAACGCTCAGCAGCAGGTATCCTCGAAGATACGCGGAATTATAAGCGCGTGGGCGAGCGAGGCGGACGCTGTTGTAAAAAAGACAGACCGTGACAGATATTTTATGTTTTTTGAGCATAAATACCTCAGCGGGTATATTAAAAGAAAATTTGATATTCTCGACAAGGCTCGCGCCGTCGGCGAAGAGGTTAAGCAGCCGGTAAGCGTGAGCATAGGAATAGGCGTCGGAAAGAGCCTTTCGGAAAATGAAACAGCGGCGAGAAACGCGCTTGATTTGGCTCTCGGCCGCGGAGGCGATCAGGTCAGCGTCAAGGACGATATACAGTACAGCTTCTACGGCGGCAAAACAAGGGAGTACGAAAAGGGTACGAGAGTTAAGACGCGCGCGATAGCTCTTGCGTTAAAGGACTTTATAAAAAGCTCCGACAAGGTTATATTTATGGGACATTCGGGCGCGGATTACGACTGTTTCGGCGCGGCGATGGGGCTTCAGAGAGCCGTTCGCTCAATGAACAAGCCGCCGTATATTGTATATGACAATAACTCTCCGGCGATAAAAAAGCTCTATGACGATTTAAAGGGCGATACCGAATACGCGAAGATGTTTATAGATCCGGCTATGGCGATGGAAATACTTACCGGCGACACGCTTGTGGTTGTGCTCGACACGCACAGACCGTCTATGCTTCCGTGTCCGCAGCTCGCGAAAAACGCCGCGAAGGTCGTTCTTATAGACCACCACAGACGCGCGACGGAGTTTCTGGAACACTGCTCGCTTATATACCACGAGCCGTATGCTTCATCGACGTGCGAAATGGCGACAGAGCTTTTGCAGTATATGGATTTGGGCGGCGCGCTTACGACAACCGAGGCGGAATGTCTGTATACCGGTATTTTAATGGACACGAAAAACTTTATTTTAAAAACCGGAGTCAGAACATTCGACGCCGCGTCGTATCTGAGAAGGCTCGGACTTAACACCGTCGAGGTGAAAAGGCTCTTTAACGTGGACAAGGAGGACTATGACCGCAAGGTTGAGATAGTGATGACGGCGCAGGAAATCGCGCCCAATATTGCGGTCGCGAAATCATATAAGAAATTCCCCAACATTAGGGTAATAGCGTCGCAGGCGGCTGATGAAATGCTTAATATCGATAATATTCACGCGTCGGTTGTCGTGTATCCGGCTGAGGGCGCGGTAGGCGTGAGCGCGCGCTCGATTGGCGACGTAAATGTTCAGGTAATAATGGAAATGCTCGGCGGCGGCGGACATATGACCGTTGCCGGAGCGCAGCTTAAGGATATAAGCATTGACGGCGCGGTCGAGGAGGTCAAGAGAGCCGTTAAGCTGTATATAAACGAAAATAAATAACATACGGAGGGATAAAAATGCAGGTCATTTTAAATCAGGACGTAAAGGGACAGGGTAAAAAGGGACAAATGGTGAATGTTTCCGACGGTTACGCGAGAAACTACCTTCTTCCAAGAGGTCTTGCCAAGGAAGCGACAAAGTCCAACATAAACGAAATGAAGGGCAAGGCGGAGTCTCTTGAATATAAAATTCAGACCGAGAAAAAGGAAGCCGAAGAGATTGTCGGGAAAATGAAGGAAATAGAGGTCAAAATGTCGGCAAAGGCGGGCGCGAACGGCAAGCTGTTCGGTTCGATTACGTCAAAGGACGTGGCTGAAGCCTTGACGGCGCAGCATCATATAAAGCTCGACAAGAAAAAGTTTATAATGCCCGAGGGCGGAATAAAAACTCTGGGTACAACCGAGATTGACGTAAAGGTTTATACCGGCATAACCGGCAAATTAAAGGTAGTTGTCAGCGAGGCGTAAGGAGCCTTGATTTTCGGGAGGTGGACTGTATGGCGGAAACAAACAATCCTATAGATATTATGGGCCGTGAGCTGCCGTACAGCCGCGAGGCTGAACAGGCTGTTATCGGAAGCACGCTCACTGACTCGCAAAGCGTATCGGAGGCGCTGGAGATAATAAGGGCGGAGGATTTTTACGCGCCCGAAAACAGAATTGTCTTTGAGGTTATAACCGAGCTGTTTAACGAGAACAGTCCGATTGATTTTATAACCGTTTCAAACCGCCTGAACCAATATGACCGGCTTGAAGCGGTAGGCGGAACGGCATATTTGAGGACAATGGCTATGGACGTGCCGACAACGCGCCACACCGCGTATTACGCCAACATCATAAAGGAAAAATCGACGCTTCGCTCGCTTATAAAGAGCGCCAACGCCATAGCCGATATGGCATACGGCGAAACCGACAAGGTTGACCGTGTTCTGGAACAGTCGGAGCAGCTCGTTTTCGACGTCGCCTCATCGAGAGAGAAAAGCGATATTGTGCCGGTGGGAAACATACTTATAGGCAGTTACCAGACGCTTGTTGAAAATTCCTTAAACCGCGGCGGTCTTACCGGCATCGCGACGGGCTTTGACGAGCTGAATAAGCGGACGGGCGGTTTTCACGGCGGCGAGCTTATCCTTATCGCGGGACGCCCGGGAATGGGCAAATCGAGCTTCGCGGTAAACATAGCCGAACACGTAAGCATAAACGACAAGCGAACGGTCGCCGTATTTAACCTCGAAATGCCGAAGGAGCAGATCGTAAACCGAATAATTTGCTCTCAAGCGTCGGTTAATACCGGAAAGCTCAGAAACGGCGAAATCAATTCCGACGACTGGGAGAAAATAGGCGAGGTCGTAAACCGCGTCGCGAACGCGCCGCTGTATATAGACGATACCGCGTCGATTACGGTTTCGCAGATACGCGCCAAGTGCCGCAGGCTTAAGCAGACAAAGCATCTCGCGCTTATAATAATCGATTATCTTCAGCTTATGCAGTCGAGCGGACGTCCGGAAAGCCGTCAGCAGGAAATATCGGAGATTTCGCGTTCGTTAAAAATCCTTTCAAAGGAATTGGACGTGCCTGTTATAGCGCTTTCGCAGCTCTCGCGAGCGAGCGAGTCGAGAAGCGACAAGCGTCCGATGCTGTCGGATCTGAGAGAGTCGGGAGCGATCGAGCAGGACGCGGATATGGTAATGTTCCTTTACCGCGACGATTATTACAATAAGGACAGCGAGGAAAAAAATATAGCCGAATGTATCGTCGCGAAACACAGAAACGGCGAGACGGGTATGTTCAAGCTTGGCTGGAGAGGCGAGTTTACGCGGTTTTCAAATCTTGAATACGCGCTGAAGGAAGAATAATGCTTAATAAAGTCAGAAATACGATAGAAAAGTACGGGCTTTTGAAAAAGGGCGACGGCGTTTTAATAGGACTTTCGGGCGGAGCGGACTCTGTATGCCTTACGCATATACTGTACACGCTCCGCGAGGAGCTGAGCCTTAAAATATACACGGCTCATATGAACCATTGTTTAAGGGGCGAGGCGGCGGACGGCGATGAGCGTTTTGCCGCGGAGTTTTCGGAAGGTCTCGGAATCGAGTGCATAACCGAAAGAAATGACGTCAGAGCTTACGCCAAAAAACGCGGCGTATCGGAGGAAACGGCGGGACGCGAGCTTCGGTACGCTTTTTTTGAGCGTGTAAGGGAAAAATACGGGCTCGCGAAAATCGCGACGGCGCACAACAAAAACGATAATGCCGAAACGGTGATTATGAACTTTATCCGCGGCAGCGGACTTTCGGGACTTTGCGGAATACCGGTAAAGCGCGGGAGCGTAGTGCGCCCGCTTTTGTACGCGAGCCGCGCCGAAATCGAGGAATACTGCCGTGAGAACGGACTTAAATATGTGACCGACGCGACGAATAACGAAACGCTTTACACAAGAAATAAAGTGCGTCTGGAGCTTATTCCGAAGCTGCAAAGCGGCTTTAATTCCAATATTATCGAAACCGTTACGCATAACGCGGAGCTGCTTGGCGACGAGCTGGACTTCTTGGAAACGATGGTTCCGAAAAACGCCGAAAACGGAGAGATAGAGCTTGCGGAGCTTAATAAGCTCCATATCGCGATACGGCGCAGGACAGTTATTAAAATGATGAGGGCGGCGGGTATACGCGATATTTCGTCAAAATACGCCGAAAGCGTTTTGGAGCTTGCAAAAAAGGGTCGGAGCGGAACAAGCTTAAATCTCCCCGACGCAAACGCCGCGGCTATAGAGTACGGAAAGCTGTATATAGGCAGGGCGGCGGAGGATATTGCGCCGTTTGAATATGAAATCCCTTTAAATAAGGACGTGTATATAAAGGAGCTGGGCGTTACCGCGAGAGCGGAGATAGCGGAAGGGAAGGACGTTTTCGCGGGAGACGCCGGCTCGAAAATAGTTATACGCTCCGTCCGCGCGGGCGATTATTTTTACCCCGCGGGTATGACGGGGAAGAAAAAGCTTAAAAAATATTTTATTGACGAAAAAATACCGCGCCGTGAGCGCGCGAAAACGGCGGTTTTAACGATTGACGGCGAAACCGCGTGGGTAATGGGCAAACGCCGCGACAGACGTTTTACGGACGCGGGGAAAGGCATAAAAATTTTATTGCAATAGTTTGGAAGCTGTGTTATAATTAGGAAATAAAAATAAAATTCCGAAGGAGGCAGAGAATTGCAGAAGAAATTCAGAGGCGTAGGCACATGGATAGCGCTTTTTATAGTGATATATTTCGCCTATATACTTTTTTCAAATATGCTGTCGCCGCAATATAAAATGGTGTATTCCGACCTTGTAAACGCGATAAAGAGCGAACGCGTTGTTTCAATGAACATAAGCGGCAACAACGTAACCGCCGCCGTTAAGGGCGAGGACGGGAAAATAATTCAGAATATAAAGATAAAAATACCGTCCTTAGATGTTTTGCAGGCGGACGCGGGCGAGGAAATATCCGCTCAAATGGCAAATGGCACTTTAAAACAGGAGGCGACAAATCCGGCGGTTTCGTGGATAAGCGTGGGCGATTTGCTTATGTCGCTCCTGCTTTTCGGAGTTCTGATATTTTTCCTTTTCCGACGCGGCGGCGGAGGCGGCGGAACATTTACAAAGACGCGCGCCAAAATGCGAACCGAAAACTGCAAGGTAAGATTTAGCGACGTCGCGGGCGAGGAGGAGGAAAAAGAGGAGCTTCAGGAAATTGTGGAGTTTCTGAAAAATCCTAAAAAATTCATTGACCTCGGCGCGAGAATACCGAAGGGAGTTCTCTTGGTCGGACAGCCGGGAACGGGTAAAACGCTTCTCGCGAAAGCTATAGCGGGCGAGGCGGGAGTGCCGTTTTTCTCGATAAGCGGCTCGGATTTCGTTGAGCTTTATGTCGGAGTCGGCGCGTCGCGCGTGCGCGACTTGTTCGATCAGGCGAAGAAGAATAAGCCGTGTATCGTGTTTATCGACGAGATTGACGCCGTGGGCAGACAGCGCGGCGCGGGTCTTGGCGGCGGTCACGACGAAAGAGAGCAGACGCTTAACCAGCTTCTTGTCGAAATGGACGGCTTTGGTGAAAACGACGGAGTTATAGTAATCGCCGCGACAAACCGTCCCGATATACTCGACCACGCGCTTCTGCGCCCGGGACGGTTCGACAGACAGGTTGTCGTAGGACTTCCCGACGTAAAGGGCAGAGAGGAAATACTGCGCGTTCACTCGGCTAAAAAACCGCTTGCCGCCGACGTTGATTTGGGAAAAATTGCCAGAGCCACATCAGGTTGCTCGGGCGCGTATTTGGAAAACATAATGAACGAGGCGGCGATACTTGCCGCGAAACGCGATCACGCGGAAATAACCGGCAAGGATATAGAGGACGCGAACCTTAAGGTTATGATGGGCGCGGAAAAGCGTTCGCGCGTTATAACCGACAAGGAAAAGAAGCTTACCGCGTATCACGAAGCGGGTCACGCGGTGCTTGCGAGAATCGTTGACAGCGAAACGCCGATACACCGCGTAAGCATTATACCGCGCGGTATGGCGGGCGGCTTTACGATGTATCTGCCCGAGGACAAGATGTATATGTCAAAGAGGGAAATGCTTGACAGAATAGTTGTTATGCTCGGCGGCCGCGTCGCGGAGGAGCTGATATTCGACGATATAAACACCGGCGCGTCGAACGACCTTGAAAGAGCCGCGTCGCTCGCGCGGGATATGGTGACAAAATACGGAATGTCCGAAAAAATCGGACTTGTCAGCTACAATGAGGGCGGCGAGGTGTTTATAGGCCGCGATTTGGGACACGCCAAGACATATTCCGAGCGTGTTGCCTCCGATATTGACGAGGAGGTCAAAAACATTATTACTACTCAGTATGAGCGCGCGAAGCTCCTTTTGGAGGAACATATGCGGTCGCTTGAGGCGGTTGCGGACGCGCTTCTTGAAAAAGAAACTATTGATGGCGAAGAATTTGAAAAATGCTTTGCCGGAAAGGAGGAAGGATAAATGAACGTAACCAAGGAAACGCTTATAGGCGAGGCTCTTCAAATGAGTATGGATATTGCTCCCATATTAATGGGAATAGGTATGCATTGTCTGGGCTGCCCCGCGTCGCAGGGCGAGTCGATAGAGGACGCTTGTATGGTACACGGCGTTGACCCCGACGAGCTGGTTGAGAAAATCAACGCTGTCCTCGCGGATAAGCAATAAGATAAAGTATTTATAAGACACGGCGGAGCGTCGCTAAAGCTGCTGACGCGCCGCCGTGTTTTTGTTTGGGCGCTATTACCGCCGCCGGCAAAATTGCCGCCGCGGACAAAAAACTCGTCCGCTTTCCGTACAAACGCGCGTTATTAACCGCTCTTTTTATGAGTTATTGTCATATTCGGGCTTGTTTTTCCATAGTAATTAATAGTAAAGAATAATTTTTATGGAGGATAAAGCTATGGAATTAATCAAAGAAAGAGTAAACGTGAACGAAACGGTTAATAAGGGCGAGGCGAGGACTGTAAGCGAAGGCGACATAATAGTTCCCGACACAAAGCCGGATATTTTAAAAATTCTGCAGGTGGACGCGGCGGCGTGCGTTACGCGTAAAACGGTGGAAAACGGCCGCTGCACTGCTATGGGCAGAGTGGATTTGAAAATTTTGTACATACCCGACAAGGAGGGCGAGAAAATACGGAGCATTATTACCTCTTTCGATTTTTCTCAGCCCATTGACTGCGCCGTTACCGATGAAATGCTCATAGCTCTCGGCGCAAGCGCGGAATACGTGGATTTTACGCTTATAAACAGCCGCAAGCTTCGCGTTAAGGCAACAGTCGCGGTAGAGTACGAGGTATGCGCGCCCAAAACGCTTGAAATCGCGGTTGACGTAAGCGGGAGCGAGAGCGCGGAGCTTAAAAAGGAAACTCTCAGGCTTCGCAACTGCGTTGATTTTTGCGAACACGAAATTTCGGTAAGAGAAAGCTTGGAAACTCCCGCCGGACAATCGTCTATCGGCGAGCTTTTGAAGGCAGACGCGCGCGTAACCGATACGGAGTACAAAACCGTTACGGGAAAAATTGTCGTTAAGGGCGCGGTCTGCGTGTGCCTTCTCTACAATGACGACAACGGCAATATCGAGTTTATGGAGGAGGAAATACCGTTTACCGAGGTACTCGACTGCGACGACGCTTCCGAAAACACCGTATGCGATATTGATTACCGTATCACCGACCTTAACTGCAAGGTTGAGGAGGACAGCGACGGCGACAGCAGAATAGTTTCGGTTGAGGCGGCGATATGCGCCCAAGTCAGCGCTTCGGAGTGCGCGGAGGTTGAAATGATAAGCGACTGCTATGAGCCGTATATGCGAACAAAGCTCTCTCGTGAGGAGGTGACGCTCGACGAAACGGCGGCTAAGGTCAGCTCGCAGAACACGCTTCGCGAGGTCGTGGAGTGCGGTCAGAACGCGCCGGCGGTTTCGGGCATATACAATGTTATCGCGAAGCCGTATATCGCGAAGGCAGAGCTGCAGCGGGGCAAGCTTATATGCGAGGGCAGAGTTGAAGCGTATATTCTTTATGTGTCCGACAGCAGCGAAAATCCGGTTTACAGCATAAAAAAGGAGATACCCTTCAGCTATATGCTCGACTGCGACGCGGAGGGCGGCGGACTCGTACCCGAGATAAAGGCGGAAATAAAGCACACCGGCTATAATTTAAACGCCGCGGGCGAGATAGAGCTTCGCTGCATTTTAAGCATTAACGCCAATATCGTGAGAAAACGCGGCATAAGCGTCATAAACGAGGTTGAAACGGAAAAGCTCTCGGGCGGCGATAAAAAAGGAATAGTTATCTATTTCGTGCAAAAGGGCGACACGCTTTGGAGCATAGCGAAAAACTATTGCGTTCCGAGAGCCGAGGTGCTGAGCTTCAATAACCTCGGCGAGGACGAAAAGCTAAAGCAGGGAGAAAGGCTGTTTATACCGAATTAAAATTTTATTTGGCTGCCGCGAAACGGCAGCCCTTTATTTTTGTCAAAAAAATATGGCAAAATATGAAAAATACGGTTGTTTTTTTTGCGGATTTGAGGTATAATTAAATAAATATTGAAATTTTACGGAGATTGGTATGAAAATATATAACACGCTTACAAGACAGAAGCAGGAATTTGTTCCGATAAAAGAGGGCGAGGTAAAGATGTACGCCTGCGGCCCGACGGTCTACAACTATATCCATATCGGCAACGCGCGTCCGCTTATAATATTCGACACGCTGCGCCGCTATTTGGAGTACCGAGGCTATAAGGTCACGTTTGTGCAGAACTTTACCGATGTTGACGATAAGATGATAAACCGCGCAAACGAAGAGGGAATAACCGTAAAGGAATTGGGCGAACGCTTTATCGGCGAGTATTTCAAGGACGCGAAGGCTTTGGGCGTTCGCGCGGCGACTATTCACCCCAAGGCAACCGAAAACATCGACGCGATTATCGAAATGGTTAAAAAGCTCGAGGATAACGGTTACGCCTATAACGTGGACGGAAACGTGTATTTTTCCGCCAAGAAATTTAAGGAATACGGAAAGCTCTCGAAGCAGCCTTTAGAGGATTTGGAGGCGGGAGCGAGAATTGACGTAAACGAGGCGAAAAGGGACGCTATGGATTTTGCTCTTTGGAAGAAGCAAAAGGAGGGCGAGCCGGCGTGGGAAAGTCCGTGGGGAATGGGGCGCCCGGGCTGGCATATAGAATGTTCGGCGATGGTAAACAAGTACCTCGGCGAGACGATTGATATTCACGCGGGCGGTCAGGACTTGATTTTCCCGCACCACGAGAACGAGATAGCGCAGTCGGAGTGCGCGAACTCCAAGCCGTTCGCGAATTACTGGCTGCACAACGGATATATAAACGTGGATAACCGCAAGATGAGCAAGTCGCTCGGCAATTTCTCGACCGTGCGCGATATACTCGCCAAGTACGACGGCGAGACGGTAAGGTTTTTTATGCTCTCCGCGCATTACAGGAACCCGATTAATTTCTCCGATACGCTTATGGAGCAGTCCAAATCGGCGGTTGAGAGAGTATATACGTGTATCGGCAATCTTGAGTTTTTGCTGAAAAACAGCGTTGAGCGCGAGATGACGGACGGCGATAGGGAAATACTTAAAAAGCTCGAGGGTTTTAAGGAAAAGTATATCGCGGCGATGGACGACGATTTGAATACCGCCGACGCGATCGCGGCAATATTCGATATAGTTTATATGGCGAATACCGAGCTTTCGCAGGAGGAAGCGAATACCAAGCGGGTCATCGAGGAGATATTGGCTATGATGCGCGAACTTGGCGGCGTTTTGGGATTATTCGTCAAGTCAAGCGAAAAGACGCTTGACGAGGAGGTTGAGGAGCTTATCGAAAAGCGCGGCAAGGCGCGCGCGGAGAAGGACTGGGCGACCGCCGACGCTATACGCGACAAACTGAAAGAGATGAATATCGTGCTGGAGGATACGCCTATGGGCGTAAAATGGAGTATAGCCGAATGATAACCGATAAATCACCGTCACAGCTCTCGCCGCTTTCTCTTGCCTATATCGGCGACGGAGTGTACGAGCTTTACGTGAGAACGCGCGTCATTGAGGAACACCCCAACCTGCCGGCGCACAAGCTGCATTTGCACACGGTTAAATATGTTAAGGCTCACGCGCAGTCGCGGAGCGTTGAGGCGCTGCTGCCGATGCTGAGCGAAGATGAAACGGCAATATACAAACGCGGACGAAACGCCAAGTCCGCGACAATGGCGAAAAACGCGACAATGACCGATTACCGCCGCGCCACCGGCTTTGAGGCGCTGATCGGATATGTGTATCTCGCCGGTGAAACCGAAAGGCTTAACGAGCTTATGGCTAAGGCGTATGAAAACGCGATAGAAACAGTTAATTAAAAAACAATCTGCCGGTTTTGCCGCGGATAAAAAGCATTAAGGAGGAAAAATGAAAATGGATAAAAAAAGAGTAACCGAACTCTCCATTATCGCGAACAGAGTTCGCAAGAACGCGCTTACGGCGGTTTACAACGCCGCTTCGGGACACCCGGGCGGTTCGCTTTCAATCGCGGACGTTCTGACGCTTCTCTACTTTGAGGTAATGAATGTAGACCCGAAAAATCCGAAAATGGAAAACAGAGACCGTTTTGTGCTGTCAAAAGGACACACCGCTCCCGCGCTTTACGGAACGCTTGCGGAGAGAGGCTTTATCCCCGTTGAGGACTGCGCGACCTTCCGCCATATCGACAGCTATTTGCAGGGACACCCCGATATGAATAAGGTTCCGGGCGTCGATATGTCAACAGGCTCGCTCGGACAGGGCGTGTCGGCGGCGGGCGGAATGGCTTTGGCGGCAAAGCTTGACAACAAGGACTACAGAGTCTATTCGATCCTCGGCGACGGCGAGCTTGAGGAGGGACAAGTCTGGGAACAGGCGATGTTTGCGCCCCATTATAAGCTCGATAATTTCACTATCTTCATTGACAATAACGGTTTGCAGATAGACGGCGACATTACAAAGGTAATGAACCCGACTCCGATAGACAAGAAGTTTGAGGCGTTCGGCTGGCACGTGATCGTAACGGACGCGCACGATTTCAATAAACTGCTCGACGCGGTTGACGAGGCGAAGGCAACGAAGGGCAAGCCAACGGCGATTATAATGAAATCGACAAAGGGCAAGAATGTTTCGTTTATGGAGAACAACGCGGGCTGGCACGGCAAAGCCCCCAACAAGGAAGAATACGATAAGGCGATTGCGGAATTAGACGCGATAATCGCGGGATTGGAGGCGACCTTATAATGGCAAAGAGAGCTACAAGAGAATCATACGGCGCGGCGCTGGTTGAGTACGGCGGCGCGAACAAGAATGTTGTCGTTTTGGACGCGGATTTGTCAAAATCGACAAAGACGGATATGTTTAAGGCAAAATATCCCGAGAGGTTTATAAATATGGGTATCGCCGAGGCGAATATGATGTGCGTCGCGGCGGGACTCGCGGCGAGCGGCAAAATAGCGTTCGCGTCAACATTCGCGATGTTCGCGGCGGGCAGAGCGTTTGAGCAGGTGAGAAATTCGATAGGCTACACGGGGCTTAACGTAAAAATAGGCGCGACTCACGCCGGTATTTCAGTCGGCGAGGACGGCGCGTCGCATCAGTGCCTTGAGGACATAGCGCTTATGCGCTCGATTCCGGGTATGGTTGTAATAAACCCCGCGGACGACCGCGAGGCTATGGCGGCGGTTAAAGCGGCTATCGAGCATCAGGGACCGGTCTATATGAGATTCGGCCGTCTGGCGGTTGAGGACGTAAACGGCGACGGCTATAGGTTTGAAATAGGCAAGGGCGTTGAACTCAGGAGCGGCTCGGACGCGACGATTATCGCTACCGGTCTTATGGTACAGAAGGCGCTTGAGGCGGCGGATATGCTAAAGAACGAGGGCATAGACGCGAGAGTCGTAAATATCCACACCATTAAGCCCATAGACGAAGAAATTATTATAAAGGCGGCTAAGGAAACAGGCGCGATAGTAACGGCTGAGGAGCATTATATTATGGGCGGTCTGGGCAGCGCGGTTACGGAGGTCGTATGCGCGAACGCGCCGTGTCCCGTTAAGATTATCGGTACCGACCGCTTCGGTAAGTCCGGCAAGCCGGCGGAGCTTTTCGAGGAGTACGGTCTTACGCCGGAAAATATCGTTAAGCAGGTCAAGACCGCGATTGAAATGAAACAAAGG